>CAJMLH010000009.1 GCA_905214195.1 uncultured bacterium
TTTGAATTCCAACGATTATAGCGGCTTTTACCAACTCTTTTTGTCCTATAGGCCTCAGTTCATCTATCATATCTATGAGTTCTTCTTCCGTAAAGCCACGCACTGCAAGGTTGAAATACAGTCCGTTGCTCTTAGAGCAGTTTACCGCTTCGTAATAACCTGTGTCCTTGTCTCCGAAAATGTAAAACAGCTTACCGTCTATTCGGCTTTCACTGTGACCACTAATTCCAAGTCCCTCGTTTAGCCATTCTCCTCTGTCATCCGAAAAGAACAGGCTTATCTCTTTCGAGTCCGACCCATAAACAAACTCCTCTCTCTTAAGAAGCTTTTCTCCGTTTTCCTGCTCCACAAAGAAATACAGATGTTCTATCAATTCCATATCATCAGGGCATTCCGGCTTAGCGCCGAAACCGCCGTCTCCAAATTCTTTATCCCATGCGTCTGCATCCTTTGAGATATACTCCACGGCATACCCGTTTCTGTAGATTGCTCTTGCTCTCAGCGAAATGCCGTCATCTTGGGTCTCATTTATATTTATGCTATCACCCTCATGTGCAGCAGTCAACCTACTATCATTTATTTTGATAATCAATACCATAGCCACGATAACCAAAAGAACAACAAAAACGATTATATAATTTTTCTTTTTCATGGGAAACACCCCTTTTAGATTCTTGATGTTTTACTGCTTTATTAAGAAAAAGAGATCTAAGAAAAACGACTGAAGCGGACCCCTGTCAATTACCCTTTCCTCTCTATCTATATATCCCGGAACAGCTACCCAATTACCAGTTCTTGTTTTTTGATAACCTGTCCATTTAATGGTATATATATCGTATTGATGATTTTTTCTTCCGGAACCATCTCTATAAACATGATATACTGCTGTTTTAGATTCTGTACCCGAAACCATCTTTGTTGAATTTTTAGGGTCATTCGGTTTATCATATTCTGTAAATGGTTTATCTTTATATACGCTTACATTTTGAACATACCATCTACTACTATTAACTATATCTTTTTCAGAATACTCAATAACATTATTCACATTTTCGCTGACCATAACATAATTATTTTCACTTGCAAATACTGCTGTTGGTGCCACAACCATTATGGTTACTAATAACATACACACTAAATTTCTTTTCATTTTATACTCTCCTTTCTATTGAACATTCTTCAAAATATTAAATTGGTTAATAGCTTATAAAACCTCCTCCCCGTTTATTTGATTTAATTTTAACAAATATTACTGTTGCTGTCAATATCGTATCATACCTATTTTACAATATTAGCATAGTCTTAATGTTAAAGGTGGAGTAAAGGAGATAGCCTCATTTTTGAAAACATATCATATAAACCTATATAACAATATGGCGCTTTAAGAAATGAAACAGAGGCGGCACACTGCCGCCTCTGTTGATTTTCTTATTTTACCACCCTGCTCAGGAGGTCTTTTAATCATTTTAGTCTTCTTCCATTGCCTTCATGTTAGGGTCGAAGTGAAGTTCACAGCCTGTAGCTGCCTGGATGTCTTCTTTAGTGTAATCAGGGTGAAGTTCTACTACCCAGATACCGTCTTCTCTGACTTCCATTACGCCCATTTCTGTGATAATCTTGGAAACACACTTTTCTGCTGTAAGCGGAAGAGTACATTTCTTAAGGATTTTAGGGTTACCTTTCTGAGTGTGAAGCATTACGATAATAACTTCAGGGCAACCTGTGCAGAGGTCCATAGCACCGCCCATACCTGCAACTTTTTTGCCCGGTACGATCCAGTTAGCAAGGTCTCCGTTTTCGGCAACTTCCATAGCGCCCAAAACAGTAGCTCTTACATGTCCGCCTCTTACGAGACCGAAAGACTCTGCTGTATCGAAATATTTAACTCTGTCAACTGCGGTTACATAAGTACCACCTGAGTTGATGATATCGACATCTAAGTTGGATTCATCGGCAATTGCGTCGATTCCTGCGAATCCGTTCTCGGAGTGGAATGTAACCATGATGTCTTCAGGAATGTAGTCTGCTACCATTGTAGGAAGACCTATTCCCAAGTTAGCGAATTCACCGTCTTTGAATTCTTTTGCACATCTCTTTGCTATTCTTGCTTTTAAATCTGCCATGGTTTTTCTCCTTCCGCAATAGCATCTACCAGTACGCCTGCAACTGCAAACATATCAGGATCAATCTCGCCTATTTCAACTATTTTTTCAGGTGCTATGATAGTGTGATCAGAAGCGCCTGCCATTACATAGTTGAAGTTCTTAGTTGCTTTTGTACAATAGTAGTTACCGAATTTATCAGCTACAGAAGCTCTGATGAAAGAATAATCTGCACGAAGCGGCATTTCAAGAAGATATTTTTTACCGTCTATTACTACAACTTCTTTCTTTCTTCCCAGTTCGTCAACTTCTGATTCCATAGGTGTACCTACTCCTGTAGGAGTCAGCACTCCGCCAAGACCATAAGCTGCTGCTCTGATCTTTTCTGCAAGAGTTCCCTGTGGAACCAATGTGTATTTCAGAGTTCCTTCAGCGAACTGCTCGTTAAGCTTAGGGTTTACGCCGAGGTGTGAAGCGATTATATGGTCTACCATGTGGTGTTCCAGAAGCTTACCAACGCCTCTTGCAGTTTTTCCACCGAATTCGCCGGCAGGCTGTCCTGCATCAAGTCCACCGTCATTTGCAATTACAGTAAGATGCTTTACGCCTTTTCTTACCAGGGCATCCATTAAAACTTCCGGAGAACCTGTTCCCAAGAATCCGCCCACCATGATGGTCATACCGTCTTTTACGCCGGCAACTGCTTCATCTGCAGTCATTATTTTGTTAATCATGTCATATATCACCTTTCTTAAAATTTGCTTATATATTCAACATATATACTCTACTGCAATTTAAGTTTAATGTCAATGTGCCTGCTGTACATTTGTTTTTAACGATCGGCAATGTCAGCTTTCTCCTGCCAGCCTCTCTTAACAACTTCCTGCATAACATAGGACATAACATGCTCAGCATATTTTCCAGGACCAAAACCTGCGTCATAACCCAGTTCCTGAGCCAATTCGTGAGAAATTCTCGGTCCGCCGCAAGTCATAATAATCTTGTCACGAAGACCCTCTGCTTCAACCAGCTCAATCATCTGAGTCAGCTGCTTGATGTGAATATCTTTCTGAGTTACAGTCTGTGAAACCAAAATAGCATCAGCATTTACTTCTTTAGCCTTTGCAATCAGCTTTTCACATGGAACCTGTGAACCCATGTTGTATGCAACTACATTCTTGAATCTCTCAAGACCGAAATGTCCGTGGAATCCTTTCATCTGAATTATAGCGTCGATACCTACAGTATGAGCGTCAGATTCTATAGATGCTCCTACCACTACGATATCTCTGCCAACATGTTCACCAATCCAGTCTCCGCATTCCACACGGTCCATAACTATTCCCTCTACCTTAGGAACATTTATAGCTGTGAAATCTATAGTAGCCTGAGCTGAACCATAAACATTGAAGAATGTATATCCCTTTGTAAGTTCGCAATAATATGCCACATTTGGTTCATCTAATCCAAGTTTCTTTGCATACTGTTTTGCACATTCTTCTGCCTCTTCGCCGTAAGGCACCGGAAGAGTAAATGAAAGCTGAACTTTACCATCATTTAAAGCGTCACCATACGGTTTAACGCATGTTAAATCTACCTGAGTGGTAGCTGTCTTATTTTCTGTCATTGCTTTCGTACCTCCTTACTCATGATCCATAAACAGTGGAATGAATGGGTTGAAGTAGTTTTCACCCTTACTGCAAACGCCTTCCAGACCGTGTCCGCCATCGAAAGGACGCTTTACGCCGCCGAATATACCTTTTTCGATAGTTGAGAAAAGACCTTCTTTTTCAACTTCTGCAAGGAGTTTATCAGCTTTATCTAAAACTTCCTGAGCACGGCTCTGGATGATTCCGCCCTCTTTGAATTCAATTTCATCTCCTATATGTCTGCAATTGTTGAAGATATATTTTGCGTTTTCTATAGCAAGATATCTGTCCTGCATGAAAGGAGTATGAATTGCTTCTGTCAACATTCCGGTTAACAGCAGTGACTGATTGGTCCATACTGTTACCAGGTTAAACAATGCATCCTGGAGATGACCTCTGAATATATTTCCTGTCATAAACTTTGTAGGCGGCATGTATTTAAGTCTTGCCTTAGGGAAGATTTCTCTTGCCATCTGAGCCTGTGCAAGTTCAAGAAGGAATCCGTCTTCTGTGTTAGGATCCATTTCAAATGCGTGTCCCAGACCCATCTGCTCTTCAGGAATATTTGCAAGCACTGCAAACTGTTCGTTGATAAACTGTGATGCAGTTACAGTATGCGCTGCTTCGATAGCATCATCTGTAGTCAGATAATTATCTTCTCCTGAGTTAAAGATGATTCCGCAGTATCCTATGATAACTCTTGACATGAACTGGTCAACAAGAGTTCTCTGCATATTGATATCTCTGAAAAGGATTCCGTAAATAGCGTCATTAAGCATTACATCAAGTCTTTCCAGAGCTCCCATTGCTGCGATTTCAGGCATACACATTCCTGATGAATAGTTACAAAGTCTGATATATCTGCCAACTTCTTCACCTACTTCATCAAGAGCTTTTCTCATGATTCTGAAGTTTTCCTGAGTAGCATATGTTCCACCGAAACCTTCAGTAGTAGGGCCGTAAGGAACATAGTCTAAAAGTGACTGAGCAGTAGTTCTGATTACAGCAATAATGTCAGCTCCCTGTCTAACAGCTGCCTGAGCCTGAACAACGTCTTCATAGATGTTACCTGTAGCTACGATAACATAGATATACGGTTCCGGACCCTCGCCGATAGTCTTGAGACATTCGGCGCGCTTAGCTTTCTGCATGTCGATTCTTTCAAAAGTCTTTTTGATTGCAGGCTGAAGAGCAGCGGCAGCTTCTTCCATTGTACATGTAGGAAGCTTTGTAATATCTAACTTTCCTGCTGACATTTCTTCAGCAATTTCCTGCGGTTCTTTACCTGTCTGAACAATTGCGTTTCCAATCCAGTAGGCTGCACCTGTAGGCAGAGCACCTGCTTCCTTTAACTGATCGACAACAACATTTGGAAGCGGTGTATCAACATCATCAACACCGTCAATGCCCAAAAGTCTTACGATTGTTCTTTCTGTTGATACAGTTGTGTGGCGCTCAATGAACTCCTGCATGTCATGAGCGATGTTTGCAGCATGCTGACGCGCACTGTCAACAACCTTTGGATCAAGGTTTAGTTTGCTTTTCATCCTTTTTCTCCTTATCTGATATATTTTTTCGCTCCGTCGATAATTGCTTTGTCAAGTCCTAACATAGCAGCTATCCTTAGAGCATCTTTGGGTACTTGCGTTTCGTTTTCTACTCTGCACAGACGATAGTCCATGTATTTCGATATTATATTTATCCTTTCACGGCGATTTGCTCTCTGTATTTCGCTTTTCAGTGATGCAAAATTGCAATCGGCAAGTCCTCTCACCTGCATATTTACAACACCTTCACGCTCAGTTACAGATTCAAAATGCGTCGTTATAAGGGAAATATACGGTTTTTCTATTAGATAATCAACAAGACTTTTAGTCAAAGCCGTTCCCTCTGTCGGGTTGGTTCCCGATGCAATCTCATCTATAAGAATGAGGCTACGGTCTTGTCCTTTATCCAATATCTCTTTTAATTCTTCCATCTCCGAACCGAAGCTGGACAGACCTCTTTCTACTGACTGTGAGTCTCCGATTAGAATCTGCATATAATTTGAAAGTCCGACTCTTGCATTTACAGCCGGGACAAAGAACCCATACTGCGCCAATATCGGCACCTGGCCGGCAAGCTTAAGGGATACTGTTTTGCCTCCCATATTGGCTCCGGTAATAAGAGTAACCCCATCTTTCAGCGACAAGGATACCGGACAGTAGTCTTTTCCTTTAGCCTTGATTATATCCTCGACCTGTATGTTTCTGCCGTCTTCAAATTCAACTATATGTTCATCTGTGATTTCAGGTTTCGTGAGATTATGTACTATAGCATAGTCTGCTCTGGCAAGTGCCAAATCAAGTTTTCCTATTTTGTCACAATTCTCCGAAATCACACCGGCCTTTTGTGAAATCTTTCGAGATAAAACATTCCTGATTCTCTCTTCTTCGACCTCTATATCTGAATTGATTTGCTCAATTTCAGCCATTGCTTTATAAATTTCTTCTGTAGGTCTGAGCTGCATGGTTATGCTCATGTAGTCCTGATCTGTAATCTCAAGTTCTTCAAGATTCTTTATTTTCTCAAAATCCGGATGGGATTTTGCGACTACAATATCAAATTTGGGAGTAAGCATCACTCCATGCTCTTTTCTCAAATCTTCTCTCTTTTTCTTCTGCTCTTTTCTTATGAAAAGCTCAATTTTTCTTTTCTTTTTTCTGTATTCTCCCAATAACGGGCTGAATTCATCATAGATATAAAAGGTGTTCAGCCTGTCCCCACGAGGATCAAGGGCATCTAAAAGTTCCTCTGTATCTTCAAGAAAATACTCTTCGGGAACAGTTTCAACTAACGGTTCTCCCTCGGCAGCTTTATATTCTTCTTCAGCTTCAGGCATTTTGTTTTCTTTTGCATATTCAGCAACGCAATGACAACCTTTATAATCGCCTATTTCATGCTCTATGGTGAGCTTACGAATTTGTCTCATCTGAAGAAGCAAAGATTTTATATCAAAAAGCTCTACAGTCGAAAGAGTGGTGGAACCGCTGTTTTGAACTGTAAGGGAAGTATCCTTTACTTCCATAAATACTTCTTTGATTTTATCGGTTAAAGCCTTATTCTGCTTTATAAATGCAACCATATGTTCAACACGATCAAGTTCTCTGCGAAGTTCCTCTTCTTCACCCGGATAGTAAGGCTTTATCTCCTTGCGCTTTGCTTTGCCGAAAGGAGTATTAAGATCAAGGTGATTCATTACATATTCAAGACCGGTTTCTTTTCTGGTTTTTTCATTTGCTAATCTTCTGTTCTTGCCTTGTATCATAACTACATCCTTACATCTATAATAGGAATATCAGGTATTGCTTTCTGCATTTCTTCAAGCAGAAGCCTATTGTCAAATGTATATCCTGCCGGAGCCCAAGGATTTACAGTTATAGCTGCAATATCAATGTTTTTCAAAACCTTTATTCTAAGACCCTTTTTTCTGAATATACCCCAGTCCATTATATTGACAAATATCTTTGTCGGATCTTTCAGGACAAACTCAACTTGTTTAAGTTTTTTTAGAGATATATTGGAAATAACACTCTTAGTAAAGGCCCCCGGAATATATATATATTTAGTATCCTCCTCAATGGCGCTGTTAATTTCAGACGATGAACCAAGTCCCGTTACTAAATCCATCTTTTTAACTTCGCCTTTATCATTAAGGAGCATAATCTTGTCATCAAAGTTATTATTTTCTATAGATTCTCTTATAATACCGTCTTCAAGTTCCGGCGTCATATAGAGATTTACCGTATGGGCTGTTTCCTCGATGACTTTGTTCATCTTTCTCGAAAGAACAGCACCCGTAGATAATATTATTGCCTCGGATGTATCAGGTGAAGCAATGGATTTTCTGTCAATTGCCCCATCAATCAGAATCAATTGACATCCAAGGTCAATCATTTCATCACATAATTTTTTTTGTTCTGCATTTATTACCGGACCTGCAATCTGTACATAGCCGGCTTCTTTAACTCTGCATATAAGCAATGAGCCTATTGCAGTTGAATAGTTGGTCTTTTTTATTACTTCCAAGCCTGCATCAGCAAGGTCATAAAGGAGTGTAGGCACTGCCACAATCATATCCTGATCAAGATATACTCTGGGTTTTTCGGTGCCGGTTACAAGGTCCTGAGACTCTCCGTCCCTTCCGGTGGAAGTAACCCCCAAAATTATTCCCTCATCGATAGCTTCTTCTATAAGATAATTAAGGGCCGTGGTTTTTCCGGCATTTTTTGCCATTCCCACTATCGAAATGGTTTTATATTTAGTTGACAGGTCATATAAAAGCCCCATTTTTATGTATCCTCTTTCATACCTATGGGGAGACATAATGTTCTCCCCATAGGCAAAATTTTATTTTCAAGCCTTGAAAGATTAGTGCTGATTTCTTTCGTGTCTTGCAAGGTGTGCAGGTTCGATGGTTCTGATTTCAGGACCTTCTCCCAGAGCTGAAACACCCTGATATTTGTAAGTCTTCTTGCCTGTGCAGTAATCGCATGTGCAAGGAAGATCAGGAAGCTGCGGTTCAGTGTAAGTAGTGATGATACCTTCGTAGTTTCTCAGGATAACCTTATGCGGAGTCTGAGAAATTACATACTGAGGCATAACCGGAGTCTTTCCGCCGCCGCCAGGAGCGTCTACTACGAATGTAGGAACTGCATATCCTGAAGTATGTCCTCTGAGTCCTTCGATGATTTCGATACCCTTTGATACAGGAGTTCTGAAGTGTTCGATACCCATTGACAGATCGCAGATGTAGATGTAGTAAGGTCTTACTCTGTTCTTAACCAGTAACTGTACCAATTCTCTCATGATGTGCTTACAATCATTTACACCTCTTAAGAGTACGGACTGGTTTCCGAGTGGAATACCTGCGTCAGCCATCTTTCTGCAAGCTTCGATTGCATCAGGTGTGATTTCCTTAGGGTGGTTAAAGTGAGTATTGAGCCAGATTGGGTGATACTTCTTCAGCATGTTAACCAGCTTGTCAGTAATTCTCATAGGCATTACGACAGGAGTTCTTGAACCGATTCTTACGATTTCAACATGGTCAATCTTCCTCAGTTCGCTGATGATGTATTCAAGAGTATCATCTTCAACCAGAAGAGCGTCTCCGCCTGACAGAAGGACGTCTCTAACCTGAGGAGTCTTTCTGATATAATCGATACATGCATCGATATCTTCTCTTGATCTTGCTCCGTCAGTTTCACCTGCAAGTCTTCTTCTTGTGCAGTGTCTGCAATACATTGAGCACTGGTCAGTGATTAAGAAGAGAACTCTGTCCGGATATCTGTGAGTTAATCCGGGAGCAGGGGAGTCTGCATCTTCGTGCAGAGGGTCAAGGTCGTCTGCTTCTGATCTGTGCATTTCTGCCAGTGTAGGAACAGCCTGCATTCTTACCGGATCTCTTGGATCATCAGGATCCATCAGGGAAGCATAGTAAGGAGTGATTCCTACTCTGAATCCGCCGATAACCTTTTCGATATCAGCTCTTTCCTGTTCAGTCAGATTAACAACCTGAGCGATTTCTTCTACTGTTGACAGTCTGTGTTCAACCTGCCAATGCCAGTCATTCCACTGTTCATCTGTAACATCTTTGAACAAAGGGATGTCTTTCCAATTTCTAATTGCCATTTTAATCTCCTTCAAATTAAATTTTGGGATTTTTTCTTTTTAATATTTGCACAATGAAACATGTGCAAGATTAAATCGCTGCGGCAGCACAGCCCATGCCCTGCCGGCCGCACACGATTCAACTAACTTTGTTTTTTAGGAATACATTTCTCTGAATAATTCTCTTAAGCCTTCGTGTTCTCTGAGAACCTGAAGTGTAATTGCTGCGTGGCCCTTTGTGTAACCATTTCCGATGATCATGTTTACATCTTTGCCCACACCTTCTGCTCCTAAAGCTGCCTTTGTGAAGCTTGTTGCCATTGAGAAGAAGTAAACAGTACCCTCATCCTTACAAGCAAGGATTGAAGCCATTTCTGTGTTTTCAATGTTTACACAGTTGATTACTACATCGAACAGTTCGCCGTTAGTTAATTCCATAGCCTTGTTGTACATTCCAACTGCATCTGTAGCATCCAGGTGGAAGTATTCGTCTGCCAGGTCTAACTTTCTTGCTCTGTCTTCGGATTTCTGTGAACCTGCTGCACATACTACGAGGCCTGTAACTCCTGCTCTCTTCTTTGCTTCATATAAGCAGAGAAGACCGGACTTGCCGCCGCCTCCGATGATAAGAACTTTCATGCCTGACTGAACAAGCTTTGCTGCCTGTGCAGGAGCTCCTGCTACATCAAGTGCAGAAAGAGCAAGACCTTCCGGCATATCATCAGGAAGAACTGCATAAATACCGCTCTGGAACAGGATAGCCTGACCCTTGATGTCAACCTGGTCGATAGCAGGTCTCATTTCCAATATTTCTTCTATTACTAATGGAGTCAGTGAAAGTGATACTAAAGTAGCAATCTTGTCACCAACCTTTAAGTCGCCAACATATGCAGGGCCGATTTCCTTAACTGTACCTATGAGCATTCCGCCGGAACCTGTCCAAGGATTCTTGTGCTTACCTGCCTTAGCAACGATGTCCAGCATTGTCTTCTTAACTTTTTCCTGATCTTCAGGAGAGTTTTCGATATCTGCCGGTTTCTTACCGTCACAAGATCTTCTTACGATTTCGGTGAAGGAAGCAGAGTCAACATTAAGAGTCTTAACATCAATCAGAACTTCGTTATCATAGATTTCCATAGTGTTGTCAATAACATCTGCCGGCTGCGGTAATACTCCCTTTGGAGAAATTACTCTGTGTGTACCATAAGGGCATCCTTTTTTCATTTTATTTTTCCTCCTCGAAAAATGTTTTTTATAATTTTACGCCCGAAAGAGTTTCGAACATAAGTTGCCGTGTTAATTATATATCAAAACGTTCTTTTTTTCCATAGGAAATCGCAAATTGTTTTATGAATACAAAATACAAAATTATGCATAAAGCTGTGCAAACAGATTTCTGATTCTTTCGTCTTCTCTCAAAATCTGAAGCGCTACATCTGCATGGCCTTTTGTATAACCGTTTCCTATGAGCATCTGTACATCTTTTCCCACACCTTCTGCTCCTAAAGCTGCCTTTGTGAAGCTTGTTGCCATTGAGAAGAAGTAAACAAGGCCATTGTCCTTAGCTGCCATAATTGACGCCATTTCTGTATTAGGAATGTTTACTACATTGATTACCACATCTGCCATTTTTCCGTCTGTCAAGTCGTAAATTTCTTCATACATAGCCATTGCATCAGTTGCATTCAGAACTGTGTATTCGTCTGCAACTCCTACGGACATAGCTCTGTTTATTGACTTTTTAAATCCGTCAACACAGATTACAGTTCCGTTTACTCCAACCTGCTTCTTAGCCTGCCAGCAGCAAAGTATTCCGGATTTTCCGCCGCCGCCCAGTACTACAACTGTATCTCCCGGCTTGCAGATTTTAGCTGTCTGTGCAGGTGCTCCTGCTACATCAAGTACGGAAAGAGCCAAAGTCTGTGGTATATCTTTAGGCAGTTTTGCGTAAATACCGCTCTGGAACAAGATAGCCTGTCCCTTAATGTCAACCTGGTCAATGTCAGGTCTGATTTCAAGAATCTCATCTATACGCAGTGGTGTCAGTGACAGAGATACTAATGTAGCAATTTTGTCGCCTTTTTTAAGGTCTCCTACATAATTAGGGCCTACCTGAGCAACTTTACCTATGAGCATTCCGCCGGAACCTGTCCAAGGATTCTTGTGCTTTCCTGTAGTTTCTACGATATTAAGAATGATTTTTTCTATTTCAGCTGTGTCGCCGCCTGCTCTTCTTTCGATTTCAGTAAATGAAGCAGAATCTATGTTCAAAGTGTGTACATCGATCAGCACTTCGTTGTCGAAAATTTCCATATTATTATCAACAACATCTGCCGGCTGTGGCAGCACTCCTTTTGGTTCAATTACACGATGTGTTCCGTAAATGTCTCCTTTTTTGAATTCCATATACCTTATCTCCTTTATATTAAAATTTATGCCATTTCTTATAGAAGCAAAATTTATGCCAACAATTTGTCATTTGCAAATAACTTCTCCAAATCTGCATTTAACATAACTTGTCAAATTATGTCGTATGTGTTGATAATCATATCCGACTTATTTTTGAACCGTTTTCGTTTCACGCAAAAATGATGTGAGCCAATTTGTGTTCACATCATTTTAAACTATTCTATATTATATTTTTTCTTCTTTCTCACAAGCTGGGTTTGGCTTATTCCTATTGCAGACGCCGCTTTTCTTGTTGAGCCGTATTTTTCACATGCATATTTTATAATATTTTTTTCATACTCTTCGACAGCGCTTTGCAAATCAATTTCCCCTTCTCCACTATCTACCCGACTGTCTAAAATTCCCGTTCCAAACAATTCCGGATGGGTTTCATGCATAACATCTATCAAAGTTATATCTTCTCCCTTTGCGGAAATCATAAGTCGCTGAACGGTGTTTTCAAGTTCTCTTATGTTTCCCGGCCATTGCTGCTGCTGCAAATACTCAACTGCGCTATCTGCCATTCCACGCTTCAACCCGAATTTTTCACCATATTTGAGCAAAAAATAATTGATAAGCGCAGGTATATCTTCCGGGCGTTCCGCAAGAGGAGGTATCTTGATAGGTACCACATTCAGTCTGTAATATAAATCTCTCCTGAACTTACCCTCCTCAACGAATTTTTCAAGATTGCGGTTAGTTGCCGATATTATTCTGACATTGGTTTTGACCGGTGCAGTTCCTCCAACTCTGTAAAACTCTCCGTCCTGTATGGCTCGTAAAAGCTTGGCCTGCATTTCAAGGGGAAGTTCTCCTATTTCATCAAGAAAAATAACTCCGTTATTTGCAAGCTCAAAATATCCTTTTTTACCGCCTGCATTTGCTCCTGTAAAAGACCCTTTTTCATAGCCGAAAAACTCAGATTCTATCAAGTTGGGAGAAATAGCGCCGCAATTGATTTTTACAAAAGCCTGCATCTTTCTGTCGCTGTTTTTTTGTATTATATTTGCGACTTTTTCTTTTCCGACACCGGTATCTCCGAAAATAATCACATTGCAGTCGTACTTTGAAATTTTAATTATATTTTCCAAAACGCTTTGCATAGCCTTGCTTCTAAAAACAAAATCTTCCGCCTGACTTTTTCCCATCAAGACACGATTGTAAGGATGATCTTCTTCGTCCGGCTCAACATGTCTTTCCTCTATAAACTCTGCATCTTCAAGGTAATTAGCCATTTTTCTGACTATATCCACATCAAATTCATCGTACTCTTCCAGATACCCTTCAGCACTCCTGACTTCTAAGTTCTTGGAAATAGATTCAGTTATATAAAGAGCTATGTTCAGATTATTTATCAAGTTTGCAAAAAGAACTGTGCCTCCCGGTTTTGTCGCAAGTATATTGACCGTTTCCGCTCCCGGTATTTCCGCACAGTTTACCGAAAGGTCAAATAATGATTCGCCTCCTAATTTTTCCACACACTCCATAGGTCTTAAAATATCAAGAAAGTTCACCTCGTCAAACACACTGCTTATCAAGCTGTCCATTCCTTTTCCCGCAAGTCTGAGGTTCACCCTTTTATCCAAGAGGCATGTTATCTCACAATTTTCTCCCACAGTATCTCTTATGACATAACCGTATAACAAATTTGTCAACATGCTGTTGCCTACAATCAAGAACTTTTTTTTACCCTTTACAAGCTGATGAAGCCTGTAAAGCGTGCCTGACTGGTCAAAGGCAAACATAAGCATATCGACCGGTACATCGTCAGGAGCTTTTACTACCGGAAGACTGCTGTGAACTATGGCATATCCCTTTGCCTCAATCTGATTAAACGCTTTATTTACCGATGTTATCTCTTCTATATATAATGGCATCGAAGCTGCCGAAGCATTACATATAACTAAATCGCCGACAGCAAGTGATGCACGATTGGTATACTCTTTGCCGATTTCTTCCACTGTCCCCATTATCAAACCGCCGGTATCGGTTACGGGATTATGAAGCTTTCCTCGCCTTATCACCATATCCATGATGTTTTGCTTTATTTTTTTCTCATCATCGTTGGATTCGGTGCAAATCTGCTTGAAACCTGTTCCCTCAAGGTGTATTCTTTTTATAGACACTCTGATTTCATCGGGGTATATATTGCGCCCATTGTCAAGTTTCCATGCCGAAGTCGGGAGCACATTCTTAGGTTCAAGCACTCTTTTTATTCCATATATTTCAGACATTTTGTGTTCACCTCTTGTTTGTACGAACCGTAATCGGTTCATTTTCTTGTCAATTTCAATGATAACTCATTGGCACACATTTTGCAATATATTATTTCGTGAATTCAGATAACTCTATGGTTTTATATTTTACATAAAAAGGAGAAAGAAAAATGGCAGAAAAAATTACTTCAACACTGAGATTAAGAATGTCCGCAAAGGACGCTCATTATGGCGGAAATTTAGTAGACGGAGCTCACATGGTTCACCTTTTTGGTGATGTTGCTACTGAACTCCTCATCAAATGCGACGGAGACGAAGGTCTGTTCTGTGCATATGATAATGTAGAATTCCTTGCACCTACATATGCAGGTGACTACATCGAAGCTTACGGTGAAATCACAAAAATCGGAAACACTTCAAGAAAGATGAGCTTTGAAGCAAGAAAGGTTATCGCTGCAAGACCTGACATCAGCGCATCAGCAGCAGACTTCTTAGAAGAACCAATCGTAGTAGCAAGAGCAACAGGAACTTGCGTAACACCTAAAGAATCAAAGAGAAAATAATGAAACAACACGGCGATTGACGAGCCGCAGGCGACGGCAGAGCCGATGTGTTTCATTCGCCAAGATTTCCCAAGAGCGGCTTATGTCTGCGATTGGCTTGAAATCGACGGCGCAGCAGAACTGCGATGATTGGCGAGCCGCCGGGCGGCGAAGCCAGAATCGGAGTATTTCATTCGCCAAGATTTCCCAAGAGCAGCTTATGTCTGCGATTGGCTTGAAATCGACGGCGCAGCAGAACTGCGGCGATTGGCGAGCCGCCGGGCGGCGACGGCAGAGCCGATGTGTTTCATTCGCCAAAACTCACTGCGGGATGTTCGAGCAGCAGGAGTTGACGGCGCTTTACCTAATATGATAATAAAAATAAGACGGCGGTTTGAATTTTCAATCCAAACCGCCATCATATGACTACAAATTTGAGTACAAGGTAATTACTAATACATCTTTAAAATAACAGGAAAGCCATTCAACCACGGCTTTCCTGTTATTTTTTAGTTCTCGGTAAAATTTTGTACAGGAACATCATCATATAATCATAATCGGAAGAGGCGGCACACGCCGCCTCTTCATTATTAACCGAGCTTTCTCTTATTTAACCATATCAACTATATACACCGTGTCTGTTTCACCAGCTGTTAAACTGTGAACTGTACCCCATTGTAAGACTCGTTGGCTAAATTTATGATTTTAAGCGAAATAACCACCAAATGATTGTCGAAGCTCGTCTAAACAAGTCGTAACCTGTCAAAAGTTGTCGTCAAAAGTCGTCATCCAACAACAGTCATGTAGCAACAATAGCCATTCGGCAATGTCCTTATTCTCAAGAATCTTTATTTTAATATATTCACCACTCTGAATGCTATGGATGCAAACAACAGCACCACCGCTACTACGGTCAGCATATTATTCAGCGAAAGTTTAAATTCCTTTTTCTTTATTCGCAGTGCAATCATTACAACGCAAGCGACAAGACATAAACCACAAAAAGCGCTTGTCAGCAGTACATACTGCTCATCATTTAAAGAAAAGGCTTTTCTTATCAAGGTCATAATCAAAAGTACAATACCAATAAGCAAAGCAACAATCAATATATTAGGGTGTTTCTTGTCATCATTTGATTTTTTCATAAATTGAACCTCTTTTCATACCTTTGATACAAAGCCGCTTTGCCGTGTCTGCTATCGGTTTGCCAATCATAGGCTCGGCTGAATAATTCATCTTGAATCCGAGGCATTGCGCCCACCGTATATTTGTTATTTATATATCACATCATACTCTCCCCTGCTGTTCCTGTCAACTTACTCATCCCATACTGTAAAATCAAAATTTCTCTGTACAAACATGTTTTGAAGTGTTATAGTAATATGCGGATAGCATTCGAAGCAAGCTGTACCACATATAAATTTAATATTTTTTATCAACACTTTCGGGCTGTATCAACAATTAGAACAGCACTGAGAAAAGAGATTGCCTTTATGCGTCCCTCTTTACAAAATACGGGAGGTGATGTATATGAAAGCAGGTTTTATAGGAGCCGGCAAAGTCGGCTTTTCGCTTGGTAAATATCTCGCAGAAAACGGCATACAGGTTACAGGCTATTACAGCCGCAGTTCCAAATCCGCCCGTCAGGCTGCTGAATTTACCTCTACAAAGCATTTCACAAATTTAACCGACATTGTAAAAGAAAGCGATACGCTCTTTATCACGGTGCCCGACGGCGCCATATCAGAAGTATGGGAGCATATACGCAATCTGCCGATAAAAAATAAAAATATATGTCATTGCAGCGGTTCGATTCCATCGACCGCTTTTTTTAATGCCGAAGAACTGGGCGCTTGCTCTTATTCGGTTCATCCGCTTCAAGCTTTCAGTGACAAGTATGAATCATATAAATCACTGAAAAATACATATTTCACCATCGAGGGCAGTAAAAAAAATCTCAGCCAAGTCGCAGACTGTTTCTCAAATATTGGGAATCCGGTAGTAACAATAGACCCCCATGTCAAAGTTCTCTATCATTGTGCGGCGGCAGTAGCATCAAACCACATGACTGCGCTAATAGATATATCCGCAGAAATGCTTGAAAAGTGCGGCTTTAATCGCAGCGACGCCCTCAAGGCACTCTCACCTTTATTGATGAACAACTTAAACTGCATCCTCACTCAGGGGACGGAGAAGGCGCTTACAGGGCCTATCGAAAGAAATGACCATATTACAGTAAATTCCCACCTTATGTCACTCAGCGATTTTATGCCTGAAACTGTCCCCCTTTATAAAATTCTTTCCGAACGGCTTGTCAGTATAGCAAGCTCAAAGCATCCGGAACGAAATTACGATACTATGGTGCAGACACTTAAAGGAGTCGATGGTTAAAGATTTTCTCAGAATCATCAAATCAAAAGGAGTCAAAAATGAAAAACACAGTAGCAACTATTAAACAGCAGAAAACAGATAACGATAAAATAACAATGCTCACAGCCTATGATTATTCCACAGCAAAGCTCATGGACGAATCAGGCATAAATATGCTTTTGGTAGGCGATTCACTGGGCATGGTAATGTTAGGCTATGAAGACACCCTTTCAGTTACCATGGAAGATATGATTCATCACACAAAAGCCGTGGCTCGTGGTGCAAAAAATGCAATGGTCGTTGCCGATATGCCATTCATGTCATATCAAACCTCTGTTTACGACGCCGTTGTAAATGCCGGCAGACTGATGAAAGAAAGCAGGTGCAACGCTGTAAAATTAGAGGGAGGAGCTTCTGTCTGTCCTCAAATCAAAGCAATAACAGAAGCATCCATTCCGGTGGTTGCACACCTTGGCCTCACCCCTCAATCCATAAATGCTTTTGGAGGCTTTAAGGTACAGGGCAAATCCGAAGAAGCTGCAAAAAAACTCTTAGATGAGGCAAAAGCAGTGGAAGAAGCAGGAGCATTTGCCCTCGTACTTGAATGCGTTCCGGCAAAGCTTGCGGAGCTGATTTCAAAGTCAATAAACATTCCGACAATAGGCATAGGCGCAGGCGCAGGCTGCGACGGTCAGGTTCTCGTATATCAGGACATGCTGGCTCTTTTCTCGGATTTCAAGCCAAAATTCGTAAAACATTTTGCCGATGCAGGCACAGTCATGAGAGAGGGCTTTTCAAAATATATCGAAGAAGTAAAGTCCGGTGCTTTTCCTGCGGAAGAACACACATTTAAAATAGACGATGAGATAATAAAAAAATTATATTAAGAGGTAGACAATGGAAACAGTAAAAACAGTACAGGAAGTACGAAATCGTGTCAAAGCATGGAAAAGCCAAGGTCTTTCGGTCGGACTTGTACCAACTATGGGATTTCTCCATGAGGGGCATCAAAGCCTTATCGAGCGTGCCGCTGCCGAAAATGACCGTGTAATTGTAAGTGACTTTGTCAATCCCACTCAGTTTGGTGCAGGAGAAGACCTTGACAGTTATCCAAGAGATATAGCAAGGGATGAGGAAGTGTGCCGCAAAGCAGGAGCGGACCTGATTTTTCATCCTGAACCGTCTGAAATGTATTTCTCAGACGCATGCACAATGGTAGACATGTATGGAAATCTGACATCAGAGTTGTGTGGAAAGACAAGACCCATCCATTTCAGAGGAGTATGCACAGTAGTATCAAAACTCTTCAATATCGTTACACCTGACAGAGCTTACTTTGGTCAAAAAGATGCACAGCAACTTGCCGTAATCAAAAGAATGGTCAGAGATTTAAACTTTGATATAGAAATAATCGGCTGTCCTATCATAAGAGAAGATGACGGACTTGCCAAGAGTTCAAGAAACACTTATCTAAACGAAGAGGAGCGAAAAGCCGCACTCGCCTTGAGCAAAGCCATTAAACTGGGACTCTCCATGGCAGAATCCGGCGAGAAAAGCGCTTCAAAAATAACAGAAGCAATGACTCGAATAGTTAAAGAAGAACCTCTGGCAAAAATAGATTACATAAAATCAGTAGATGCAAATACTATTGAGCCGGTTGAGGAAATGTCCGGTGAGGTTCTAATCGCAATGGCAGTCTATATCGGCAAAACCCGGTTAATTGACAATTTTATATTTAAAAGCTGATTCAGAAAGGGGAAAGCAAAATGCTGTTAGATATGTTAAAAGGAAAAATTCATCGGGCCACAGTCGTTCAGGCTGAACTCGACTATGTCGGAAGTATTACAGTAGATGTCGATTTGCTTGAAGCAGCCGGCATACTTGAATACGAAAAAGTTCAAATCGTAGACATTAACAACGGTATGCGATTTGAAACATACACAATCGCAGGTGAAAGAGGCAGCGGAATGATATGTCTTAACGGGGCTGCCGCAAGATGCGTTCAAAAAGGGGATAAAATTATAATAATGTGCTATGCTCAAATGACTCCAGAAGAGGTTAAAACAAACAAGCCCAAAGTAGTATTCGTAGATGACAACAACAAAATCGCCAGACTTACAGAATACGAAAAACACGGAAGATTAGAAGATATGTAGCACAATCATTCGTTAAGATTTCACCACGCAAAAAGCTGCTTATTGCAGTCTTATTTAAAGACTGCGCTAAGCAGCTTTTTGTCATTTTTATCAACAATTCTTAAGATATTCTATTTCTTCTTTTGTCAATTTACGATAATGTCCCTGTTTCAATCTGCCCAGTCTTATCTCACCTATGGCGATTCTTTCCAATGTCTGAACGGGATTCCCAACTGCTGCAAACATCTTTCTGACCTGACGGTTCTTTCCCTCATGAATGGAAATCTCAACTAATGTCGAATTTTTGCTTCCTTTTATTATTTTAACCTTAGCTCTTGAAGTTACAAATCCTCCTATGTCAACGCCGTTCCTTAGCCTTGCCGCCTTTTCCGGTGAAATCACTCCTTTTACCAAAGCTCTATAAGTTTTATCCATTTCATGTTTGGGATGAGTTACACGATAACTCATGTCACCGTCATTGGTCATAATCAATGCACCGGTAGTATTATAGTCAAGCCGTCCCACAGGAAACAGTCTTGCATCCACATCTTTTACTATTTCCATCACTGTCTCTCTATCCTTGTCGTCTGATGCGGCAGTAATCATATTAAGAGGCTTGTTGACAAGAAGATACACTTTGTCTTGGTGATTATCTACGCTTCTTCCGTTTACCTCAACCTTATCGCCCTCTTCAACATCATATCCCGGCTCTCTCATTACAGCTCCGTTCACCTTTACATTGCCGTTTATTATAAGTTCATCTGCTTTTCTTCTGCTGGCAATGCCTGCCTGCGCAATATATTTGTTAATTCTCATGTTTATCCCTCAATATTTGAATTTATATTATTTTATCATAGCTTTCGGCCTATTGTAAATATCAAGCAGGCCTTCCCTCTCGACTATTTTTCTTATCAGCTTTGGCTCCGTAATATACAGCCCTTTCCCTTTCATACGCTCAAAGTATTCCCCTCCGGCAAAAGTAAATCTTCTGTCAAGGCCGTCTTCCTCCTTTAATGCCTCATTGGCAAAATTCAGCAAATCGCCAACGGCAAGACTATCAGGTAGGCGAAGCAGCGGTTTTTTTGCACTATATTCGGCAGCATTATATCCTGCCAAAGAGCCTGTTGTAATAGCCTCCGTATGCCCGACGAAAAAGCCCGACTTTTCGCCTCCCAAAAATAAATTATCTGTTCCGCAGGCCCTCATATATTCATCTCTTACACCTACAGACATGTATCTTACAGAATTTCCCCTGCCACCTGCATACGGATCTATAAATCTTGCATTTTCAAAACCGTCTACCTGTCTCAGCTTTTCAAGTTCAAAATACGGACTCATCAATTTAGCACAGCCCGTGTCTATTATTATTAAATTTTCGGCAAAAGCATCAAGAGCATACTGACGGCAAACCTTTTTTGATAATTTTTCTTTATTTACCATATCCTCAGGCAGTGGCACAACTGCAAATCCGTCCTTTTCCAGCCTGCGCTGCAATTTTTTAGACAGTGTCTTTTTTTCTATTTTACACGAACCGCTGAACGCACCTCTCGTTCCGTCAGCTTTTAATGCCATCAAATCGTCCAAGCCCATTTTTTCAGTTATACTCACTCTTGGGCCGAATGATGGACATCTCAAAATACACATGGAACAACCGTTTCCGTATCTCATACAGTTTCCCATAGGCCCGGCAGAACCTGTAGCCTCAACAAAGGCATCGCCGTATATCACATCTCCCGATGCACTCCTCACTCCTTTAAGTTCTCCATTTTCCTTTACAACATCAGTGGCTCTATCCATAAACCTGACTTCTATTCTAAGTTTATCCATAAGCTTTCTGACCTCCGGCTCAACCATGGTCACATCATAAAAGTCAGCGTGGTCATGACCGGGAAAGGAGATATTTTTGTGAATCGAACATTTATCAATTATTTCAAACAATTCACCGGCTCCCAAAGCTATATTTTCTTCGGCAGCCGTAAACCTGCCGTTGTTTCTCATTATTCCGCCTACATTGCCCAACCCCAAAAGAAGATCGGTTTTCTCGACTATTGTAACTTCCGCTCCGCATTTTTTAGCTCTTACGGCTGCGGCTACGCCTGCCCAACCGCCGCCTATCACTACCACCTTTGGCATAACATTCTCCTTTACAAACAAATTTAAATTGTATTCTTTATGTTAATTATTGATTTCTTCCGTAAAATAGTGTATAAAATCTTTATAGGTATATTTAGGAGGAGATATTTATGAAAAAATTTATCGTAGTGCTTTTAGCCTTAATTATGTGCTTCGGCATGACTGCTTGCAGCAAGGATTCCCCTTCTGACGCTCTCAAAGCAGATCTTGAAAACGCAAAATCAAATCCGGAAGAACTTGCAGAGGGCATGGATGAAGGATTTGGTGAAGAAGCAGGCAAGGCTTTCGTAGAAAAAATGTTGGACTTTGACTATAAGTTGGGTGAAGAAAAGGTAGATGGCGATACTGCTACTGTACAGGCTACAATCACCACTTATCCTTTTGGCGAGATATTTACTCAGGTACTTACCGATTACATCAGCCAGGCTCTTGCAGACCCTAACCTTTCAGAGGACGATATCAACGCTCTTATGGACTCTCTCATGTTAGAGGCTCTCAAAAGCGCAGAAAAATCTTATGAAACCACCGTTGATGTTACACTAAAAAAAGGTGACGACGGTTGGGAAGTTCAAGAAGATGACGAACTTGCCAATGCTCTGACCGGTGGAATATATGATCTGGCAAACACTATGGCCGGAGGTTTTGAGGATTTAGATGATGCGGCATAATTATGGGCTGCTGATATAACCGTTCATTGTCTTATAACAGGCTCGAAATTTTATTCGAGCCTGTTTTTTTATAAGTCAAAGCACTTACAGCTTCTTACTGTGATTCCGTCTTTATCTGTATGAGAACATGCCCCGCATATACCCTCTCCGCAGCACATATTATCATGATTAGGTGTGATTATTTCACTATAGTCGATATTCATCTGTTTTATCAACATATCCTCAAAATAAGGTGATACCATCAACATCAAATTCGGCTTGATTCCTGTAGTTTCTATGCAGAATTTACGACTTTGAGCTACCTTCTCAGCTATCTCTTCTATTTCACTTTCAAGACTTACCGCCTCATACTCAAACTCCTTAAGATATTCCTCTTTAAATTCATCGGGAAGTTTGGTACTGTCTAAATATAAGGCCGCCAGATTTTCCCCTATCTGCCGTCTCATATTTATCATAGGCATGACTGCCATTCCCTTTGCAACCACAACAGACATGGCTCTTGGGTTGAAAAGTTCTCTCCTCAAAAGTCCGGAAAAATACGGTCCTCTAAGCGACCATACGCTCCCCACGCTGCACCTTTTAAGTAAATCTATGGTCTTAGGCCCGGCTGCATTGACGGCAAGAGCAATGCGGCCTGTTTCTCCAAAATCTTCGGTGTTAAACTCTTCTTTTGCTATGTAACTGTTCATTACAGACAGCGGCACTTGCCAGCCGCATGAATCAACCATCACAAAGCTTCCCGGCTGCCTGCACTTGACAGCATAAGCAAACGGTACTTTAAGGGTGACTACTGTCAGCACAGGCGAAAAATCTCTTCTTTCCGTTACCATAAAATTCCGCCCTTGATATGCCGGCTTAGTTTTACCCCCGGCCTGCTTATACTCTGTATATGGACATATCCCCTGCCATTTGCAGCTGCATTTTCCTGTCTGTATCATACTGCATGTATAACATTGCCCGGCTTCCATCAATATGCACGGACATTTTTCACTCCCTCTGTCTGCACAAATATATGTCATAAATTCACCTCCATATCACCTCATGACGCTCCCTGCGGAAAACCCATAATCCAGCATTGCATATGCATCTGCAAACCAATTTGAATCATTAAGCACGACAGCCATAAGTTCTCTTTCTCCCCTCTTTGCCGAAGCGACAAGTGTTCTTCCGGAAGCCTTGGTATATCCTATTTTAATTCCGGTAGCTCCCTCATATTGAAATATAGTTTTATTCTTATTATGGAAATTCCTGTTTGTATCCTCGCTTTTCCAATCCTTACTGCCTACTATTTCACGCAGTTCCTTTCTTTCCATTGCGGCTCTGCTTATCTTGGCTAAATCCCTTGCAGTAGTGTAATGTCCCTCATCAAACAGACCGCTGGGGTTTTTAAACATCGTTGAACTACATCCCAGTTCAGAGGCTTTCATATTCATTCTTTTGATAAATTCTTCTTCCGTACCTCCGCAGCATATCGCCACAGTCAAAGCTGCATCATTACCCGACTGGAGCATCATTCCATACATAAGCTCTCTCATAGAAATCTTTTCACCTGCTTTTAGATAAACAGATGACCCCTCTGCATTGACTGCGGCAGCAGGAACTGTCACCATGCTGTCAAGATCCGCATCTATTTCATCTAAAATTTCAAGCGCTACCATTGCAGTCATTATCTTTGTCGTGCTGGCAGGATACAGTTTTTTATCTGCATTTTTTTCAAACAGCACCTCTCCTGTTTTTACATCTGTAAGTATCGCCCCCTCGGCAGAAATTACAGGCGGCGAACCTCCTCTGTCATCTGATGAGGAGACATTTTCTTTTTGCGCCGAATTATCGCCGTCTCCCGTCACACTAATATAATCTTCCCCTTTTAATACCTTCTCTTCTTCTACATACACAGATGGTCCGAAAAACTCCGAAAACCATCCAAGCGCCCCTATACACAGGCACAATGCAAATATAATTTTGTATCTTCTCTTCATAAAAAAACTCCCTATAGCATTTTACTGCTGTTAGGGAGTTATATTCCTGATTGCCTGCTTTAGGCTTGGTCTTTTAAAATCATATTTCTATCTTTATCTGACCGTCATCTGCCGCCGCTATATCAGCCTCAGCATCTTCGGCTATTGATTCTATATCTTCTATTTCAGGAAGTTCCTTTATTGAAGAAAACCCGAAATTTCTCAAAAATGTATCTGTAGTGCCATAAAGAACCGGTCTGCCGACAGTGTCTGCTCTGCCTTTTTCACAGACCAAATCTTTTTTAATAAGCCCCTCCATAACACGGTCGCAGCGTATTCCTCTGATAGCTTCTATCTCGCCTTTTGTAACGGGCTGTTTATATGCAACTATCGCCAATACCTCCAGAGCCGACTGTGAAAGTTTCTTGACTTTTACCGGTGTACACAGGCTTCTTATATAATCCGCATTTTCTTCTCTTGTCACAAACTGAAACGATTGGTTAACTCTGCGGATTACTATTCCCCTGCCCTCTTGTTCATACTCTTCTTGCAGCTCGGTAAAATATTCAATGGCTTCCTGCTTGCTTATATTAAACACATCTGCCGCAACTTTGGCAGGCAAAGGTTCTCCCCATGTAAACATCATGGATTCAAAAGCAGATTTTATGGCCTTTTTACTGCTCATATTTGATATCTCCTTCATTTATTCTCTCGCCCGACTCTACTTCAATATCGCCGTACATAGTCTTCTGTTCAACCTTAATAACCCTCTGTTTAGCCATTTCAAGAATAGATACAAATGTCACCACAGTATCGTACTTGTCCTTTTTGTCCGGTATTAAATCACGGAAATTAAAGATTTTCCCTATCTTCGCTCTAATTCTTTCGGCTATATATGCTATCCTGTTTTCTGTAGTCGCTCTGTCTCTTCGTACTTTGGTATACTGCTTACGCACCGCCTCTATACGCTGTTTCTTTTCAAGGAAAGAAGAAAATGCCGACGCAAACTGTTTTAAATCAAGATTAAGATATTCGTCCGGATTATCAAGGTATTGGGAAATATCCTCCTTAGGTTTTTCAAATATTCCCGCCTCTTTCTCTTCTTGCTGTCTCAAAACATCCGCAGCCTTTTTGAACTTTTTGTATTCAAGAAGCCTCGACACCAGTTCTGTCCTCGGGTCTTCTTCAATTATGCTTTCTCCGGATTTGTTTATGCGAGGCAATATCATCTTTGACTTAATTTCAATAAGCGACGATGCAAGCACCATGAATTCCGTTGCCACTGCCACATCCATCTCCTGCATTGCCTTTATATATTCAAGATACTGACTCGTAATGCTTTTTATCTCTATATCGTATATACTCATCTGGGCATTTTCTATGAGATATACAAGCAAGTCAAACGGCCCTTCAAAAGACTGCAATTTTACCTTATAACTCATTCCTGCTCTCCTGCCTGTTATAATAAAGGAGCGCACATACAACTATAACGCATCCTATTATTTCATAAGTCTTCGGAACCTGCCTCAGAAAAACTATTGCCATCAATGTTGCAAATACAGGTTCTCCGGCCTCCCAAGTTGATACATAAAGGGAACTTACATGTCCTATACAAAGATTAAATACTGCATGCGCCCCTATCTGGCACATCACTGCCATAACTGCTATGTATACATAGTCCATAGGTTCATATCCCAAAAGTTTTGTGTCGGTTACTATTGAGCCTATGGCAAAACAAATCCAGCAGGAAGAGAACACCAAAAGTACATAAAGTCCTCCGTCCACTCTCTTTCTTACGCTATCTCCAACAGAAAAATAAAGTCCCATAAATATAGCAGCCAAAAATGCGAATATATCTCCCGAAAGACTTCCGTCAGCAAAGGATTCTGCTCCTGCTCCAACAATTACAGCTCCGCCTGCCAAAGCCACCAGTATTGCCGCAACTGATTTAAATCCCACCTTTTTGTGATATATAAACACTGTTACAAGAAGAACAACCAGAGGATGAAGCGCCGCTAATACAGAAGCACTCGCTATATTGGTGAGTTTGACAGCATTGAACCACGAAAAAAAGTGTCCGAAAAGAAATGCCCCCGATACAAAACACCACCCATAATCTTTTTTGGTGATTGCCTTTAATTTAGCCCTCTTATCAGCATTAACAGCAACAGGTATTATAAAAAACGGCAATGCAATGGCAAGTCGCCAAAATCCTATAGCCATAGAGGTTGCAGCAGTAAGAGACCCAAGCACTCCCGAAGTCGCTCCGAAAACCACTGCTATTACTGTGGTTATTTTGGCATACCGTGCTATAAATCCCATTTTCTGCTCTGATTTTTGTGTTTCTTTCATCACTATTTCTCCATCAGCAGTTTCAAATTCAAATCATATGGTGGTCTGACTATTCCCTTTTCTGTAATAACTGCTGTTATATACTTATGGTCAGTAACATCAAATGCCGGATTATATGTTTTTACCCCCTCCGGTGCCATAGGCTCCTTATACCACATCTTATATATCTCATCGCCTTTTCTAAACTCTATGTTAATATCGTCTCCCGTAGGAGTAGACATATCTATTGTCGATGTGGGAACATACATATAAAACGGTATTTTGTATTCCTTTGCAAGGATTGCGACGCCGGAAGTTCCTATCTTGTTCGCACCATCGCCGTTGGCGGCCATTCTGTCACATCCTACCACGACTGCATCTACCCAACCCTTTTTCATAACTGTAGCTGCCATATTGTCGCATATCAGAGTTACATCTATGCCTGCCTTGGAAAGCTCCCACGATGTAAGCCTCGCACCTTGCAAGAGAGGCCTTGTCTCATCTGCAAAAACTTTGAAATCATAGCCTCTTTCATGTCCCAAATACACAGGAGCAAGGCATGTCCCGTATTTCGAAGTAGCTATAGTTCCTGCATTGCAGTGGGTTAATATCCCCATACCGGGTTTTAACAGCGACAAACCATACTCTCCCATAGCCTTACATGCATTTATATCTTCCTCGTGTATTTTTTTTGCTTCTTTAATCATCGCCTGCTTATATTCTTCCACAGTCGATAATTGTTCATCCAGAACGGTACATACCCGCCTAAGCGCCCACGAAAGGTTTACCGCTGTCGGTCTTGAGCTTTCTATATATTCCGATGCCTTAAGGACAAATTCACGAAATTCTCTCGTAGATTCACCGTCATAACGCTGTGCTTCCACACATAATCCATACGCTGCCGCTACACCTATAGCCGGCGCACCTCTGACCTTAAGGTGATATATGGCTTCCCAAATATCTTCTTTCGTTTCTATCTTTATGTAAACTTCTTCTCCCGGAAGCTTAGTCTGGTCAAGAATCAGCAATCCGTCTGCCGAATATCTTACCGGGGCTATGTCAAGCACTTTGTTATCCGTAGTAAACTTCATATGATTCAGCAATTCTCCTCTCAAGATAATTTAGATATTCACTAATTGAAAGTATAGGTCTTTCATTATACAAATCTCTTGCCCCTGCCATTATTTCAAATTCAGGAGCTTGCATCCACGCAATCAAAGCAGACGCACAGTCGTAGTCATCTCGCTCAGAATAAAAATCCGTTTCCCCGGTTATATAATCAAAGAAACCTGTTATATCATTTATTCCAAACTGCTCAAGAATCCCGCATATGCCATTGAAGATTCTATCCTCTCCATATTCACCGATGCCTTCACCCCAATCCACCGAGCCGTCGTAATAATCGGCTGCATTGGAAAAATCAACTCCGCTGTAGTAATCTGTATTGCTGCCCAAAACCGCCATTTCATCTATAGCCGCTTCATCAACTTCAACATCTCCGTCGAAGTCAAAATCAACAAAACCGGCATTGCTGTCACTATTGTTGTTTACGACATCAATTACCCCGTTGATTATACCTCCTACGACGGCAACGGCTATAATGATTACAATAACAGCCGCTAACGATGGTTTTCCTCTGTCGTTCTTGAATTTTCCGACGCCATCAATCCACTCTTTCTTATATTCTTTGGCCTTTTCTTTCAGCCTGTCAGAAGTCACTTTACCCGAACCGTTGTTTGCTGAAGATGTCGGCGCCTCTCCTATGAGTTTCCTGTATGCTTCGGATGCTTCTTTCATTTTTTTATGTGCATATTCTTTGTCGTCACTGTAATCAGCCGACTTAAGCTTAGCCATTCGCTGTTCGTAAGCATTTTTAATCTGTTGTTCGGTAGGATTGCTTAATGTAATTCCAAGCACTCTGTAATAATATCTATCGTCCATAACAGCACCTCTTGTTTTCAAAAGAAACGGCGTATACCTAAATTAACTCTGCTTATATTTATGTATTATTATATCACGGCATACCTCAAAAATAAAGTATTGCATTTTCATGTATGGCAGTCAGATATTATTCTGCCATAGCAAGCGGTTAGCAAATATTCCTTGATATATTCTTAATTTTGCAATATACTTTGGATATATAACAAGAATACAAACACATTGATTTTTAGAATTTGCAAGCAAAAGGAGGGCCAACATGAAATTCTATATTGTAGATGCGTTTACAGAAACACTCTTCGGAGGCAACCCTGCCGGAGTAGTCGTTCTGCCTGAGGGTGCTGATTTCCCTGCCGATGAAATAATGGTAAAAACAGCAGCAGAGCTTCGCTATTCGGAAACAGCTTTTATAAAGCGTTTAAACGACAAAGAGTTCAATATCCGTTACTTCACACCGGCAGCAGAAGTTGACCTTTGTGGTCATGCCACCATAGGTTCATTTAAGGCTCTGCTTCACGGCGGATATATACATGACAATAACAGTTATATCAACCATACTCTTGCCGGAGATCTTAACATAGATATAAAAGACGGCTTTGTTTTAATGGATATGGCTTCCCCTGTCAAAATCAACGAAATACAGGATGAAGAAGCTCTTAAAGAGTTATATACGGTAATGGGACTTGACTACAGTCAGCAGACTGCAAAAGGTGTGACTTTAACTCCTCAGATGGTTTCCACCGGACTTCCCGACATAATGATGCCTGTAGCCGACAGAGATTCCCTTGATGCAATTACTCCGGATTTCCCTGCCCTTTCAAAGCTGTCGGAAAAATATGAAGTAGTAGGAGTTCATGCTTTTACTACCGATTCCGCAGACGGAGTGACATGTCATGTGAGAAATTTTGCTCCGCTTTATGACATAGATGAAGAAGCCGCTACAGGAACATCTAACGGTGCTCTTACTTACTACGGCTATTTAAACGGCTTTATCAAGAGTGGTGATGACTGTAAGTTCGTTCAAGGCGAAAAAATGGACAGACCTTCGGTAATCCTAAGCCATATAGAAGCATCCTCAGCAGAGGAATGTTCTGTAAAAGTAGGCGGAAGCGGTGTAATTCTTGCCGAGGGCGATATAAAACTGTAAATACTTAAATTATACGAAAAACGGCAGTCTAAGCTGCCGTTTTTAAATTACTCAAAAAATTAAATAAAATTATTCTGCCGGGAAGTGCAGAGAATCTATAATAAACTCACCGACCGGCTGCCATTCTTCTTGAAGCTGAATCGTACAGTTAAAGGAAACTATTCTCATCTTTCCATCTACCGTAAACACAGCCATCTTATTATATATATCCGTATCTACAGCAGGCGTCACCATTTCAACGATACCTATCTTGTGCCCGCTCTTTTCATAAACGGAAGTTTTCACTTTATCAGGATCACCGGCTGCTTGAGCGGAAACAGCCTTTATGAAAGATTCTATATCTTCATCTTTCATAGAATCACCTGTTACATTCAAAACCACATTTACAGTTCCGTCTTCATTGGTAAATGCATAAGACGGAAGGTTTCCGGACGGATACTTTTGAGCCATAAGCTCTTGTGACATATTAGCAAATTCCACAGGGATTTTTACAAAAAACTCCCCGTCTTCAAAGTTACAAAGTTCTGTTTTAATAATTTTTCCGCTTTTGGTTTCTACCTGCTCTTGCTTAAGCATCTCCAGTTCTTTTTCTTGCTCCTCTAAATCCTTATCAAGGAAATATGTTACTCCAAAATAAACAGCAGCAGCCAAAACTATTATAACGATTAAAATTATTGCTGTTTTCTTCTTTTTATCCATTGGTTCCTGCCTCCTTTTAGCACTTGTTCTACTATAATCATAACCCCCCCCCGCAAAAAAAGTCAACACTTAATCACTTTAAATCAAAAGAGGGGATTTCATATAAAATACCCCTCTTTTTCTTCCTTTAATCTTTCCACTCTGCACGGTTTTCGTTTCTTACAGGTGTTATCATATGCTTCGCTATTTTAACCTGTTCTTCGGCAGTGTTCTTCAAAATGTCTCCGATTTCTTTAACCTCATCGTCAGTCATATCATAATCTATGTCTGTTATACTGCTTTCGAGTCTTCCGCGGTATACTGCCCCGTTTTCGTCTATGACGGCACATTCAAGGGCAGGAGTCCTTATGGAGTTTTCTCCGCTTCCTACAAGTAGATTCTGTACTAAAGCGGCCTTTCCATCTTTCACGGTAACGGATAAACCTTTGGCTTCATTATACTTAAATGCTGAATATGAATTTTCTTTTGCAAGCATATCATCGCCGAAGAACGCTTCATCAAAGTTACCCTCAATCTCACCTTTATAAAGGACCTTATATGTACTGTTCAAATCTTCCGTTCTTTCAAAAATCACTATATTGTCATCGTTGTCTGTTACTGCCAGGCTTCCGTCTTTGCCCCAAACATATGACATCTTTTCAGAAGCCGGAAACATTTCAAATATTCCTTGCGATTTCCATGTGTCTGCATCGACTATATCTACTAAATAATTTCCGTCTTTAACAGAAAACACCGCTAAGTATCTGTGATCATCCGAAAGGCTCATTTCAACATATTCCGCCTCCGTGTCCAACGGATAAACCATTCTTAGTTTATCAGGCAACGGCTGTGGATTAGGTACAGACATACTTCTTCTTCCTCTCTTTATAGTTGCGGTAGCCGACAGTTCAATGGGAAGTTCATATATTCCGTAACCGTCCCTAATCTGAGATATGTCTATAGGCGCACCTTTAGCTGTCCTATTATTAACTGCAAACAACATTCTGTTTTTAAGGTTATATTCCGAAGCCTTTTTGCCTGCATAATTGCTGTCGTCATCTGCATCATCTTCTTTATCGTCTGTTACCGCTTCGGCGGAAAGCGTTTTTGATAAGTCAGGGTGTTCCCATTCTTTTCCGTCTATTACATTTTCTTCTTGTACGACTATTATAGGAGCAAATTCATAAAAATCTTCGCCGTCTCCCATTGGCTTTTCAATTTCAACTTCATATGGCAGGGATGCTCTCTTATCGTAATCTACGGCTTTTTTCACCGTATATTCCTGATATTCGTTTTCTATAACCGGAATTTTAAATATATCGTTAAGCGTTACATATAAGTATATATCCTCATCATATGCCTTTGCGTTTTCCGGCAGCAGCTTTCCTTTCTCGTCATAAACTTTAAGTCCCGTCAAAGCATTTTCAGAACTAAGCACCTTATTTCCCAATTGAAAACTAAAGCTTACAGGATAAAAATCAAGATACTCTTTCAGTCTTATCTTTCCTTTTTCTTCCTCTCCGCTTTCCAACGCCCTCTGCGCAGTCTCATCATACAGTGAATGAATTTTCTTGTCTTGCAATCCCATTAGCGAATCATATTTAAGATGGATAAAGTAAGGTGCATCTGAATATCCTGTAAATTTAATATCATCATAGATAGGATTATCTTCTGCAACATCCATCTTTCCTCTTTTGAAATGTGATTCAGTCTTGCCTGTGCTGTAATCAAAGCTGTTTATCCAGTGCAGATTATCCTGTGAATCTGCTCTGAATGAAATCTCAAGACCGTCTGTCACCTCTATGTCTCCGGTAGCGGTTTTTTCAGTAAGTGTGGCCTCTCCGACCTGGCTTTCTATAAAAAGCCATCCATATACAGTTATTCCTAAAGAAAAAACTGCTGCTGCCGCCAATATCACAATAGATTTTTTCATAATGACCGCATCTCCTTTTATTATTATCGTCTTTGCTTTCAACTTTTATTTCATATGATCTACAGCCTTTTTGATACGGTCTGCTCTGTAATCATATCTTTCTTTTACGATTTCAATCAAAGATTTTCCCGATGCCTTTATATCCTCTACGCTCAAATCATCTATAATCTCACTTTTCCTTATAAGAATAGCCCTGTCTACATAATCTGCAATTTCCTCAATCAAGTGGGTCGAAATAATTACTGTCTCATCCTCTGTCAATATACTTACCAAAACTTCATAGAAATCTTCTCTGTTAAATACATCGTTGCCGGCAAAAGGTTCGTCCATAAATACATATTCGGCTCCTTGACTGATTGCCAAAACAACTTCAAACTGATTCTGCATTCCCAAGCTGAACTCACTTATTTTCTTGTTGGTAGGCAGTTCAAAAAATTCCATCAAGGCGTTATATCTTTTTTCATTGAACATCGGAAAATGCATCTTGTAAAAACTTTTGTGGTCATCTGCCGTAATAGATGGGAAGAAAGAATGGTCCCCGGTGGCAAATGACAACTTTGAAATATTGCTCCTGTCTATTTTCTGACCATCTAATGTGATTTCACCCTCAAAGGTCAAGAATCCCATCATACATTTCATCAAAGTCGTTTTGCCTGCTCCATTAGCTCCGAACAGGCCTATTACCTGCCCTTTTGGAATTTTAATATTGCAGTTTGAAAGAGCCACCTTTTCCTTATATTTCTTAGATACATTTTTAACCTCAATCATGTCCTCTCCTCCTTAACTATCTAAAACGGCAGCATATGCGCCATGTAATCCGCATGCAGTGCAATATCCGGCGTTACGAAAATATATATACATACATCCACCAATACATGCAATACCATAATTCCCAATATACAAGCCGCCTCTATTAAAGGAGCGCCCCAAATAGTTCTCATATACTCTTTTCCGTCCGGTAATCTCTTCATAACATATACGCTCTTTGTCTTTTTATTGTAATATGAATAATTCCAGTATGCCTGAACAAATACAACGAGCAAAACAGCTATAATATAGCCCCAGTAAGTATTTTCCTGCATATCCTGGAAATAAGGCATTTCCATACCCGGTGCAAGAGATACACCTTTCATGTTTTCGGTAATTCTGTCAAAATGGCTCTTATATCTGAAGAAGAAAACCAAATGCTCTGCAATACCCAAACATATGCAGCCTCCCAGCAAGCTGTTAGCTCTTTCAAGGTTTATTCCAAGTGGTAAAAATCTGCGCCTGATACGACCTATATTAAATTTTTTAACATGCTTTTTATCATCACTTTCTGATTTTTCTCCATGTTCCACTAAGGCAGATTGACCAATAGATGACGAAGCTTTAGATTCAACAAATGTATTGGCAACGGGAGCGTAAGTACTGTTATCAAATTCAAACTCGTTCATGTCCATGATTCCCGAATATTGATTGGCTTTGAACGGATCACCTTTCGGGCGTTTTTCTCTGAAAACCACATCTCCAAAGGAAACTGCAATATAACTTGCAATCATTATCATTACCATAAACAAATAAGTTTCTTTAAGAACATTTATCCAGGCGAGACACATTAAGACTGTAATAGGTAGAATTCCAAACGACGGTCTTCCGTTATGCCAGCTCAAGTAGCATGACTTGGCACATTCCTGTGCCAATGCCAAAACGGAAACAGTATTAAAAGCAATAAGAGTAGGGTTAGCAATGGGAATAAGTGCCTGGCCGATTTCCGTCCTTAATAAACCAAGAGCAAACTTAGTATCGAAGCCGGAAGCTCCTGTAATTGTCAGACCTACTTTCCCGATTATATACATAGAAGCTATTGCTATGCCCCAAAATATAAGAATAATAACAAGGGAATATATTAAGATTGTAAGATAAGATGAAATAGGCGATATCCGAAGTCTTCTGACCGTATAACCTGTAGTAGAATGAGTTGCTTTCATCTCTTTCTTTCCGTTTAATGCGTTAGCTACGGCTATCAGACCTGCCAAAATCGCAGCAACAAAAGCTACAACGGCCCATAATCCGCCAAAAGCATGTTCAATAAGCATAAAGCTCCCTGCTTCATAAGGATTCCCCACCTTAAGCAGAAAAATTGCCGCAAAACTTAGCGGAATAGCCGCTGCAACAAGTATGATTTTTTTATAGCTTGCCTTATTATATAAAAAAATCAATGATAAATATTTATTCAATCAGATCACCCCCACACACTTTAGTTATGTGATTTACTTGTACCGGATGATTAAATCACCCTTATGGTTTAACATCTGTTATCTGCCTGTATCATAGGCTTTTCCCCCCCCTATTGCCGCTTTTTCTTTTAAAAGTTTTATATCGCTTTTGATTTAAGTTAAACTTATCACAATTTATTGTCACCAGCAATGCTTATATATATATATATATATATAATTTCATATGCTATTTTTAAAATCCGTTGAATTTAGCCTTAAGGCATGCTATCTTAGCCGAAAACGATACTTCTCAAGCCATAATTTTGTGGTCACATGCGGCCGTTGTCATCTGACAGGCCAACATTTATTACAAAACTAAAATACGGTACTGTCTTTTTATGACAGTACCGTAACATTTTAGATGTAATCTTTATTTTTTCCAAAGACCGTGAAGGTTGCACCATGCATAAGCTGCTACCAATTCGTCTCCGTCTGCAAGAGCAAATACTGCTTCAGGTTTCTGACCTGCTTTGAGAGTCTTTCTCTGCATGCCTTCCTTTGTTTCTATAGCTATCCAGCCGATGTAATGTTCTTCTACCATAGGATGTTCAACTTCTCCTACAAAGACCTTAACTGAGTTTCCGTCTTTTGTCACTACCGGAACATGCTTTTCCACAGCAGCATCTACAGAACCCGGAACGATTTCTTTCATCTTTTCTCCGCAGCATACTACCGGAACTCCCGCATCATTAACTTTTTCTATAATATTTCCACAATGTTCACATACAAAATATTTCATAATTTACCTCCTGATATGTTTATATGTATATTATTCCCCGTATCAATAAGTTTAAACATTACCCGATTATCTTAGTAATTGGTTTTTTGAAATTTTTTCATAAGTAAATGGGAGACTGCATTTATCACAGATATTACAATAATGAGAACGAGAGCAGCAGCATATGCTTGTTCTTCATACATTCCTTCCGTCATAAGAGCATAGATATGAACGCTTAATGTTCTCGTCGAAGAGAATAAGCTGTGGGGCAGTGACGGATATGTACCTGCTGTAAAAATCAATGCCGCTGATTCCCCTGCTATTCTTCCTGTTGCAAGAGATATCCCTGATATTATTCCCGGCATGGCAGAGGGAATCAGTAAACCAAATACAGTTCTTACTTTGCCGGCGCCAAGTCCAAATCCGGCTTCACGGTAGCTATGGGGAACAGCCATCAAAGCCTCTTCTGCAGTCCTCATTATAATAGGAAGTACCATGACCGCAAGGGTTATAACACCTGAAATCATCGTATATCCCCACCCCAGGGATATAACAAACAGTCCATATCCAAAAAGACCATATATTATAGACGGCATTGCCGCTAAAGTGTCTTCCCCAATCCTTATAACCCTTACTATAATACTTCCTTTTTTGGCATATTCAGTCAAGTATACTGCCCCAAAAACTCCTGTAGGAACAGCCACAAGCAGAGAAAGTATCGTAACTATTACAGTATTTATCAATGCGGGCATCATAGATACATTTTCACTGTTATATTTAATGTCAAACAATCCTTCTTCCCCCAAACCGCAAATACCCTTACAAACGATATGAAAAAGAATCATAAACATTACCGCAAAGGTCAAAGCAGCAGCAGTGAAAACTGTCAATCGTATCAATGCGGCTTCTTGCCGCTGATCTTTCAATGATGAATTATTCCTGCACTTTCGTATCAAATGCGTTTTTTTATCTCTCCCTCTCATCCTTTCTCCCTTTTATCAAAGAGGCTCAATGACAGTTGAGCAACAAATACAAATACCACAAGAATAACTCCTGTGGCAATAAGAGCGTCACGATGGAGTCCCTCAGCTGCATAACCCATCTCAAGCACTATATTGGCAGTTAATGTTCTAACCCCCGAAAGCAGTGACCTTGGAACGGCAGGTTGATTTCCTGCAACCATTACAACTGCCATAGTTTCTCCAACGGCTCTTCCCATTCCCAAAACTACTCCTGTTGTAAGTCCTGATTTTGCAGCAGGCAAAACTATAGAAAATATGCTTTTTTCATGAGTAGCTCCCAAAGCCAACGCTCCACGGTAATATTGGCTGGGAACAGTTCTTATTGCAGCCTCTGATACACTTATTACTGTGGGCATTATCATAATTGCCAAAGTCACAGAGGCAGTTATAATATTTTTGCCGCTTTCACCGGTCACTTCCCTGATAGCCGGTACTAATACCATAAGAGCAAACAATCCATAAATTACAGATGGTATTGATGCCATTACATCTATTGCAAATCCCACGATTTTACAGAACTTTTCCGGACAAAACCAAACTATAAACACTGCTGTCAATACAGACGGAATCACACCCAAAACAATAGCTCCCCCGGTAACATAAGCACTGCCTAATATCATGGGATAAATACCGAATTGTTCCGTTTCCGGCTTCCATATTTTGCCCGTTACAAAATTTAAAAATCCTATCTCCTCAATTGCCGGCAACCCTTTATGCAGCAGAAATACAAATATGACTAAAGCCGAAAGTGCCGAAAATCCGGCAGAAATTGCAAATATTCCTTTCATAACTCTTTCTTTCATATCACAGTTCCCATAATCACCATTTGGTTATCTTTCCTGTGAAAATTCCTCTTATATCTTCAAGACTAAGTTCTTTTATATGATTTTTCGGATTTACTATTACTACAATACCATCCGCAGCAATAGTCACCGCACTCAAGCCCTTTTCTGTCTCCTCATTCGTAAGGGGTCTTGAAGACATTCCCATATGGCAAATCCCCTCTGCCACAGATGTTATTCCGGCAGACGAACCGGACTGTTGTATTTCTATCCGGACAGACGGGTTAAGCTCCATATAACTTTCCGCAAGCACTTCCATGAGAGGAGCAACAGAAGTAGAGCCTGCTATTGCAATTTTCTCGCTGCGATGCTTGGATATCTTGTAATCAAGCGGAGCGGTACTTTTATTGTCAATGGGAATATATCCTTTCTCCTCTATTACTCTTTGTCCCTTTTCGCTCATTATAAAATTTTTAAAATCTGCTGCTGTCTTTTCTAAAGGCTCACTAAACACAATATCAAACTTTCTTACAAGAGGATATGTTCCATCTGCAACATTTGCCGCTTCCGGTTTGACTCCATCTATTGCTATTGGCTTCACATTTCCATTAAGAGTTCCAAGCGAAGTATAGCCTATGGCATTTTTGTCGTCTGCCACCGATTTTATCACTACAAGGTTGGAAGATGTCACCTCGGAATTAAGTGCCGTGTTGTCACAGCCATTCTGTTTTACTCCGGTAAGCTGTATGAAAGCCTCTCTTGTGCCTGACCCGCTTTCTCTGGAAATAAGATGAATATCACAATTTTCTTCACATGATGTAAATGAAGTAAACGACATAATCAAAAGAAAAACAACACTCGCTATCGCAGTCTTTTTCACTCTTTCCCCCCTTATGAAATCCCAAAACATAAAATTTCGGATATATTAACTTTATGAAAGCTCTGCTCGGCCATATTCTCACAAAAAATAAAAATATGCGGCGTCAATTTATTATTTCTGCCGCATATCTTGCCATTATCATTATCTCAAACTGCGTTCTTTAGTATCTTTTAACTTTTTCCTTATCTCCTCCGATGTCTCCGTCACCTCACTGTAAAAGTCTCTTGCCGAAAATCTAAGCGCACCGTCTCCCAAAGCAGCCATCTGAACTGATTTGTCGGAGGTGACCACCTTTATGTTATGTTTCTTCGCCATTTCATAAACTTTTTCTTCTATATATCTGTCCGCAGTCTGTGCTTCTTTAGTAAAAATCACTTCCATGCCATCATATTTCATTACAGTACCCGGATTTCCCAAAACTCTGTATCCGTCAAATACTACCATTAACTTTATATCTTTGTAAACTCCGTAATTCTGCAATATCTCCAAGAGACTTTCACGAGCTGCGTCCAGATTGACTTCCGCCAAAGCCTTAAGCTCAGGCCATGCAAACAAAACATTATAACCGTCTATTATCAGATATTCTCCTGTCTTGTTATCATCTTTTTTGATAAGCCTTGGAAGCGTAGTTTCAGGCGGTCTTGCCGGTCTTTTCTTTCCGGCGCTTAAACGCTCTCTTCTCAATGCTTCATCACGCTTGCTCTTTCCGTAAGTTTTAAGAAAAATAGCGTCAAGCTCTTCATTGGAAGCCGGCGGCATATCGCCGCTTGGTCTTTTTATGTTATTTGTTTTGGGATCCTTACAAAAGAATTCTTCCGGTCTTATATGTGCCGCCTCATCTACCTTGTCCCAGCTGACATAAGTTGCACTTCCTCCGGTGCAGAACACTGAGCCAGTTGGATTATTTATATCACTATCCGGATTATATCCTTTCTCCTCAACTATTTTCTGCTGGTCGCAGCATGGCCCGTAGCCGTCAAAAATCACCGAGAAACTGCCTGCCCCTGCTGTATATGCTGTCAATTCATTCTGATAATCGCCCAAGCCTGCAACCGATGCCTTTCCTTCCATTACAGCTCTTCCCTGAGGAGAAATCGACGGCGGCTCAAACTCTGCTCCTATTCTCTGCATATCTGACATAAGCCTGCCTATGTTTTCAGACGGCAGTTCTGCTCTGAATCTGTACATAGGTTCTAAAAGAATATTATTGGCTTTTCTAAGACCCTGCCTTATTGCTCTGTATGTAGCCTGTCTGAAATCACCACCCTCTGTATGTTTTAGGTGTGCTCTTCCTGCAACAAGTGTTATTTTCATATCTGTTATATCAGAACCGGTAAGCACTCCCGGATGATGCCGCTCTTTAAGATGAGTCAAAATAAGCCGCTGCCAGTTCCTATCAAGAATATCTTCACTTACATCACTGTCAAATACAAGTCCGCTTCCCGCCGGCAGAGGTTCCATCAGCAAATGGACTTCCGCATAATGTCTAAGCGGCTCAAAATGACCGATTCCAACCACAGGTTCTTCTATAGTCTCTTTATATATTATTCTTCCCTCATCAAAGGCCACTTTTATTTTAAATCTTTTTTCTATAATCTTCTGTAAGATTTCCAGTTCCAGCCGTCCCATAACTTTAACCTGAATCTCCTGAAGTTCTTCTTTCCACAGTATATCCAGAGTAGGGTCTTCCTCTCTAAGCTGTATAAGTTTTCTCATAGCTTGCAGAGGTTCTGTACCCTCAGGCAAAACCAATCTGTAGGTAAGCGTAGGTTCTATGGTAAAAAGTTTTTCTCCACTCTCTGCCCCAAGACCCTGTCCGGCATATGTATTGGCAAGACCCGTCACAGTACATATATCACCTGCTTCTGCAAACCCGGTATTTTCAAACGAATCACCTGAATAAAGCCGTATTTGATCTACTTTCTCAGGCGGGTTTGACGGATCTGTCCCTGTATCCACAAGCATTTTTGTTTTCAGACATCCTCCCGTTATCTTCATATGGGTTTGTCTGTTACCCTGTTTATCTCTGCTTATCTTAAATACACGAGCAGCAAACTCCTCTTTCGTTTTCTGTGGCCTGCCGTAAATCTCCAATGTTTCGAGAAGTTCATTTACGCCCTCTGTTTTTAATGCAGAGCCAAAACAAAGAGGAAAAATCTTTCTTTCGGTTACGGCTTTCTTAATGCTCTCCGGTGAAATATAATTGTTTTCGATATATTCCTCCATAAGTTCTTCACTGCATACAGCCGCCTCTTCCATATCAAGAACCTTGCCGTTTTCAAACTTTACAAAACCTCCGCCTAAAGTACGGGAAATGTTATCTGCGATTTCGTCCCTGTCTGTACCGGGCTGATCCATCTTATTTACAAATACAAATACCGGTATCTTGTGATTCTTTAAGAGTTTCCAGAGAGTTAAAGTGTGACTTTGAACACCGTCAGCTCCGCTTATTACCAGCACAGCACAATCCAGCACCGACAAAGTTCGCTCCATCTCTGCACTGAAATCAGCATGTCCCGGCGTATCAACAAGAACAGCTTTCGTATCTTTCAGCATAAACCTCGCTTCCTTTGAAAATACTGTAATGCCTCTGTTTCGTTCTATCTGGTCCGTATCTAAAAAAGCATCTTTATGATCTACACGACCTGCCTTTCTTATAGCTCCGCTCAAATAAAGAACCGCTTCTGATAAAGTTGTTTTTCCTGCGTCTACATGGGCAAGAATTCCAAGAACAAGATGTTTATCACTCATTGGTGACCTCTTTCATATTTTGAGTTTATTATATCTGCTGAAAATTTCGGGCTTATGAGTTATCACAATAACCGTTTTATCTTTTACGGAATCATCCCATATCCGTCTCATGATTCGCTCTGTCAATTCGTCATCGAGTCCTCTGAATGGCTCGTCAAGAATCACAATATTAGAGTCTGCAAGAAAAGTCCTGCCCAACGCGACACGATGCTTCATACCGCCGGAAAGTTCAGCGGGCATCTTATATAAAGCTTGGGAGATTTCAAGATTTTCCGCCATTTCCATTATATCGTTTTTAGACGATATTCTGTTGCTGACTGAATTTTTATCGTTTTTCTTATCTCTCAAAAGTCCTAATGCAAGATTATCATATACATTGAGCCATGGCAATAACCTGTCCTCCTGAAAAAGATAGGACAACTTAAATTTTCCGTCTGCAATCACTTCTCCCCTATCAGCTGTTTCAAGTCCTGCTATAATTCTGCCAAGGGTGGTTTTCCCAATGCCTGATGGGCCTTCAATTACTGTTACTTTGCCTGCTTCAAACACCGTATCAAGCTCTGACAGTACAGCTTTTCCGTTAAAAGATTTTTCTACGCCTTGCAGCCTCACTTCAGGGAGCTTATGATTTGGCTTTTTGCAATCGTTCCCTTTTTTCTGCATCCCTTGCAAATTTTTACTCAATTTGCTGCCTGAATAACCTTTTGTACCGTTTTTGTTCAAAAATAAAGTTACACATCGTTCAACTGCGATACTCAAAATTATTATTGTAAATATATACGAAAACAGCACAGGAGTCTGTAAATAATATTTCGCATTCATCATCTCATATCCGATAGAATATTTGGGGATGGCAAGAACCTCAGCCGCAACTACAGCTTTCCAGCTCAAACCTGCTATAAGCCTTGCTGCCGAATTTATCTGCGGCATTATTCCCGGTCTGTAAATATATCTGACTCTATCTTTAAGGCTAAGTTCATATACATATGCAAGCTCCTTGAATTCTTTTCCCATGGAATCAAGACCTGACAAAATGTTGGTATATGCAATAGGAAAACACATCAGAAAACATACGATTATTGCCACCCAATCTGCTGATGCAATCAAGATTACATAAATTATAACAGCCATCACCGGAACTGCTTTGAAAAAGCCTACAGGCAGAGATAACAGGCTGCGCACCGCACAAAATCTGTATGAGGCGGCAGCCGATACCGCTCCTGCTGCAAAAGACAGTATCATGGCACAGACACAGCGCAGAAAAGTCCACCCTATATTTATATAAAACTTACCTGTACCGGCAAGCTCAAACATAGCAGCGCATGTGACAAGAGGCCCGGGCAGTAACAAGTCATTGCCAACAAAACTTGCAAATATCTGCCATGCTAAAATCCAAAATGCAACTACTACAAGCTTTCTGATTCCTATTCTTCTTTCTTCACTATTGGTAGTACAAATCTTCATCCGGTAACTTTCCGCCTATAGACTCCGGCTCCATTTCGTATAATATCTTATTAAAGGTTTTGAGCATATCTGTTCCCGTTTCGGCATGCTTGCCTGCGTAAAGAACGATATGGCAGCTTGGTATTGCCGCAATCGCTATGTCTTCGTTTCCTATGAAACCTTTTTCAACTATGATTTTTGCCGCCTCCTCAGGTGATTCATTTACAAAATCAACCGACTCTTTAAGGTCATTGAGCAATACTTTAAGGTCATCTGCACGCTCTTCTGCAAATGCTCTCTGTGCAATCAGAACTCCCATAGGAAGCTCTGTTCCTGTACTTTCTTCCCAAAGTTCGTTTATATCAAATAAATCTTCCACCTTGCCTTTGCCGGACATTATGGCAGTTGAGACAAACGGCTCCGGAATCATCGCTAATGTTCCTTCTTCGCTTAAAAGTTTTGAGTTGACTTCTGAATGGTTACTAAGCCATTCTACCTGCACATCTTCATAAAGCGTAAGTCCGTTATCTGCAAGAATTTTTTCAAGCACATATTCAGGTGTGCCTCCTCGTCCGCTGGCCACAATGGTCTTACCTTTCAGCTCAGTTACATCGTCCAAATTTACATTGTTTCCCACAATTTGAAGCATGCCAAGTGCAATCGGGCTGACTGCTACGATTTCGCCGCCTGTCTTATTGTATAATACCGATGCAAGATTAGACGGCACTGCCGCAACATCTGCTTCTCCGCTTATAACTTTAGCCACTACATCTGTAGGAGCCTGATATGTCGTAACATTATATTTTTCTTCCATATCTAAAAGTTTAACTGTAGCCATGCCGGTCGGCCCGTTCAATACCGCCAAATTTACAGTCTTACTTACAGTATCGTTCTTGGCCCCGCATCCTGTAATCATAACAAATGTCATAATCAGTGCCATACATGCTGCAATAATTTTTTTCATTTTCTTACCTCTCTTATTCTTTCTTACGGTGCTGCTTCCTATAGCTTTAGACAAAAATGCCTCTATTTTTTTGAATATACAGTCTTGCTGCTAACTCCATTGATTGCCCCCAGCTTTCCCGACAAAGCGCTTATTTCATCCATAGGTCCATCTACAGCAATGCTTATTATACCGATGTTTTTTACTCTATACGGCACTCCCATCCGGCCTATGATGTGCTGTCTGTATTGATGAAGCAGAGAATTTATTTTATCTGCCGCTTCAATATCCTCAACAATTATGCTTATTACGGCTACTCTTGTTTCCATTTTTTCTCCTTTCAAAAAAAATAAGCACCGAAAAAATTCGGCACTTATCATCCCTGTCTTTATTACAAGCCTTTCCCCTCAGATTACCTTCGGGCGTCAGTACCGTCATATTATTTACTTTAACTCTTCATTATCGCTTTCTTTGATTTGCGGAACTATATGCTGAGAGTCGGTTAAAAAGATATACAGATACATAAGGGTTATAGCGGAAAGTCCCAAGAACTCCACATAAAGTCCTCTGCTGTACAAAACAGCCGCAACTCCCATAATAGCTGTTATTCCGTAAAGCATAAGAGTAGCTCGTCTCTGTCCGTATCCAAGATTCATAAGTCTGTGATGTAAATGTCCCTTGTCGGCTCCCATAATAGGCTTTCTATTTACAAACCGTCTAAAGATTGCAAACGCTGTATCAAATATCGGTACTCCCAATACAAGAACCGGTATTATCATAGAAACGAATGTTGCACTTTTAACCGTACCAAGTACCGATAATGTGGATAACATAAATCCCAAATACAGAGAGCCTCCGTCACCCATAAAAATCTTTGCCGGATAGAAATTATACGGCAAAAACCCAAGTGCTCCGCCTGCAAGTGCAAGCATAGCTCCCGCTGCAAGATATGTTCCGTGTATATATGCCGCATACGCTATGCATAGCGATACTATCGCAGCAGTACCGGCAGCCAATCCGTCAAGACCATCTATCAAGTTTACCGTATTTGTTATGCCCACTATCCACAAAATCGTGATTACAAAACAAAGTACAGTTCCAAGCTGACTGTTTCCCGAACCGAAATAATTTGTTATAAATTCGATTCGTATGTCACACATATACATTACGATGGCAACTAACAGCTGGCCTGCAAATTTCACTTTAGGTGAAAGATTTTTAAGATCATCTAAAACCCCAAGAAGATATATCATCACCCCTCCTGCGGTAATAATCAATATCTTGGGATCAAATCTAAGAAAAATCAGCATGGATATGGTGCTTCCGGCAAATATAGCCAGTCCGCCAAACCGTGGCATAATCTTTGTATGCATTCTTCTGTTGTCTTTGGGTATATCAACTGCTCCGATTTTCGGCGCCAGTCTGATAGCAAGAGGAGTCACTGCTACAGCAATAACAAATGCTACCAAAAAAGTCACCCACAATGTGCTGTACATATTACTGAGGCTCCTTCAACTTTTTACTATAGTTTTTCTACACTTATGCCTGCTTCATCAAGTATGGACGAAGCAAGTTCATCAGGGTATCCCTCTCTTATAACTATTCTCTTTATTCCTGCATTTAATATCATCTTTGCGCATATTGCACAAGGTTGATGAGTTATGTAAATCGTTCCGCCCTCTACGCTGTTTCCCATAACGGCTGCCTGAATTATGGCATTCTGTTCCGCATGAAGCGCCATACAAAGTTCATGCCTTTGTCCTGACGGAACATTAAGCTGCTGTCTGAGGCATCCTCCTCTGTCCTCACAGTGCATTATTCCCCTCGGTGCACCGTTATAGCCTGTAGCTATGGCATGACGATCCTTAACGATAACTGCACCTACATGTCTTCTCATACAAGTGGAGCGTTTTGCCGTCAATTCAGCCATTTCCATAAAATACTCGTCCCAAGAAGGTCTTTTCATTTCAAATCTCCTGTTCGTAATAAACTTCAACTAAGTATAAGCCTTCCGCAGGAGCTTTATGTCCTGCTCTAACTCTGTTTACGGACTCGATTACTGCCGGTATATCGTCAGCATTTCTCTTTCCCAGTCCTACTTCAACAAGTGTTCCTGCTATTATCCTTACCATATTATAAAGAAACCCATCGCCTGAAATTTCCATTATAATGTCATTTCCATGCCTTTCCACCGTAAAGTCATATATTGTTCGCACAGTTGTTTCTCTTTCCTGACCTCCGGCAGATTGAAAAGATGCAAAGTCATGGGTTCCCTTGATATATCCGGCGGCTTTTTTCATTTCTTCTATATTTAAGGGAGAAGTCACCTGATAGCAATATTTTCTTCTGAAAATATCAATATCGCCGCTATTGGATATCACATACCTGTATTTTTTTCCCTTTGAATCAAATCTGGCATGGAATTCCTGCGGCATTTCATGTGCCGATATAATTCTCACATCACCTACTACCGATGCCATTCTCTTGCCACCTGCCAATATGTTGTTAGCCGCCGTGACTATTTTATCGGTAGGAATTCCGTATCTGCCGCAAAATGAAGCTCTCTGCCCCAAAGCATGAACTCCTGAATCAGTACGGCTTGTCCCGTTAAGTTTTACCTCAGCGCCGCAGACTTTCGTCAAAACCTGCTCCAATTCTCCCTGTACGGTTCTCACTTTAGGCTGGCGCTGCCATCCGCAAAATTCGCTTCCGTCATATTCTATTGTAAGCAAAATGTTTCTTTCTGAAATCATGTCTAACACCGCCTGAAAACTTTTCATCCAACTTGCAACTTTATGCAAATTTTTTTATACCTATGACGATTAAGCTTTCGGCAGGACAATCTGCTTGTTTTCCTTGGACTCTCTGTACAATGTGAACTTTCGTCCTATAGCCTGTACAAATTCAGCTTTAAGTTCTAAAGCTATTTCGTTGGCTGTGTCCTTTGGTGTCAAATCACATCCCTCCTGAAGTTTTACTTTCACAAGTTCCCTTGCTTCAAGGCATGTATCTATTTCTTTTTTGACATTCTCTGTAACTCCGGCTTTCCCAATATAAACAACAGGGTCTATATTGTGAGCTAAAGCCTTAAGAAAGCTTCTCTGTTTACTTGTTATCATCTATATTATCCTTTCTCAGATGTTTATCATAATATTATAACTCATTTGATGTAAAATGACCAGATAAATTGCCGAAGATATGGCTATGTACGGTACGAGAGGGCGCTGCTCTCTTGGCTTTATTCGTTTCCTTGCCATAAGAAATGCCAGATGAAACGCACTTACAAAAGTCGAAAGCACAAACACTGCCAAAATGCCGCCAACACCAAGGCAAAGCCCAAGTGCTCCGAAAAGCTTTATGTCTCCTCCGCCCAAAGTGTCCTTTTTATATATCAGCTTACCTAACACACCTATAAGCAGCATGATTCCAAAGCCTATAAGTCCTCCCCAGATACCGGAAAATTCTCCTCCGCTATGATGTGGAACAAATCCGGCAGCTGCCACCATCAGCAATATTATAAACTGATCCGGCACTATACCGTACTTCAAATCGGCAATAGCCATTTCTGATAAAATCCAGCATGTTATAAGGGCAATTACAGCATATACAGGATCCTTTAACCCCATATATATTCCGGCCATAACAAAGAAACAGGAAAACCAATATTTCCACGGAACACTTTTTATTCTCTGGCAAGTCGGATTCAACAGTTCCTCATCAGGCTCTTTTCCGTAGTCGCACAGCCACTTGCCCGGTATTTTATTAAACACATAGACAACACTGTTTCCCAATATTATGCCTATTGCTACTGCTGCCGCACATACAGCTGTTATTCTCAGATAATCTAATCCCATCTAAAATCCCCTTTATTTAAAAGGAGCATCTCCGTAATAAAAATCAGAAAGATGCTCCATACTTTTGCTGTTACTGTGTGCTCGTAGGAATAAACGGTATAAGCGCCTTTGCAACATTGCCGGCAGGCATGGTCTGAAGAGTTATTTTGCCCGGTCCGGTCACAACTGTGTTAAAAACACCTTCTCCGCCGAAAAACATATTTTTTACACCCTTTACCGCTTCTATATCCACCGAGCAAGTTGCTTCCATCATTGCAAGATGTCCGGTATCAACAAGCATCTTCTGCCCCGGAGCCAAATCATATTCTACAACGGCACCGTCTATTTCAACAAAGGCTATCCCGTTTCCGGTAAGCTTTTGCATTATGAAACCTTCTCCGCCGAAAAATCCCGCTCCCAGCTTTTTTTGGAAATGCATGGAAACATCCACTCCCTCTACACCTGCCAAAAACGAACTTTTTTGAACAATCAAAGGCTTTTCAGGTGTTACCTCAACAGGAAGTATAGTTCCCGGAAAACTTGAAGCAAATGCTATGATTCCTTCTCCGCCCACTGCGGTATATCTGTTCTGAAAGATTGTCTCTCCTGCAAACATGCGCCCTAAAGCTTTACCTATTCCACCGTTACTGGTCGTTTCCATTTTCATATTTGCCGACATCCAGCTCATACTTCCGTTTTCTGTTATCATGCATTCACCTTTATCAAGCTGACATATAACTACCGGAAGCGGTGTTCCCTCAATTTTATATCTCATGGTCCGTCTCCTTTACAGATATTATTTTTTCCAAGAACTTTTCAGTCCTACGATTTCATTAAACACAGGAGTCTCTTTTGTATGAAGTTTGGAGTCCGCAACAAAATATCCATGTCTAAAGAACTGGAATCTTTCGCCCGGCTGTGCATCCTTAACTGAGTTTTCTGCATAAGCCGTCGAAATCTTTACTGTTTGAGGATTGTTCACCATTTCTCCCTCTTCATTTTCCACAAGAAGGTAACCGTACTGTCTCACTGTAACGGGAACTGCGTTGGCAGCGTCCACAAAATGTATCGTTCCTTTAACTTTGCGACCTTCAAATCCGTTGCCGCTTCTTGTTTCAGGGTCGTAAGTACAGTGTATTTCTTTAATTGAACCGTCTTCGTTTTTCACAAAATCAGTACACTTAATAAAATATGCGCCTTTTAATCTTACCTCGTTTCCCGGGAAAAGTCTGAAATACTTTTTAGGCGGTTCTTCCATAAAATCGGCTCCGTCTATCCACAGTTCTCTGGAAAAAGATACTTCCCTTGTTCCCATTTCAGGGTTCTGAACATTGTTTTCCACTTGGCACAGTTCAGATTTTCCCTCAGGATAATTTGTGATTATAACTTTAACCGGGTCAAATATTACATTACGGCTTTCTACTTTTTCTTTAAGATCTTCACGAACGCAATGTTCAAGAAGAGAAATATCAACGGTGCTGTTCGCCTTAGCAACTCCAATGGTCTCACAGAAACTTCTTACAGCCTCAGGCGTATATCCTCTGCGGCGTATGCCTGCAATGGTAGGCATACGGGGATCATCCCAGCCTTCTACCACACCATCTTCAACCATTGCCTTAAGATATCTTTTGGACATAACTGTATTGGTAAGGTTGAGCCTTGCAAACTCTATCTGCTGAGGAGGCATAGACCACCAGCCGACTTCTTTTAAAACCCAATCATAAAGCGGTCTGTGATCCTCAAATTCCAATGTGCATATTGAATGGGTTATTCCCTCTATTGCATCTTCAATCGGATGAGCAAAGTCATACATCGGATATATGCACCACTTGTCGCCTGTATTGTGATGCGAAGCGTGAGCTATTCTGTAGATAATAGGGTCTCTCATGTTTATATTGGGAGACGCCATATCTATCTTGGCTCTCAGAACTTTTTCTCCGTCTTTGTACTTTCCGGCTTTCATCTCTTCAAACAGATTAAGATTTTCCTCAACACTTCTGTTTCTGTAAGGACTTTCTTTTCCGGGTTCTTTTAATGTTCCTCTGTATTCTCTTATCTCATCGCCGGTAAGATCGCACACGAATGCTTTTCCCTTTTTAATAAGCTCTACTGCGGCTTCATACATCTTATCAAAGTAATCTGATGCCCACAGTCTCTTATCCCAGTCAAATCCCAGCCATCTTACATCAGCCTCAATGGAATCCACATATTCCATATCTTCCTTTACCGGATTGGTGTCATCGTATCTCAGATTGCACTTTCCGCCATACTTAACAGCGGTAGTGAAATTTAAACATATGGACTTGGCGTGTCCTATGTGCAGGTATCCGTTCGGTTCAGGAGGGAAGCGTGTGCAAACTTTTTCTCCGTATTTGTGATTTTCAAGATCTTTTTCTATAATTTCGTGAATAAAGTTGTCTGCCATTTTATTTCCTCCAAAAAGTGTGTATATTGTAAATTATATCATCACAACAAAAATTTATCCAGTACCGCTTATAATTTTTGACATTCATTTTTTGATAATTTATAATGTCGATATAACGAAAAAGGAGTAGGGCCATGAAAAAGACAAGTAAGTACGCTGCAGTATTTATCCTTCTATTCTCCGTGATTTTTATATATGGATGTCAAAACATCAATTCAAAAAAATATGCAACATGCAGTATCTTTTATTCATTGAGCGAATTAACAGAAAAATTTGATACTTATGCAAAATCCCGGATTGATTCGCAAAGTTCAGAAGATCCTTTGCCCGGCAGCAGTGCAAGTCCAAACAATACCGGCGAAAATAAAGACATAATGGGAATCCCGGACATAATCGCCACACGCACTTACGATGACAGAAACAATCTGGTTCTTGTCAATAAATATTATACTGTTTCTCAGGATTACCATCCGTCGGATATGGTTGCAGTGGACGGCTCTCTTTCAACCAATCAGGGGCTTTACCTTAAGAAAAACGCATATGATGCCTATCTCAAAATGCTAAGCGATGCCCATGACCAAGGAATAAAGTTTCTTATATGCTCAGCTTATCGTTCTTACGACTTGCAAAAAAGTCTTTATAACAATTCCCTCGTCCAAAACGGCGAAAAATTCACCAACACTCGTTCCGCCTATCCGGGCAGAAGCGAGCATCACACAGGCCTTGCCATTGACATCACATCACAATCTATGGGGTATGGTCTCAGCCAAAATTTTATAAATTATCCGGAAGGTCTCTGGCTCAATAACAATTGCAGCAAATACGGCTTCATAATCCGTTACCCAAAGGGCAAAACTCATATTACCGGTTATGATTACGAACCTTGGCATCTGCGGTATGTAGGTTCAAATGCAGCAAATGAAATAACTGCCAAAGGGCTAACCTTAGAAGAATATTTAGGCAAAGTAAATAATTAAACTTTTGTGATGCCGTGCCGCAACCATGCACGGCATCTTTATTTTTCCAGATAGTAGCGTCTCTTCCCTACCGAAGCTTTCTTGTATTCTATTGCTTCTTTAGGGCAGCGGCATATGCATGCCATACAATGTGTGCAGCTTTCACCCCATACAGGCCTGCCGTCAATGATACTGACATTGTTTAAAGGACATACTTCACTGCAAAATCCACAGCCTATACATTCGTCGGTAGCTCTGAATCCCTTGGCCTTTACTATAAACTTATAAAAAACGCTGTTCACGATGGAACTTTCTATTACGCCCACCAATGATTTCTTGTCTTTCGGGTATTCGCCTGACTTTATTACAGCCGCAATTCTCTTAGCTGTATCATCGCTCCTTCTGATAAGCACCTCCGATGTCTTTTCATCAGGTACGGCAAACAGTGCCAAGTAGTTTTCCGGCATTTTGAGCTCAAAACATCCCGCAAAATCAAAGCCTTTCTCCAAACACAGCTTCTGAGCGTATTTGCCTGCGTTACCCATAGAATCACCACAGGTCAAAACAAAATATGCTTTTTTATTTCCCGAAAAATTGCTTCGGCTTATCAAATCATTTATAACCCTTGGTATTCTCCAGCCATAAGTCGGCGTTACAAAGACATACGGCTCCTCAGAGCAAAAATCGCCTGTCATGTTATCTTTTAGCATCTTTCCCATATCAACGATATTCTCATCTTCAAGATGTCTTTTAAGTTCAAATGCCGCATGACGGCTGTTTCCTGTCCCGCTGAAATATAATATCATTGCAGTTTTCTCCTTTTCTCCGCCGTGTTGATGAGAACAGCCACAAAACAAAGGATGCTCCCCATCAAAAATTTTGCGGTAACAATTTCTTTATAATACAGTACCGAAAATAAAAATCCAAACAGCGATTCCATGCTCATTATAAGCGCCGCCGTAGTATCTCGTGCATATTTCTGGGCATAGTTTTGTGCAGTAAATGCTATAAATGTGTTAAGCACACCCAAATAAACTACCCCGAAAACAGCTTCGCCGCCAATATCAAAGGTCAACTCACCTTTAAAAATACATATAATAAATCCTGCGACAGCAGCCGTCATCATCTGAAAGAATGTCAAGGCTGCCACATCTGTATTTTTGTCTACAATCTTACCTATAAGAACTATCTGTATACCAAAAATTACTGCAAACAATACACTGAGGCTATCTCCAATCCCTATCGTAAAAGAATCCTTAAGGGAAATCAGTCCTATTCCGGTCAAGGCTATGACGCCGGCAAAAAAAGCTTTTCCCTCAGGTCTCTTTCCTATCATTATCCAACTTATAAACGGTACAAAGGCCACATATGCGCTGCACAAAAATGACTGATTGGCACTGGATGTGTATTGAAGTCCTATGAGCTGTACTGCCTGTCCTATCGCCTGCACCAGTCCTATAACAATCCCTTTTCTGATTATCTCCCTGTCACTTTGCACTACCCTTTTCCAAAATATCACAAAACAAAGAACAGCTCCCATACCATATCTGTAGGCTATAACGGCCCATGGTTCAAGTCCCGTAAGCGCCATCTTACCTGCTATGAATCCGCCTCCCCATATGGCCGCAACCATCAGTAATATTAAATTAGATGTCATCTGTTTATTTTTCATACTCAGATTATCTTCTCCTTTTGGATAAACTCCTGTTACATAATAAGACAAAAAGAAGCCTCAGTCAATGCCGAGGCTTCTCTTAAACTTACTTATGTTCAAATTATCTTTCAACGATAAGAGCAGTTCCCATTCCGCCGCCTATGCAAAGAGTTGCAAGACCGTACTTGGAATCTCTCTTCATCATTTCGTAAATCAGAGTGATCAGGATTCTGCATCCGGATGCTCCGATAGGGTGACCTATTGCAATAGCACCACCGTTTACATTAGTCTTTTCAGGATCTAAGTTAAGATCTTTTCTAACTGCCAGTGACTGAGCTGCGAAAGCTTCGTTTGCTTCAACCAGGTCAATATCTTCAATAGTAAGGCCTGCTTTTTCAAGAGCCTTTCTGGAAGCAGGGATAGGACCTACACCCATGATTGAAGGGTCAACACCTGCGGAAGCATATGACTTGATAGTGCACATAGGCTTGATTCCCAGTTCATCAGCTTTTTCCTTTGACATTACAACTACTGCTGCGCCGGCATCATTGATACCTGAAGCGTTTGCTGCTGTAACGATACCGTCTTTCTTGAAAGCAGGTTTCAGCTTAGCAACTTTTTCCATAGTAGTTCCGAATTTAGGGAATTCATCAGTATCGAATACGATAGGATCTCCCTTTCTCTGAGGAATTTCTACAGGAACGATTTCATCTTTGAACTTACCTTCCTTGATAGCTGCTTCTGCTCTGTTCTGAGAAATTACAGAGAATTCATCAAGCTGTTCTCTTGTCAGTCCCCACTGTTCCGCAACATTTTCAGCAGTGATACCCATGTGGTATCCGTTGAAAGCATCCCAAAGACCATCGTTTACCATCATATCAACTGCAGGAACATTGTTCATTCTTGCTCCCCATCTTGCGGATGGCATTGCATATGCTGTAGCTGACATGTTTTCTGCACCGCCTGCAACTATAATATCAGCGTCGCCGGCTTTGATTATCTGTGCTGCCAATTCAACAGCTCTAAGACCGGAACCGCAAACCTTATTGATTGTCATTGCAGGAGTTTCAATTGGAAGTCCTGCATCCAATGTCATCTGTCTTGCAACATTCTGTCCTAAAGCGCCCTGAAGAACTGCACCCATGATAACTTCTTCTACCATTTCAGGCTTAATTCCAGCTCTTTCAATAGCTCCCTTAATAGCGATAGCTCCCAGTTTTCTTGTCGGAACTCCCTTAAGAGCTCCGCCAAAATTGCCGATTGGTGTTCTTGCAGCACTTACGATTACAACTTCTCTCATTTCGTGTGTATCCTCCTTAGATTACTTTGAGTCGATTTGTACTAACTAATTACTAATACATTTTGTATACAAGATTATTAAAACACAAACCAACGAAGAAATCAAGTCTTTTGTGATAAAAAATTAACAAAATTTTTCTTCTTTTTTGTGTTGGAATATTATTGAGTATTTTAACATAAATTCTTTATGCCGAAAACCCCTATTTTAAGGCAGCAGTATATTTTTCTGCCATTTTCACAGGCTTATATGAAAGCTTTGTATGGCGCAAATTTTCAAGCCCCATATCTTCTTCCCGGTTCACATATAAAGTTTCTTCCGGCAGTCTCTTACAAAACTCATTGTTGATTGCCTGATAAAGTCCTCTTATCCTGTCGTCGGCTTTTTCAACATGGACTATTACAGTCTCTTTGCTGTTTGTCTTTGCAAATTCTCCGAATGTTACAGCTGCAATTTTATCATTTATCCTGATTATTCCTGTCAAAAGCCCTTTTCCGACAAATTTGAGCAACTCTTCTATTGCCACCGTTTCAAGTTCAAGAATTTCTTTCCACTCCTCAGGAGTTTCCCCAAGTTTATATTCATTCTTCCCTTTTATATATTCCATAATTTCGGGAACCATTTCAGGCGTTGCTTCCTGATAAGTAAAATCATAATTTCTCAGAAAATAGTTGAGATGATTCTTCTTCTGGTGCAGTTTTCGGCCGCTTAGTTTAATCAAATCCTCTTTCATATAAATATAATCATCGTCGTCACGAGTATGTTCGACTTCAACTGTATCTCCGAAAACCTGTTTCAAAACAGGCACCAGAGGAGCAGGTACCAAGCTCAGCTCAAAACGCTGTCCCTTTTTTCTGAAAATTTCCTTTGCTTTCTCTATTGCTTCTTTAACCTTTTTAATATCATAGCTTCCGGTATTGGTCAGAGGAAAAGACATAAAATATTCCTTTTCTTCTGTTTCCATTGTGCCAAGGCCTGCGATGCACAAATACCCCTCTATTATCTGCCACGAAAGGTCATGAGTATTTCTCCAGATATAATTCGCAAGAAATGTGTGCGTTGATGATTCATAATCGTATCCGTCAAAATAGCTGTTTAAAAATTCTATATCCTTATCTGTTAAATTGTTAAAATCGTTTTCAAAAATCATATTACCTCTTATTTTACTATAGCAGAAATTTCTTTGAATTCGGAAGCCTTTGCACTTTGCAGCACTTCATATAAAATACTTTCGCTGCCTGATATTACAACTCCGTCAGCAGAAAGTCTTGCCGCAGATATTCTATGATTTTGTAAATCTCTTGACCCGCAGCAGTCAGCTGCCAAAACCACATCGTAACCGTTTTCCAAAAGGTCGAGGGCAGTTTGTTCTACACATATATGAGTCTCAATACCTGCGAGGATAACAGTTTTTCTACCCATACTTTCCAGTTTTTCCCGGAATGCTTCATCTCTGAATGCGCTGAAAAATGTCTTATCAACAGGTTCAAACTCGCCTATGGCTTCTGCAACAGGAGCAACTGTCTGTCCAAGACCTCTTGCATATTGGGTAGTCACTATGGCAGGCACTCCCATTACTTTAAGTCCCTTGGCAAGTTTTACAATATTTTTTTCTATTGAAGAGCTGTTTTCCATAGCCGGAAGAAGTTTTTCCTGATAGTCTACAGCAACCAGCACAGCTTCTTCTTTTTTAATTCTCACAATATTTTTCATAAATCAATTCCCCATCTTTCAATTTCTTTTAGTCCGTCATAGTCATTAAGATCGTATTTTACTGCGGATATGGTCGCATATCCATTTCTTATCATCTTTATATCCATTTCATCAGACCAGACTTCCGATTCACTTGGAGTACCTCTGTATTTATAAGTTCTTGACAGACCCTCCTGCGACAGTTTCTCAAACCACTGGTCATAGTCAAGATTTCCCAGCTTGCAGATTTTAACTCCTTTTATATCCTTTTCCGGCAAGTTGGGAGTATTGATGCTTATAACGCTTTTTCTGCCAAATCTCATTGCCATAGGCAGTACCTTTACGGCAAGTTTACAAGCAGCTTCAAAATAAACTGCGCTGTGGCTGTCTACAGAGACTGCTACAGCAGGCAGTCCTGCAATCATCCCCTCAGCAGCAGCAGAAACAGTGCCGGAATACATAGTATCAGTTCCCAGATTGCCTCCGTGATTTATACCGGCATAAACTGCGTCTATTTTAACTCCCTCCTGCTTAAGCATGTCTATGCCAAGCTTAACACAGTCTGCCGGTGTGCCGTCACATTCATAAGCTTTCTTTGCACCCTCAAATTCAACTTCTTTAAGGGTTATCTCTCCATGAACACTGAGTGCATGACTGCTGGCGCTTCTTTGAACATGAGGAGCCACAACATATATATCTGCTTCTTGAGACATGGCTTTTACAAGAGCCTTTATCCCCTCTGTTTTTATTCCGTCATCGTTGGATATTAAAATATTCATCACAGTTTCATAACCTTTCCAATACTGTCATTTATTACAAGGTCCGCCTTGCTGTCATATGGCGTAGCCTGTTTATTTATCAACACTAAATTATTCCCGCAAAAATACTGAATTAAACCTGCGGCAGGATAAACTACCAAAGAAGTTCCGCCGATTATCAGAGTGTCGGCTTTTCTTATGGCATCAACTGCACCGTTTATGCACCTTTCATTGAGCATTTCTTCATAAAGAACTACATCGGGTTTGACAATTCCTCCACACTTTTCACACACCGGAATCCCATTTTTGCAATGGTTATCATCCATTATATACTCAACATCGTATGACTTGCCGCAATCCATACAATAATTTCTAAGTACGCTCCCATGCAGTTCAAATACATTTTTGCTTCCTGCCTTTTGATGCAGTCCGTCTATATTCTGCGTTACAACAGCCTTTAGCTTTCCCTGATTCTCAAGAGCTGCAATTGCCTTGTGTGCCTCATTCGGCTGTGCATCGGTATATATTAGATTATTTTTATAGTAATCAAAGAACACTTCCATATGTCTCATGAAAAATGTATGAGATAAAATTTCTTCAGGCGAATGTCCGTACTGCTCTCTTGCACTGTATAACCCTTTTTCAGATCTGAAATCAGGTATGTTACTTTCCGTAGAAACACCGGCTCCTCCGAAAAACACTATTGATTCAGACTTTTCAACTATATCTTTAAGTCTATCGTCCATATTTTCCTCCCATTTTAAAAAAAATGAATTTTTATATCTTATCATTCACACCATAAGTACAAATCTCATTGATAATATTATACCACTTATGATAAAATTTTGGTATCTTTTTAAGGAGGTAACTAACATGAGCAGCAAAAAACCAAAGACAGCCCTGGTTCTGAGCGGCGGTGGTTCTCGGGGCGCCTATGAAGCCGGAGTATGGCAAGCGCTTACCGACCTTGGTACAAACATCGACATAGTTACAGGTTCTTCTGTTGGCGCTATCAACGGAGCCATGATCTGCCAGGGAAGTTTGGAAGACACTGTAAATCTATGGCGTGAAATCGAAACCCATATGGTATTCGATGTGCCTGAAGACGGTAACCTTCTTGATTACGCAAAAGAAATTTTTACAAACGGAGGCGCCGGAGTCTCAGGTCTTAAAACGCTTCTGCAAGATTATATAGACGAAGAAAAAATCAGAAAATCGCCTATAGACTATGGACTCGTAGTAACTGAGCGCTCTTCTCTAAAACCTCACTACCTTTACAAAGAAGATATCCCAAAAGGCAAGCTGATAGACTATATACTTGCCAGCTCATCGGTTTTCCCGGCTGTCCATCCTTATGAAATAGACGGAACAGAATATATAGACGGCGGTTATGCAGATGTTCTTCCTGTAAATATGGCACTTCAGAAGAATCCGTCTCAAACCATTGCAGTAAAACTTAATGCTATGGGTATATTGAAGAAAGAACCCCTCAAAACGACTCCAAACCTTACTGTAATAGAATCTCTGTGGAATTTAGGCAGCACTCTTATTTTTGATACGGTAAATGCCCGCAGAATAATGCGCCTCGGTTACCTGGACACGATGAAAACATTTAACATATTCGACGGTAAACACTTTACCTTTGCAAAGGGTGACTTTTCAAAGATGGATATAAGATGGGCTGATCCGTGTGCAAAAATATTCCGTATGGATCCTACCTTAATATATTCAAAAGAATCATTTCTTCGTATGCTTCCAAAAGCCGTTGAAGATTCACAACAAGAGGTGGACGAAGCATGGGAAGCATTCAAAAGTATCAGAAAAATACATGTAAGAATACCTGAATATATCCAAGATATAAAATCCGCCGCAGGGCCTCGTGCCATATGCCGTATAATCGCCGAAAACATTAAAGAAAAAGGCTCTGACAGTATTTTTATGAGCAACGCAGTCATTGCGCTGATTCCCGAACAAGTTGTTGCCGCAAGGTTTCTTGTCAAATATGGAATCGTATAAAGTAATTTGTTTGTAATCACAATTATCTGCTTGAAAAAACAATCGCCGTACTCTATATCAGACGATTCAAGTCTTTAGGGTACGGCATCACTTAAACAATAATTATCTTTTTAAGTTTCCTTTTTTATTCTATCTCATCGAGTCTATATGCGAACTGTTTTTTTGCAGGAGTCTTATATAACGCCATCGCAAGAATCGTTGCAAGCACCAATCCTACAGTAAACTGCCCTATATTAAAAGGTGCTCCCAAAAATCCCGCAAGAATATTTCCTGCAAAAACACCGTCCACTATAGCATATCCTACAACCATCACTATTCCGGCAATCACCATTCCAACAATCTCAACAAGCGGTACATTGCCTATCTTTACATGATGTTTCTTCTTTTTTGTCATCATCTCTATAAACACACCCATTATGAAAGCCATCGCTCCTTTGATAATAAAAGTCCACGGCGCATAAGCAGCATAACCGCCCATAAGGTCTGCCAATGCCGAGCCAAGTCCTGACGCAGCAGCTCCGCCTTTCTTTCCTAACAGCAAGACCGAGAGAAAAATCATAGTGTCTCCAAGATGAACATACCCTTGTGTAAACGGACTGGGTATTTTAATTATATATGTAGCTAAAAGAACAAGACATATCATGAGTGCTGTAAGTACAAGTTTATTGGTTTTTTCATTAGTTGTCATTTATAATACTCCCCTTTTATTGATTTTTTGCTTCTTTAATATTATAATACTACTGAAATGTAATCTTTTAAATACGCAATTTTAATTATTTTTAAATATACAGTTAGGAG
>CAJMLH010000010.1 GCA_905214195.1 uncultured bacterium
TTGAAAAAGGCCAGGCTCATATCCAATCCACCTTTAACAATACTTTAGTTACTCTTACAGATATGGAAGGTAATGCGCTGTCATGGTCAAGCGCAGGTTCCCTCGGATTCAAGGGTTCAAGAAAATCAACTCCGTTTGCGGCTCAGATGGCAGCAGAAGAAGCTGCTAAGGGCGCTATGGAACACGGCTTAAAGACTGTAGAAGTTTATGTAAAGGGACCCGGTTCCGGAAGAGAAGCAGCTATAAGAGCTCTTCAGACAGCAGGACTTGATATCACTATGATTAAGGATATTACACCTATTCCACATAACGGATGCAGACCGCCGAAGAGAAGAAGAGTCTAAGAAAGGAGGAGTAATTTAAATGGCAAGATATACAGATGCAAACTGCAAATTATGCAGAAGAGAAGGTCAGAAGCTTTTCTTGAAAGGCGAAAGATGTTACAGCAGCAAGTGTGCTATTGAGAGAAGAAATTACGCTCCTGGACAGCACGGTCAGGCAAGAAAGAAACAGTCTGAATACGGATTGCAGCTGAGAGAAAAGCAGAAAGCAAAGAGATTCTACGGAGTTCCTGAAACTCAGTTCAGAAACCTCTTTGACAAGGCTGCTAAGAAACAGGGTAAAACAGGTGAAAACCTGATGATTTTCCTGGAAACAAGATTGGATAATGTTGTTTTCAGACTTGGCTTTGCAGCTTCAAGAAAAGAAGCAAGACAGCTTGTAACTCACGGACACTTTACTGTTAACGGAAAGAAAGCCGACATTCCTTCAATGGAATTAAAGGCAGGAGATGTTATCAAAGTTAAAGAAAGAAGCACAAGCTCGCCTAAATTTAAAGAAATTAAAGATATGGCCATCACAGTTCCTGCATGGATGACTGTTGATGTTGATAAATTAGAAGGTAAAGTCGTTGCTATGCCAAGAAGAGAAGACATAGATACTCCGATTGCAGAGCATTTAATCGTCGAATTGTATTCCAAGTAAGAAACTGTCAGGAGGTGGGCACATATTTATTGGGCAGTTTGCCCTTTAAAGCTTACCTCATACTCCTGCCGGAGTGCCGGTTCGGGATACAACTCGCACCGGCAAGATAAGTTTTCGCCAAACTTGGAATGAAAGGGAGGGTTTTGAGTGATAGAAATCGAAAAACCAACAATCAATAAGCTGATTGATCAAGACGGATGTTACGGCAAATTTGTTGTTGAGCCGCTGGAAAGAGGCTACGGCACTACTTTGGGAAACGCACTTAGAAGAATACTTCTCAGTTCGCTTCCGGGCGCAGCTGTTACTTCAGTAAAAATCGACGGAATACTTCATGAGTTTTCTACAATACCGGGAGTAAAAGAAGATGTTACAGAGATTATACTCAACTTAAAGAAGCTTGCTGTCAGATTAGAGGGTGAAAGCACCAAGAGAGCTATTATCAACGCTGTAGGTCCTAAAGAAGTTACAGCCGCAGATATTATATGCGATTCGGATATGGAAATTTTCAATTCGGATTTGCACATAGCAACACTCGAAGAAAACGCTACACTCGTAATGGAAATAAACTTTGCCAGAGGCAGAGGTTATGTTCCTGCTGAACAAAACAAGAATGAGAGCACACCTATATCTGTAATTCCGGTGGACTCCATTTACACACCTGTAAGAAAGGTGAACTTCACTGTTGAGAATACAAGAGTCGGTCAGGTAACTGACTATGACAGACTTGTTCTTGAAATCTGGACAGACGGTTCGATAACACCTGAAGAAGGTGTGTCTATCGGAGCAAAGATAATGCAGGAACATTTGAATCTGTTCATTCAGCTGACTGATACTACAGACGCAATGGAAATCATGGTTGAGAAAGAGGAAGACCAGAAAGAAAAGGCTCTCGAAATGACTATCGAAGAACTGGAACTTTCGGTAAGATCCTTTAACTGTCTCAAGAGAGCTGCTATCAACACAGTTGAAGAGCTTACTCAAAAGACAGAAGACGACATGATGAAAGTAAGAAACTTAGGAAAGAAATCTCTTGATGAAGTAAAAGCAAAATTGGAAGAATTAGGGCTTAGCCTTAAGCCAAGCGATGACTAATCGCTCCATATAAGAGATGTGAAGTTTTCTCTCCGCCGCCTTTAGATGAGGGAGTACCATGATTTTAGAGGTGCGTGAGAGAGACGAATTTGCAAGAAAGGAGAATCTTGAAATGCCAGGATACAGAAAACTGGGAAGACCTTCTGCTCACAGAAAATCAATGATGAGAAACCTTGTAACTGATTTGTTCAGAGAAGGCAGAATTCAGACTACTGATTGCAGAGCAAAAGAAACCAGAAGAGAAGCAGAAAAACTGATTACATTGGCAAAGCGTGGAGACCTTCACGCAAGAAGACAGGTTTTATCCTATGTTTTCGATGAAAGCGTAGTTACAAAACTGTTCGATGAAATTGCACCTAAATATGCCGACAGAAACGGTGGATATACAAGAATTCTGAAGTTAGGACCTCGTCAGGGAGATAACGCAGAAGTTGTATTCTTAGAATTAGTTTAATATAATCAAAAAATTAAAGGAGCCGTCTCCGATAACGAAAATTTTCGTTATCGGGCGGCTCTTTTGCTTTAGAATTATTACTTATTTCGACTTTAGATTTTTGTCCGCACCGGATTTTCTGATTAAGTGAATCAGTTCTTTAAGGATAACGGAGTCGTTGTCATAATCTTCTTGATTTACCCAGCGCAGCATAGATAGCTTTTCATTTAAAAAATGCAGATTGGTATCGAAAAAGCAGGTGTTTTTCTCCAAATGTACATAAACCTTTTTCTCTCCTTGAAGCTTGCTGTACAGTTCTTTATTCCTTTCAGTCTCAGGCAATTCAAGGAATATGGGGGAAAAGTCAACAACCTCCCGATTAAGGGAAAGCCGCAAATTCTCCTTGAATATTCTGTACTGACTGTCCCACACAGTAACTTCCTCGCAGTCGAAATTGGAATATAAATATTTCAATATATTTTGATATGAGTAGGGGCGAGGTACAATCGTACTCTTTATTTCTTTATAAATCTTATCGTTATATTTTTGGCTTCGGAATCTTCGCAGAAAGATACGGCAACTCCCGGCTGTGAAAATATTTCGATTCTTTTTTTGCGCATTATATGAATCCTTTTAATGAAATCGCTTGCAACAAAGTTTGTGATTATTATATCATGCATCTTTGGAACTGTACAGGGGTTCAAGAAGCAGTAGGCAAAGTCTTATATTGGTAAGCACATATCTGTGTATTCTGTATACAAAATTCTCAAAACGGTTTCATGGAATAAAACCCCAAAAAATGTAAGAAATGGAAAAAATACGCCTAAATATGCATAAAAACACAAAAAATATCGAAAATTTATCAAAAATACCACAAAATCAATGAATAAGTTGTTGACACAGGGGAGAGAAATGATATAATATTAACAACAAAGGGAAAGAGAGTTTTACTTGATGAAACAACAAAGAGATGGAAAAGACTACAATATTCGTTCGGTAGAGAGAGCCTTAAGTGCTTTGCAATGCTTCAGCGGCAATATGAGAGAGATTTCATTGATGGAATTTTCAAAGATGCTGTCTCTGAACAAAAGCACTGCATTTCGCATTTTGACAACCCTGAAGAATGCAGGCTTTGTAGAACTGACGGAAAACGGCAAATACATACTCGGAGTTGAAATATCAAGACTCGGAAGACTCACTGATAATTTTGCGCTTTTGAAGCGTGAGGGGCAGCCGGTATTGCAAAAACTGGCAGAGCTCAGCGGTGAGACTCTGGCATTATGTTCATACGAGAACGGAAGAATGACATGCATAGCCAAAGTGGAAAGCGAAAAGGTTCTCAAATGCACATGTGTTTTAAACTCGGATATCCCTATGCTAAAAGGAGCTACCGGAAGAAGCGCCCTTGCATATCTTTCGGCGGAAGAGCTTGAACGCTGCATCAAAATTCAGAGAATGGCAGGTAATCTCGATTGTGCTGATGATGAAATTGCTGCGGTAATTTCGGAAATCAGAAAGAAAGGATATTATGTCAGCCACAGCGAATATGATGAAAATGTCAATGCTCTTGGGATTCCTGTTTTCGGAAAACACGGAGATGTTGTAGGCAGTATAAGCATTATAGGGCCTGACAGCAGATTTGTGGATGATGCTATTATTAAAATTTTACCTGATGTTTTGAAGGAAACAAAACTTTTATCCGAAAAGCTGGGATACGAAGAAACGGCTCCTAAAATCTTATAGCGATGATATGAAGTCTGAAGATTGAATATCAAGGACAGAAAGGAAAGGACCACAATGGAAAGCTATGGAATTTTAGCACTGCTGCCGGCGGCGATAGTTATCATACTTGCGCTGGCAACAAAGAAAACACATCTTTCATTATGCATCGGAATTTTTATCGGTGTAATCATTTTATGCGGAGGAAACCCTCTTACAGCATTCCCTGTAATGTTCAGAGATTACATCATTCCGCCGCTTACAAGTGAAGGAAACATCAGAACTCTTATAATAATCGTAGTAATTCAGGGAATGGCGAGAATGCTCAAGTTGACAGGAGCAGGTCCTGCTATGGCCAACGCTATCAAAAAAGTAGTAAAATCCAAGCGTGGAGCAGAAACCATAACCACAGTAGCAGGCTTTGCATTTATTTATACAGAACCTTGCTTCCTGCTCGGCGTTGTAATGAGACCTATAACCGAAGCTTACAATGTTGCTAAAATCAAGTTGGCATATATATGCGACTCATTGGGATGCAACATGGCAGCGCTTTCTCCTATATGCAGCTACGGCCCTTACTATGTAGGACTTATTGCAGCAGAGCTGGCAGCTTTGGGACTTGCAGGAGACGGATGGAATTATTACGGCGAATACTGGACACATAACTTCTATTCCATCATCGCAGTTCTGCTTGTTTACTTCGTATGTATTACAGGTAAAGACATAGGAAAGCTTTGGCTGGCAGAAAGAAGAGCCGATGTTACAGGAAGACTTACAGCTCCCGGAGATGTTCCGGTTGTCCCTGACCAGGCTGACGAAATAGCAGACCCTGACAAGCATTATCCGTTGATTAACTTTATAGTACCTATGGCAGTTATGCTTATAGTTATGCTCGGCTGCGTATTCTGGGAAGGCAATATCGTAGAAAACGGCTTAATCGGCTCATTCAGAAATTGTACGATGACTCTTACAATCGTTTGCGGACTTACAGCCGCAGGTTTGTCCTCTATCGTTGTGGGCGCATGCGAAAAGATGTTCACATTGGTTGAGGGCTTCCAGAAATGGCTTGACGGATGTTTTATAGCTCTTAATGTAGTAATGATTCTGGCTCTTGCATGGGCGCTTTCAAGCGTATCATCCGCACTGGATCTGGCAGGAGTAGTAGCAGCAGCAGTTGATAAGATAGGCGTTTCGCCTGCAATTCTGCCGGCATTCATATTTGTTGCCGGAGGAATAATGTCTTTCGCAACAGGAAGCTCATGGGGAACAACAGCTCTGCTGATGCCTATCGCAGTTCCTATCTGTTACGGATACGGACTGGGAATCGGTATCGGAGCAGCAGCAGCAGTAGCAGGCGGACTTTTCGGAGACCACTGTTCACCTATTTCCGATACTACAATCAAAGCTTCCATGGCTTCGGGAAGCGACCATATAGCGCATGTTTCAAGTCAGCTTCCATATGCTTTGACAGCCGGTGCAGCAACATTTGTTGCATATCTGGTTGACGGACTGACCAACAGCTTGATTTTAGGTATAGTTGCCGGTTTTGCAGTAGCCGTTGTAGCAATACTGGTTCAGAATAAAATTACAGTTAACAAGTACAAAGATTACGACTTTAACGCAGAACTTACAGAAGCTGATAAAGCAACGGCACAGGCAGGGGTTTAAACCCCTGCCGATGTGCTTGTTACAGGACATACGGAGAGAAAAATGAAAAATATAGATATGATTGTGCATACGCATCATATGTACACGATGCAAGGCGACGGAGTAGGATATGTAAAAGACAATTCCGTTGCCGTCGACGGTGGAAAGATAATAGATATAGCGCCTAAGACGGAAATCGAAAAGGCTTACCAAGCAAAAGAAACCGTAGACGGAACAAAATACATAGCGCTTCCGGGACTGATAGACGGACATATGCACACAACTTCGAGCATATTGAGAGGCGTGGCACAGGATGTAGGTAACTGGATGATGCATGGCACGGCTCCGTTCCTTGTAAATGCCACAAGAGAAACAAGAGCTGCCGGAGGAAGGCTCGGCGTAGCGGAGGCCATATTAAACGGAACTACGACAATCGGAGACGAAGGACCTTTTGAAGCTGCCGTATGTGAATTTGTGGCGAAAGCAGGAGTCAGAGGAAATATAGGATGCCGTATAAGAAGCGCACTTGATAAGGTTTATGCTCCCGGAGAGCTTTACGACTACGATAAAGCTTATACGGAAGAGACTTTTGCAGAGACAATGGAGATCTTCAACAAGTGGCACGGCGCCGAAAATGACAGAATACGAGTGATGTTCGCACCGCAGGGAGCGGACTTTGTCAGTGAAGAGGTTCTGTTTAAGGCTCAGGAGCTTGCAAAGAAAAACAATACCTTTGTATACATGCACTTGTCTCAGGGAGACAGAGAGACAAAGCAGATGCTGATGAGATACGGCAAAAGAACCATTGACTTCCTTGAAGAAAGAAATCTCCTGGATGACAGACTTATAGGCATACATCTTACCAATGCACAAGAGGATGAAGTTAGACGCATAGTAGAGCACGGCAGCCGAATGGTGGTATGCTCTGCTGCCATAGGCATAATCGACGGAGTAGTTCCTCCGGCAAAGCAATTTCAGGAGTTTGGCGGTCGTGTAGGAATGGGAAGCGATCAGGCCAACGGCAACAACGAACATAACATGTTCAATGAAATGCGTATGACGGCATTGTTCAACAAGATAAAATATGAAGACCCGGAAGTAATGCCATGCTGGAAAGTTTTGAGAATGGCGACCATAGAGGGGGCTCGTGCAATCGGTATAGATGATGTCACAGGATCCATAGAAAAAGGCAAAGATGCAGATATGATACTGGTAAGAACCGATGTACCTGCAATGCAGCCTGTTTATGAGGCTCCAATGAGAAACATAGTGCCTAACCTTGTTTACGGAGCAAGCGGCAGAGATGTGGACACGGTAATAGCAGGCGGCAAAATTATAGTTAAAAACAGAAAACCGCTTACCTTTGACTTAGAAGAAATAACGGCGGAGGCACAGGAGGCGGCAGACAAGCTTGTACCTGCGGCAGAGCCGGTATTCTGGGAAGTAAACGGAGTAAATGCTAAATATATGAAAGAAGGAAAGCTTTAGAGATTTCCTTTTCATGACACAAATTTTATTTGGAAAGAGGCTTGATGACAATTATGGGATCACGAATTTCTTTCACCGCTGTGGGAGATATATTTATGAACAGACCTCTGGCAGAAGCCGGATACGAAGGTCTGGAGCAAATACTGAAATTGATAGGCTCATCTGAGGTGAGGTTTGCAAATCTGGAAACCACAGTACATGACAGAGAGGGGTATCCTTACCCTTTCAGCGGTGGAACATGGGCTATGGCGTCACCCGCCGTTTTAGACGACTTAAAGAAATATAACTTTAATATTTACAATGCCGCCAATAACCATTCGATGGATTACAGCCATAACGGCTTGATGGCTACAATAAGACATTTGAAAGAAAAAAATATCAGATTTGCCGGTATAGGCGAAAATTTGGCAGATGCTGCTGCGCCTGTATATCTTGAATGCTCTTCGGGAAGAGTTGCACTGATTGCGGCGACATCTACATTCCATGAGGCATGGGTAGCAGGGAACCAAAGAGGCGATATGAAAGGAAGACCCGGAGTTAACCCCCTGAGGCACGATGAAAAATTTCATGTCAGCAAAACGCAGCTTGAAGCCTTGAGGGAAATAGCTCATGGAACACTTATCGACGCTCAGCAGGAGCTCGATATAAAAGAGGGTTTTGCAGTGGAGACACCGGGTTCTTTCAAGTTTGCAGGGAAAAGCTTTGTTGAATCTGAAAAAACATATAAGGAGACCTCTCCCGACAGACGAGACATGGAAAGGATAAAGGCGTCCATAAGAGAGGCTAAATCTCAGGCTGATTATGTTATGGTAAGCATACATTCGCATGAACTGGGAGGCCTAAGAAAAGATTATCCGGCAGAGTTTTTGAAAACCTTTGCACGGGAATGCATAGACGCCGGAGCCATGGTTGTTTTGGGTCACGGTCCTCATGTTCTCAGGGGAATAGAATGCTATAACGGCGGATTGATATTCTACAGTCTGGGGAATTTCATATTTGAAAACGACACGACCACTCATCAGCCGGCAGATTTTTACGAAAAATACGGACTTCCTTACGACGCACAGGTAGGCGCAGGGATGGACAAGAGGAGTCAAGGCGGTAAGGTGGGCCTTGGTGTCAACAAGGATGTATGGAATTCGGTAATTGCAAAATGGACTGCCGAGGATGGAAAAATACAGAAAGTTTATCTGTATCCCATAACCTTAAATCAGGAGCTTCCGAGATACATGAGGGGGTTGCCTGAGCTTACGGAAAACACCGATATTCTTATTTCATTGCAAAAGCTGTGTGCCGAAATGGGAACTGAATTAAAAATCCAAGACGGAGTAGGCTGCATAGAGGTAGAGGAGAAATAATATGAACTGGGATAAACTGATTAAGAATGCTCACATGGTTACTGCATCGGGAGAAAGCCATGGAAATATATATATTAAAGACGGAAAAATTGCGGCTGTTACAGACGAGCTACTTGAGGGAGATGTTAATGATGTCATAGACGCATCGGGGAAGCTGGTTTTTCCGGGGTTTATAGACACACATTGCCATTCGAGAGACGGCTCTAAAGGAGCACATTACAAAGAAGATTTCAGCCATTCTTCCATGGCTGCGGCAGCAGGTGGAATAACTACGATTCTTGAAATGCCTAACTGCAATCCGGCAATCTATTCGGTGGAAAACTTCAGAGATTTGGTTAAGACCATAACGCCGAAAGCTTATGTTGACTTTGGCGTATGGGGTCTATGTCTGGGAGATTTGAACAGAGATCAGCTGATTCCCCTTGCTGAGGAGGGCGTAGTAGCATTTAAGTTCTTCTGGGGATACGCAATTGACTCAAAGACATATCAGCTCATATACAATTATGAAGAGGGTATGGAGAATGTAATACCGCCGTTCAGCGCCGGAGAAGTATATAAGCTGTTTTCGGATGTGGCAAAGACAGGCAAGAAAATTGCCATACATGCAGAAGATTTCGGAATAATAAAGGTCTTAACAGAGGAAGCTAAGGCAAAAAACATGAATGACTATGACGGTATGCTCTATTCAAGACCTGATTTCAGTGAAACGATGGTCATTGACAATGCTTTAAAGATTGCAAAGGCAACAGGAGCGGACTTGCATATATTGCATCTGGCAGCAGGCGATGGAGTGGAAATCATCAAAAGAGCACAGGAAAAAGGAAGCAGCGTAACCGCAGAAACATGTCCTCATTACCTGGCGCTTACCAACGAGGACTACGGGCACGCAGGAACTTCCATGAAAGGGTATCCGCCTGTAAGAACAGAATATGATATGGAAATTTTGTGGGAGGGACTAAAGGACGGAACTATTTCATTTGTTGCGTCGGATCACGCTCCTCATACAGCTGAGGAGAAAGCACAGGATATATGGTCGGCGCCGGCAGGAATGGTGACGGTTGAAACCATGGTTCCGGTAGTTATAGATGCAGTTAATAAAGGTAGAATAAGCTGGAATAAGCTGGCAGAGGTTCTTTCCGAAGCTCCTGCAAAGATGTTTGGTCTTTATCCTGCAAAAGGGTCTCTTGAAGTGGGAACGGATGCAGATATATCTATAGTGGACCCTGATGTGGAATATGTTATGGATCAGAAAAAACTCCATTCCAGAACAAAACTTTCTCCGTTTGACGGCAGACAAATGAAGGGCAGACCGGTATGCACCATTGTAAGGGGCAGAACCGTAATGAAAGACGGAGAAATTTTAGGCGAGCCTCAAGGACGCTTAATTCGCCCGGAAAGGTAGAAATTATGAAAGTTAATTTTAAAGACTCAATCAAAGAGCTATTTGACAAGGTTTCAGATATAGGAGCTCTTGAGGGAGGAGGCGTTACAAGATTGGGGTACTCTTCCGACGAAGACAGAATGCATCAAGTCTTCAGACAGACGGCTGAGTCAATGGGTCTTTATGTATGGGAAGATAAGGTAGGCAACAGCTTCGCTTCCAATATGCCGGAGGGAACGGAAGGCTATACTCTGATAGGCTCTCATCTGGATTCGGTGGTTGAGGGCGGCGAATTTGACGGAGTTGTCGGCGTATTTGCAGGGCTTCTTATAGTCAACGAGCTTAAAGAGCACAAAGAGCCTGTTACAGCAGCGGCATTTAGGTGTGAAGAATCTTCAAATTTTAAGATTTGTACCATAGGAAGCGGAATCATAACGGGAAGTGTTGATAAGGAGCGTCTCAAAACAGCAGTATCAAGAGACGGCAGACCTCTTTCGGAGCTTATGGCAGAAAGAGGACTTGATATAGATGCGCCTGTTATAAAAGGTTTAAAACAATATCTGGAGCTTCATATAGAGCAGGGAAGAGTTTTGGAAGATGCAGAAAAAAGCGTTGGAATAGTTACGGCAATTGCAGCGCCTCACAGATATGAGCTTACGGTAGAGGGGCTTTCGGAGCATTCGGGAGCTACGCCGATGAAGCTCAGAAAGGATGCATTGTGTGCGGCGGCAGAAATTATTCTCAGAGTTGAAAGCACAGGAAGAGAAGAAAGTACATACCACTCAGTTGCAACGACGGGAGCGATTGAAAATCATCCGAATGTGATGAATGCAGTTCCGGGATATGTAAAGCTTCAAATTGACATGCGAGGAATCGACCAAGAGAGTATATGCCGCATGGAGGACCGACTAAAGAGCAGTATAAATGAAATCTGCGACAGACGAAATGTGAATTACAAGCTGGAAAAGACAGATGAAAAGAGGCTGGTGCTGCTTGATGAAAAAGTCATAAACGGACTTGCAAAAGCAGCTGAAAATGAACACATTGACTACATCAAGCTGCCAAGCGGAGCCGGTCATGACGCCATGTCATTTGATATGCTTTGTCCTACCGGAATGGTGTTCATTCCGTGCAAAGGCGGAATCAGTCATAATATACATGAGTATACCGGGGTTTCACAGATAGAGACAGGTATGAGAGTTATATTAAACTATATTTTATCGAACAAGCAGTAATATATAAGAGGTAAATCTGATATGATATATTTATGTATAGCTGTTTTAGCCAGCACCGGAACTTTTTTCGGCATGAGATATACGGAAAGCCATCACGGTAACAGGTATGCGGCAACGGTGTTTACTTTCATAGTATGCACCATACTGTCGTATTTAATAATGGACGAAAAGGTGTTGTTTTATAACAGCAGAGAGGGTTTGTTCACATTGCTTTTGGCGGTGTTTAACGGTATTTGCATGACGGCGGGGATGCTGGTTATAAGGAGCAGTACCGGCAGGAACGGAACACCTATGACTACAACTTTCAGCAAACTTGGAGTCTTAATACCCACGATTGTATCAATAGCGCTTTTTTCGGAAATTCCGACGGCGATACAGATGGTCGGCATAGCTATGGCAGTTTTTGCCATAGTTATGATAAACAGAACGGGAGACGCAGGGGTAAAGGATGTCAAGCTGCTGATGGTGGTTTTGATAGTCAGAGGAACGGCAGATTTAAATACCAAGCTTTTCGATGTTTATGGAGAGCCGGCGATGAAGGAACTGTTTACATTCTACACTTTCTTCCTCTGCATGATAATCAGCTTTGTTATAATGCTTGTTAAAGACAGGAATATGACGGCCGGCGATATAATTGCAGGTTCAATCACAGGAATTCCCAATCAGATGGGGCTGTACTTTACGCTTTTGGCGGTATCCAGAATGCCGGCATATGCTGTTTTCCCGATATTGAGCGCAGGCGTCATATTGGCGGTCAGCATAATAAATTATCTGATCTTCAAGGAAAAGCCAAGTAAGCAGGAAAAATATGCCATGGTAATAATTGCAGCTTCTCTTGTATTGATTAACATTTAGCTTTTGTTCTTGCAGTGAATAAGCAGTAATCACGGTGAGCAGATAAAAAAATACAATTAAAAACTTAATAAAATAAAGTATAAATTCTAAAGATATTATAAAATTAGCAATACTCTTAAACTGTTGACATTTCAATGGTTTGGGAGTATTTTTTATTTACTGAAAACGGAGTGGAGGAAAGGAATGTTAATAAAAGAAAGAGAAAAAATCACGAAAGGCATTACGGAAGTTTTGAAAATTATGGATAGGGGAAGCTTTGTTGAAATAGGAGCAAAAGCCTGCGGTAAAGAAACTTCCGTATACAGTCCTGATGCTGTATGTGGCTCAGACGGTGTAGTTACCGGATATGGAACTGTGGACGGAAAGGCTGTATTTCTTTTCTGCCAGGACGAGGATGTGATGGGAGGAACCATGGGAGCCGTACATGCGGGAAAGATAAGACGAATATACAGTATGGCGCAGAAGACGGGAGTTCCTGTTATTGGAATTGTAAATTCAAGGGGATTCAGAATAGAAGAGGCAGCCGACGGATTGGAAGCCTTTGGGGATTTGTATAGAGAGGCGCTGAAAGCAAAGGAAACGGTGCTTCAGATAATTATAAAGGATACGAATTCCACGGGAGCTATGGCGGCATTGGCGGAGACGGCAGATTTCACCCTTGAAGCAGGAAAGCAGGACAACTCAAAGGTTGTAAGACAGCTTCTTGATATTTTGCCTCCGTCAAAGAGAATAAAGCAGGAGCCGGGCGAAGTGAAAGATGATTTAAACAGGCTGTGTATCGACATAGAAGAGAACGGCGGCAATCCAATGGAATTTCTTAAAGAAATTTCAGATGACGGATTCGTACTGGAATATAAGGCTGATATGGGTATGAGAACGGTGACGGCTTTTATAAGGCTTGCAGGAAGAACTGTTGGAGCTGTTATGGGCATATCAGGGCAAGATGAAGCTTCGCTAATGGATGCTCAAGCGGTAGAAAAGGCGGCTCAATTTGTGAAGCTGTGCAGCAGCTTGAATATAGGGATACTGACGACAGGCAGCAACTGCGGAGTTGGTGCTGAAGCAGCCAAAGAACCGAGAATGATAAGGGCTGTATGTGAATTATCGGCAAACCTTGCCAATGCCAATGTGCCGAAGATAAGCCTTTTAGCGGGAGAGTGGGCAGGTTTGGGATATATACTCATGGGAAGCAAGGCATTTGCAATGGATATGGTTTTTGCATGGCCGTCAGCCAAGGTAATGATGATAAATTCCAATCAGGCAGTGTCAGTACTTTATCCCGGAATCAGACCGCCGGAGGTGTTTGAAAAAGCTAAAGAATACGAACAAAGATGCTGTAGTATAGATTTTCTTCTGGAAAGAGGATATGCAGATAAAGCTATAGCCCCGGAAGAAAGCAGAAAATATCTCATCGGCGCCTTTGAAGCCTTTAACGGCGCTTATTAAAGGAGGCGCACAAGACATGACTGTAATGGAGATACTATTAACGGCAGGCGTTGATACGATGCTTGGCATGGGAATAGTTTTTTTGATACTAATGCTCATAAGTTTTGTAATATATCTTTTTAAATTTCTGCCCGACAAAAAAATTACGGATAAGACGACAGAAGAAATGAGCAGCAAGGAAGAAAGAGACCTCAAATCAGAAGAGATAACGGCAGTTATCGGAGCGGCAATTACTGCTTTTAGCAGGGAAAGGACAAAAAAACAGGAAGTCCTTGACCCAGATGAATATATAGTCAGAACAATCAGAAAGAGAGGTAAATAAATGGAGAAGTATATAATAAGAATTAACGGAGTGGAATACGAGGTTGAAGTGGAAAAAAGAAGTGAAGTGGCAGACGGCGGAATAGATGTGCCTGTAAGCAGAGAAATTATGCAGACGGCAGCAAAAAAGCGTGAGCCGGAGAAAGGTCAACCTGAAAATGGAAACAAGGTGACGGCAGGGACGGCAGGGAAGGTATGGAAAGTGGTTGCCTCTGAGGGGACAGTCGTAAAAAGAGGAGATAGCATAGTGGTTTTGGAGGCTATGAAGATGGAGATTCCGGTCGTAGCGCCTTGTGACGGAAGAGTCGGCAGACTTTTGGTAAACGAGGGAGATTCTGTAGATATGGGTCAGGAGATTGCCATAGTGGCATAGGAGAAGAGAATTATGGAATATATAACGAGTACATTGGAGAATATGCTCAGGCAGACGGCATTTTGCAGCCTTACATTTGGAAATGCAGTTATGGTGGGAGTTGCATGTTTCTTTATGTATCTTGCCATAGTAAAGAAGTACGAGCCTTTGCTTTTACTTCCAATCTCATTCGGAATGCTTCTTGTAAATATTTATCCGCCTATCATGGAAGACGGCGGACTGCTGTATTATTTTTTCAAGCTGGATGAGTGGGCGATATTACCGTCTCTTATATTTTTGGGAGTAGGCGCACTGACGGATTTCGGACCTCTTATTGCAAATCCCAAAAGCTTTCTTTTGGGAGCGGCAGCACAGTTCGGCGTATTCGGAGCATATATATTGGCTATGCTTTTGGGCTTTAATAAGGCCGCAGCCGCAGCCATAGCCATAATAGGGGGAGCAGACGGTCCTACTTCCATATTTCTTGCAATGAAGCTCGGTCAAAACGAAATCATGGGAGCAATTGCCGTAGCGGCATATTCTTACATGGCGCTGGTTCCTATAATACAGCCGCCTATCATGAAAGCCCTGACTTCCAAAGAAGAAAGGTCTATAAAAATGCAGCAGCTTAGGAAAGTAAGCAAAAAAGAGAAAATTCTGTTTCCTGTAATCGTTACTATAGTGGTCTGCTCACTGTTGCCGTCAACAACGCCGCTGATAGGAATGCTCATGCTCGGAAATCTTTTCAGAGAAAGCGGAGTTGTAAGGCAGCTTACAGAAACTGCCTCCAACGGACTCATGTATATAGTGGTGATTCTCCTCGGAACATCTGTAGGTGCAACGACAAGCGCAGATGCTTTTCTGAAGTGGGAAACCATCAAGATTGTGGTACTTGGGCTTTCGGCTTTCTGTATTGCCACCGCCGCAGGTGTTATTTTCGGAAAAATAATGTGCAGATTAAGCGGAGGCAAGATAAACCCTCTCATAGGGGCGGCAGGAGTATCGGCCGTACCTATGTCTGCAAGGGTTGCACAGAAAGTGGGAGCAGAAGAAGACCCGACTAATTTTTTGCTTATGCATGCAATGGGTCCCAATGTTGCAGGAGTCATAGGAACAGCTGTGGCGGCAGGCGTATTCATGGCCGTTTTCGGAGTTTAGGAGTTTAAAGGAGTAGCTTATGAAAAATGATAACAGACTTAAGATAACTGAAACTGTTTTGAGAGATGCTCAGCAGTCGCTTATTGCAACGAGAATGACTACTGAAGAGATGAAGCCCATTCTTGAGACAATGAACGAAGTTGGATATTATTCCATAGAATGTTGGGGCGGGGCTACCTTTGACTCATCCTTGCGATTCTTGAACGAAAACCCTTGGGACAGATTGAGAACCCTTAGAAAGGGGCTGAAAGGAAGCAAGCTGCAAATGCTTCTCAGAGGACAGAACCTACTCGGATACAGACATTATGCAGATGATACCGTAGAGGCATTCGTAAAAAAATCTGTGTCCGAGGGAATAGATATAATAAGAATCTTTGATGCACTTAATGATTTGAGAAATGTAGAGACGGCGGTTAAGGCAGCTAAAAGAGAGGGGGCGGAGGTACAGCTTGCAGCGGCATATACGACAGGAGACGGATACGACCGGGAATATTGGATAAACCTGGTTTCGGAGATGGAAAGCATGGGAGCTGATTCCGTATGTATAAAGGATATGGCAGGAATCTTAATGCCTGCTGCGGCAAACCAAATAATAAAGGATTTAAAGAAGAGAATCAAAATTCCGATTCATCTTCACAGTCACTGTACAGGCGGAATGGCGCCGGTTACATACATTCAGGGTATTGAAGCAGGTTGCGACGTAGTAGATACGGCCATATCGCCGTTTGCCATGGGAACAAGCCAGCCGGCAACTGAAGTGATAGCGGAGATATACAAGGGTACAGATAAGGACCCTATGCTGAATACAGGAGCGTTGATGGATGTGTCTGCTTATTTCAGAAAAATAATGGACAGATTTATTGAGGACGGAAGATTAAACCCAAAAGTGATGGGTGTGGATATAAACACATTGGTATATCAAGTTCCGGGCGGAATGCTGTCAAATATGATGATGCAGCTTAAGGAACAAAAGGCTATGGACAGATTTTATGAAGTGATGGAAGAAATTCCGAGAGTCCGCCGGGATTTGGGGCAGCCGCCGCTTGTGACTCCGTCTTCTCAGATTGTCGGAACACAGGCGGTGCTCAATGTTTTGAGCGGTGAAAGATATAAGATTATGTCGGGTGAAACAAAAGCGTTTCTACACGGTGACTATGGTAAAACCATAAAGCCTTTTAATTTGGAAGTTCAAAAAAATGCCATAGGAGATAGAAAGCCACTTACTGAAAGACCGGCAGACTTAATAGAACCGGAACTTAAAAGTTTGAGGAAGGAACTTGGCAGTTATATGACTTGTGCGGAGGATGTGCTCACATATGCTATGTTTCCTCAGGTAGCAGCTGAATTTTTTAGAGAGCGTGAGGCAGCAAGAAACGGTATAGACACAAAACTCTGCGATTATAAAAACAAAGCATATCCTGTTTAACAGAGGAAAGGAGATCATATAATGATTTTTGCAAGAGAAAACGGAAGAAAAAATATAGGAGCGCCAGATAAATTGTTCGGGGTTTCACAGAAAGCAAAGGCAAGGACGGCTGAAATAGGTCGGGAAAATGTTATAAACTCGACTATAGGAGTATTGACTAACGATGACGGGGAACTGGTTGTTCTTGATTCTGTGACTGAGTGCATACACAAGCTAAGACCTGAAGATTTTTCAGCATATGCGCCTATTTTAGGAACACCCGACTATATAGAAGCCGTAAAAAAAGCAGTTTTTCTTGACGAAATGCCGGACGCATTTCTTGAAGCCTGCTATACTCCGGGAGGCACAGGAGCAATAAGAAACGCAATATCAGCATATACATCTGCCGGAGAAAAGGTTTTGACATCAGACCGGTATTGGAGTCCTTACAATATAATCGCATCTGAAATAGGCAGGGAAATTACAACCTATAAGCTTTTTGATGATGACTTTAAATTCAACGGGGATTCATTTGAACAAGCCCTTTCGGAGATGTTCAAAGCACAGGAGCAGGCATTAGTGATTGTAAACACTCCTGCCCACAATCCGACAGGGTATACACTTAGCGAAGAGGATTGGGATAAGCTGATTTCCGTAGTAAATAAATTTCCGAAGAAGAAAGTTGTAATACTTATAGACATAGCTTATTTGGATTTTGCAGGCGACGCCAAAGAGTACAGGCAGTTCTTTAAAAAGCTTGAGAATCCGCCGGCAAATATGCTGCCTCTTATTGCTTTCTCAGCCTCAAAAGGATATACTATGTATGGAATGAGATTAGGTGCGCTGATTTGTATGGCTCCTACTGAAGAGGCGGCAAAAGAGTTCAAGGATGTTATGAGTGTAGAATGCAGAGGCTCATGGTCCAATGGGAACAGAGCGGCAATGACGGTTCTTGCAGACATAATGAAAAATGAAAATCTCTTCAGAAGCGTTAATGACGAAAGAAAGGTGTACATGGACTTACTAAAGAGAAGAGGGAAAGCTTTCATGGAAGCAGCTGCCTCGGCAGGTCTTGAGACATGCCCTTATGATTCGGGATTTTTTATAACCATCCCATGCACCAAGGCAGAAGAAGTAAGTGAGGAGCTACAGAAAGACAATGTCTATGTGGTAACTTTAGGACAGGGAATCAGAGTATCTGTATCATCCAATACTGAAAAGGAGTGCGGAATTATGCCTGCCAAGATTAAGGCGGCAATGCAAAGATGCGGATTATAGAAAAATGAAAAACCTTGATGAAATTGATTTGAAAATAATAGAATCACTTAGAGCTAACGGCCGAATGTCTTTAAAAGACTTGTCCTCGGAGGTATTTTTGACTACGCCTGCTGTAGCGGCAAGAATAGATAAGCTTGAGAAAGAGGGTTATATAGAAGGAATTCACGCAAAGCTTAATATGGAGAAGCTTGGATATGGAATCAAGGCGTTTATATTAGTGAGTGTTCCACCGGAAAAAAGCAGGGAGTTTTATAATTTTATAAATGAACATGAATGTGTTTTAGAGGGAAATCATATAACGGGAGAATACTCCATGCTTCTCAAAGTGATTTTTCCGTCAACCGGATTGCTGGATACATTTATGGGTAAGCTTCAAAAATTCGGAAAGACGGAGACTTCCGTTGTGTTTTCCACTATTTTGGAGAGACCGTAGAGCATAAAGCAGCGAACGATAGAACAATCGAACCGCGATTGCGGAAACAATTAGAGGGAATAAGATTTTCTATATATATGAACCGGCAAGCAAGTCGCCTACAGGGCGGCTTTTCTTGTTGCAGAAGGACAGAGCCGGGAAGCTTGTCCGATAAGGGCAGTCTTTTAGACTATTTGCGGTAGAAAACAAGTCGTAAAAATGATATAATCAGTCGTAAAAGAAAAATGACAGGCGATATGACAAGGAGTAAAATATAAATGAATTTAGATCATCTTAACATAGAGCAGAGAAAAGCGGCCGTTCATATGGACGGACCGCTGCTTATACTTGCCGGTGCAGGAAGCGGCAAAACAGCAACAATGACTCACAGAATAGCATATATGATTGAACAAGGGGTAAGCCCATATAATATACTTGCTGTAACTTTTACCAATAAGGCTGCTCAGGAAATGAGAGAACGAGTTGAAAAATTAGGAGTTTCATGCAGAGGCATGTGGATATTGACATTTCATTCAATGAGCCTTAGAATCCTGAGAGAATATTTTGAGGCGGCAGGATATGGAAAGAATTTCGTTGTATACGATACGGTGGATCAAAAGGCGCTTTTTAAGAACATTCTTAAAGATTTGAATGTTGACACCAAGGATTATCCGGTAAACTATTTCGCTTCCATAATAAGCAAAGAAAAGGAAGCGGACAGAGGCCCGGAAGAGTATCTACAAAGAGAGGGAGAAAATTTCAGGAGCAAGATAATATATAGAGTATACAGAGAGTACCAGACGAGACTCAAAAAAAACAATGCAATGGACTTTGACGACCTTTTGAGAAATGCACTTCATGTCTTAAGAGATAATCCGGTTATACTTGAAGAATATCGCAGCAGATTCCGGTACATAATGGTAGATGAGTATCAGGATACAAACCATATTCAGTATCAGATAATTAAATTGCTGGCAAAGGAGCATAAAAACATCTGCGTTGTAGGAGATGACGACCAATGCATATATGAGTGGAGAGGAGCCGATATAAGGAATATACTTGACTTTGAAAAGGATTTTCCGTCGGCGGAGGTTATAAAACTGGAACAGAACTATCGCTCCTATGGCAATATTTTGGCGGCGGCTCACTCGGTAATAAAGAATAACAAGGGCAGAAAAGATAAAAAACTGTGGACTAATCGTGATGAGGGAGATAAAATCGTCTATTCACGATTGGAAAACGACAAAGAGGAAGCAAGGTACATAGCAGGGGAAATAAGTTTTCTTGAGGGGGCGAAGAGAAGTTATGATGACTTTGCCATACTTTACAGAACCAATGCGCAGTCAAGACTGTTTGAAGAAGCCTTGAAAAAAAGAGGTATACCTTATCAGATACTTTCGGGGTTCAGCTTCTATGAGAGAAAAGAAACTAAAGACATGATTTCGTATATGAGACTGGTCTCAAATCCGGAGGATGAAATGGCTTTTTTGAGGGTGATAAATGAGCCTAAGAGAGGCATAGGTGCAAAGACTATAGAGAAGCTGAGGGCATTGGCATCGGTTAGAGGAGAGTCGTTATTGACAACTGTTTCCGACCCGGAAATAATTGCAGGTCTGCCTGCAAAGTCTCGTGATTCCGTAAGGAATATGACAGAGACTTTAGAACTTTGCCGAAGAGAAAAAGATAACCTGAGGATATTGGATATTTATGACAATCTGATGGTTAGAACCGGATATATGAAAGCTCTTGAGGATGAGAATACTGTTGAAGCAGAAGGTCGCATAGAAAACTTGCTTGACTTTAAATCGTTTATTTACGATTTTGAGAAAGAAAAGTCTGAAGCAGGGGAAACCGCTACTTTAGAGGAGTTCCTTGAAAAAGTTGCTACCGACGGAGATGCAGATAAGTATGAATCTGAATCGGGGAAGGTAACACTTATGACTATGCACAGTGCTAAGGGACTGGAGTTTCCCGTAGTATTTATGCCGGGAATGGAAGACGGACTTTTTCCGGGACATAGAGCAATGGACAGCGAAGAAGGTCTTGAAGAGGAAAGAAGACTTTGCTATGTGGGAATGACGAGAGCAAAAGAACGGCTTTTTTTGACAAGTGCGGCTTATCGAGTGCTTTATGGAAGAGGTGACTACACAAGAGAGTCTAAGTTTATGCGGGAACTTGACCCTAAAGTTTTAGACCCTGCCGGTGATATGGTATATGTACCTAAAAAGAAAGCCGGAGGAGCTCTTGGAGTAGATACGGGAAGTCTTGACGGATTTGCTTCAAAAACACCGTATAAACCATATGACCCTTTATCCCGTGCTAAAGCAGCGGCAAAACAGAATGCCGGAGCATCAGGAGATAACTTAGCTCCCGGAGATATGGTGCGCCATGGAAAATTCGGAGAAGGGCTGGTACTTGAAACTGATGATAAAACAGTTACTGTAATGTTTGACAGCGTGGGAAGGAAGAAGCTGGCGAAAGGAATTGCACCGTTAAAGAAAATTTAAGCCTTGTAAGTGAGGAAAAGATATGGATAAGAAGAAAACAGACCGGATTAAGGAATTAACAGAACTTTTGAACAAAGCGTCGAGAGCCTATTATCAGGAGAGTCGTGAAATCATGACAAATTTTGAGTACGACGGCCTTTATGATGAACTTTTGGAACTGGAAAAAGAGACGGGTATGGTTCTTGCCCAAAGCCCTACAGTTAATGTAGGATATGAGGTATTGTCAAACCTGCCCAAAGAAGCTCATCCTCAGCGGATGCTTTCGCTGGATAAGACAAAAGACTCCGGCAAACTCAAGGAATGGTTAAAAACGCAAGACGGATTGCTTTCATGGAAATTGGACGGACTGACAATAGTGTTGACTTATAACAACGGACAACTTTTTAAGGCGGTGACAAGAGGCAACGGAGAGGTAGGGGAAGTCGTTACAAACAATGCAAAAGTATTTGCAAATTTGCCTGTAAAAATAAATTTTGAGAATGAACTTGTTCTTAGAGGAGAGGCAGTTATTTCCTATGCCGATTTTGAAAAAATCAACGATTCAATCCAAGACGACGAGGAAAAATATAAGAATCCGAGAAATTTATGTTCCGGGTCTGTAAGACAGCTGAATAATCGTATAACTGCGGAAAGAAATGTAAATTTCTATGCCTTTTCTCTCGTATCTGCCGAGGGGCTTGAGTTTGAGAAAAGAACACAGCAGTTGGAATGGCTTAGAAATCAGGGGTTTGAGTGTGTGGAATATCGCATGGTAAATGCCGAAACGATAGAAGATTCGGTCCAATGGTTTGCCGGTAATATACAGAATAATCCTATTCCCTCTGATGGCCTTGTGCTGACTTATGATGATATAGAATATGGGAAATCTTTGGGGCAGACATCCAAGTTCCCAAGAGATTCAATTGCTTTCAAATGGAAAGATGAGATTAGGGAGACAACTCTCAAGGAGATTCAATGGAATGCGTCAAGGACAGGACTTATAAATCCGGTGGCAGTATTTGAACCTGTAGAACTTGAGGGGACTACGGTGAGCAGAGCATCAGTTCACAACATAAGTGTCATGCGTGAATTGAAGCTTGGAGCAGGCGATAAAATAACTGTTTACAAGGCAAATATGATAATCCCGCAAATCGCCCAAAACCTTACGGGAAGCAACTCGGCTTCTATACCGGAGGTTTGCCCTGTATGCGGACACGAAACGGAGATAGCAAACGATAACGGTGTTAAAACTCTTCATTGTGTGAACCCGGATTGTCTTGCCAAACAGATAAAGCTTCTTTCTTTGTTCGTATCAAGGGACGCAATGAATATTGACGGACTTTCCGAAAGCACAATTGAAAAATTAGTTTCGGCAGGTCTCGTAAAGGAATTGGCGGATTTGTTCCATGTGGACAGGTTTGAGAAAGAATTTGTCGAGATGGATGGCTTCGGCAAAAAGTCCTTTGAAAACTTATGCCGATCGGTCGAGGCGGCAAGAGATACAACACCTGACAGGCTGCTTTACAGCCTGGGCATATCCGGGATAGGAAAGGCCAATGCCAAACTTATAGCGAAATTTTGCAATAACAAGTGGGCAAAAATAGAGAATTTGACTTTTGATGAGCTTGTATCAATCGACGGAATAGGAGAAGTTATGGCAGGAAATTTCTGCGATTACTTTGGAAATGGGGAAAATCGCAAGGCTGTTGATGATATTCTTAAAGAGATACGGCTGGATGAAAGAGAAGATATTCAAAATGACAAGTTGAAAGGCCTTACATTTGTTATAACCGGCAGTTTGGTTCATTATGAGAACCGTGACGCCCTTAAGGAAGTTTTGGAGCAGGCAGGAGCAAAGGTTGCAGGTTCGGTCAGTGCAAAGACTTCCTACCTTATAAACAATGATGTTTCATCATCATCAGGGAAAAATAAAAAGGCCAAAGAATTGAATATTCCGATAATCAGCGAAGAGGATGCGATGAAAATGCTATAGGAGATCAATATACAAGATGCAAAGGACTGATAGATTGTATTGAATCTTCAACAAATACTTGAAAAATTTCAAGAAAGATAATATAATAGATATAATTGAATTGCCCTTAAAGAGCTTCGCCTGGCATGGTTTGGGTCCTGCGCAATGGGATGCCGTGAACCTTGTCAGGTCCGGAAGGAAGCAGCAATAAGCGGAAGTTCTTATGTGCCGCAGATTAGCCTTCTCCAACGCCATGCGCAGCTCTTTAAGGGCAATCTTTAATCTTTGAACAAATTTTGGGACTATGCGTCTCAAACAGCAATAGGCAAAGAAGGAGCAAAATATGTATACTGCGTTATACAGAAGCCATAGGCCGGAAGTGTTCGATGAAATACTTGGTCAGGAGCATATAGTCAAGATATTAAGAAATCAGGTGCTAAGCGAAACGGTGAGCCATGCTTATCTTTTTTGCGGAACGAGGGGAACCGGCAAGACAACTACTGCAAGGATTCTTGCAAAGGCTGTCAACTGCCTTTCAGAGGGAGAAAGGCCGTGCGGGGAATGTGAGAATTGCAAGGCAATAAAAGACGGCAGTTTTATGGATGTTATTGAGATAGATGCTGCTTCAAACAACGGAGTTGAAAACATAAGGGAGCTTAGGGAAAGCGTCAAGTATCCACCGGCATCGGGTCGAAAGAAAGTATACATAATCGACGAGGTTCATATGCTGTCGCAGGGTGCTTTCAATGCATTACTCAAGACTCTGGAAGAACCTCCGGAACATGTAATGTTCATACTTGCGACAACTGAACCGCAAAAATTGCCGCAAACCATATTATCACGCTGCATGCGTCTTGATTTTAGGAGAGTATCTCAAAATGTCATAGCCGACAACATGAAAGCTATATGCAATGAGAGAGAGATTGATATAACCGATGACGCCGTGCGACTTCTTGCCAACTGTGCCGACGGTTCGGTGCGAGATGGTCTTAGCATTTTGGATCAGGTGCTTGCAGGCGGAGATAAATATATAGACAGAGAAAAAGTTTTAGAATATGTCGGAACAACGGGAGAAGAGTTTTTCATAGATTTGACTGAACTGGTTTCCCTTAGAAAATCAGCAGAAGCTTTGCTTCTTTTAAATGATGTCCTAAGTGAGGGCAAGGATGTGAAGCAGATTATGAAAGATTGGGTAAGTCATTATCGCAGTCTGTTGATAACCAAGTTTGTCACAGATGCAGAGGATATGCTCAATATGTCTGCTGAAAATTTAAAAAGAGTATCGCAGCAGAGCAGCAGAATTTCGGTTGAGGAGATAGATTTTGCGGTAACAAAACTTTCTAAAACGATAAACGATGCCAGATGGTCTACCAATCCAAGGGTTTTGTTGGAACTTGCAATAGTGGCAATCGCCTCAGGCGGAGATACTCCCATGGAGATTAAACGAAGTGTGCCTAAACAGCGAGAGCCTTTGCCAAGAGAAAGCACACAAAAGAATAGGGCTGATGAGTCAGTTGCGCACTTAGAGCGGAATCAGCAGGCAATTGAAGAAGAAAAGCCGCATGTGTATAATCAGGAAGCTAATTTTCAAGAACTTGATGCTGATGAACATAAACCGGTTGAATCTTATGAAAAATCGGATAGTGACAGCCTGCATATCAAAAAAGAATCGTACAGCGCTTTGTGGCACAGCATATTTGAAGAGGGCGAGGGAAGTGCAGGAAGCTTTAATTTGATAAGAAGCGGTACAGAACTTCATCATGTTGGAGAGGATAATTTTACAGTCGTAACAAACAGCAGTTTTACCTTGCGGTATGTTGAGCAGAAGCGTAAAGAGATTGAGAAGCTTATGGAGAGGCAGATAGGCAGACATTTGAAATTGATATGCAGATTAAAGGAAGACCTGCTGCAAGAAAAGGATGAAGATTCGGAAACGGAAAAAATAGCGAGAGAAGCAGGAAAACTGTTGGGAATAGATATAGAAATAGAATGATTTATAAGGAGGAAAGACATGGGTAAAGGAATGAGAGCAGGCAAGAGACCCTCAGGCGGAGGCGGCAGTATGCAGAAGCAGCTTCAGCAGATGCAGGCAATGCAGAGAAAGATGGAAGTTATTCAGGCTGAAATAGAAGAAAAAGAAGTTACCACAACTGCCGGAGGCGGTGCGGTGAATGTAACCGTAAACGGCAAGAAAGAGGTTGTAAGCCTTGAACTTAAGCCGGAAGTAGTAGACCCTGAGGATATAGAAATGCTTCAGGACTTGATTATAGTAGCGGTTAATGAGGGCATCAGACAGATAGAAGAAATTTCCAATAACGAGATGAGCAAGCTGACAGGCGGCTTGGGCATCCCGGGACTGTAGACAAGGTCAAGGTAGGGTGAGATGAAACAGTATCCCAAACCTTTGGCAAGGCTTATAGGCGAACTTGGAAAGTTGCCGGGAATAGGTTATAAAACAGCACAGAGACTTGCGTTTCACATATTGTCTTTAGACGATGCGGAAGCACAATCTATAGCTGATGCAATTACACAAGCTAAAAAAGAAATGAAGTATTGCAGTGTTTGCGGAAATCTGACAGATACAGATCCATGCGTAATATGTTCAGACTCTTCAAGGGAGACAGATGTAATATGTGTAGTTGAAAGTCCTAAAGATGTGGCTGCAATGGAAAGAATCAGGGAATTTGACGGACTTTATCATGTTCTGCACGGAGTTATCTCCCCTATGGAGGGTGTAGGCCCCGATGATATAAATTTAAAATCCTTGATAACGAGACTGCAGCAAAATGATGTAAAAGAACTTATAATTGCTACAAATCCCAATATAGAGGGAGAAGCGACGGCCATGTATATAGCGAGGCTGATAAAACCCGCCGGAATCAAGGTTACAAGAATAGCACACGGTCTTCCTGTAGGCGGCGATTTGGAGTATGCCGATGAAGTTACTCTTTTGAAAGCTATGGAGGGCAGACGAGAGCTGTAATACAATTTAAGAAAATAAGAATCTCTCTGAGATTTCTCAGAGAGATAATTTTTTTTCTTTTGCAAGTTGGATAAGGTAGGAGTATTTTGCTCTTGCTGCCAGAAGATTGTAGGAAGCATAATCTATGGCCTTTTCGTCAGTAAGTTCATTAAAAGTGAGGACAGCTCGTTCCAGCTGGATGCGTGCGTCGTCGATATATCCGTAAAGCTGGTCGTCTGATGTGAGACCGTTTTTCAGAGCATTGGAACCATTGGATTTTTCTGTTGTGGGAAGAACCCCTTTGAAAAATCTTTCTTTGATTGAAATAGACAAATTCATCACACCTTTCCGTGTTATTTAATTCTATTTTATTCCAAAGAGTCATATTTTATACAAGTACGGAGGGAAAGAAATGGGTTTGGATTTGGGAATATTTTTGACTTATGCGGGAGCCGTAATATTGGTATTCATATTCGGCAAACTTTTTCTGTGGCCGCTTAAAATAATTGCAAAGCTCGTATTGAACAGTCTGATAGGCGGCGCTGCAATTCTTATTATAAATGCAATAGGTTCAGGTCTTGGAATAATTATTCCTCTTAATTTGCTGAATGCATTTATTGTCGGTATTTTAGGTCTGCCGGGTGCGATTCTTTTAATATTGTTGAATATTTGAATAATGGAAAGTATGAGTAAAGTGAAAAATAAAGGCATACGGACTGTTCTGAAAATTTTCAGAATAGTTAGTATGCCTTTTGCTTTTTTGTTTTTTTAATTTATCGACTGCCGTTTAATAAACAACTTTGCCTAACATAGAGAGGATAAGTTCCATTGCAAGCTCGCCGGTCTTGTTCCTGATATCTAACATAGGATTTACTTCAACCATGTCAAGAGCTATGACTTTGCCGCTCTGACATAGAGTTTCGATAAGATAGAAAGCTTCTCTTAAAGTAAGGCCGCTGTGAACGATTGTACCGGTTCCCGGAGCTGACTCAGGTGTTATGGAGTCAACATCGAAGCTTACATGAATTCCTTCAGTTCCGTTTGAAGCTATTTCGATTGCTTTTTCGATTACCGCAGGCATTCCCATTCTGTCAATATCTGCAATGGAGAATACAGTTATACCGTTTTTTCTCATCCTGATACGCTCCATCTCGTCAATGTCTCTGCCTGCGATTTGAACGCAGTTTTTTGTGTCTACATATACAGGTTCCTGACCGAAATCAACCATGATATCAGGTCCTGCACCGCATACGGCCGAGAAAGGCATTCCGTGCATATTGCCGGAAGGTGTTGATTCCTCATTGTTCCAGTCTCCGTGAGCGTCTACCCAGATTATTCCTATTTTTTTGTAGTGTTTTGCTGTGGCGGAAATACTACCGGCTGCTATACTGTGATCTCCTCCCAAAACTACAGGGAAAGCACCACTTTCAAGAGATTTCATGACTTCATGATAAAGTTTTTTGTTTATGTCGTTTACCTGTTCGTAGCAACGCATGTTATCGGCGGTTTTGCCTTCGGCCAAAGGGATTAAGTCTCCCTTGTCATGACATTCCATACCGAGAGCCTGAATGCCGTTTACCAATCCCGCATATCTTATAGCGGCAGGCCCCATGTTTACGCCTCTCGTTCCTGCGCCCATGTCCATTTGGACGCCGATAAGATCTACTTTTTTCATAATCATACTCCTTTTATACATCAATCAATATCACAATTTTTAACATTATATCACATATTGGGCATTAGTGTAAATAATCAGTACGGTGGTTTATAGAAACGGCCGTTGAGCTGTTCTGTATTTATAACATTTATGAAAGCCTTAGGGTCGACTTTTTTGATGCCGTCTATAACTCTGCTGACTTGTTCTCTGCCAACGACTGAGTAGAGTATGTGTCTCGGCGCTCCTTCAAAACAGCCGGTGGCTTCTATTTGTGTTGCATCATGATGAGTTATTTCCCGTATTTTACCGTATACTGAATCAGGCATTTCGGTGATTATGAAAAGGGTATCCTTTTGATATCTTTTGAATAAAAGCTGGATTATCTGTGTTCCGGCATATTGGTATATTATTGAATAAAGGGCCTTATCAAAACCGAAGAGGATTCCTGCTGTAGTGAGGATTACTACATTGCCGAGGAATATATAATTCCATACATCTATTCCCTTTTTTTCTGAAAAATAAATTGATATGAAGTCGGTTCCACCGCCGCTTGCTCCGTTTATCAGACAGATGCTTATTGCGGCACTTCCGAGAATACCACCGAAGATGCTGATTAAAAGAGTATCGTAGGTGATTGTTACGGATGGGAAAACATCAGTCAATATGCTGGAAAGAAAGACTACATAAAAGGAATATATAGTGAATCTTGAGCCGATATATTTAAAGCCGATGTATGCAGGGATGAGGTTAAGGGGCAGATATATAACGGAATATGCTATTTCAATACCGAAAAACTTATCTGCAATCTGTTGGAACAATATGGCAAGTCCGCTGAACCCTCCCGGAAACAAATCTCCGGTCTGAACGAAGCTTTTAAGATTGAATGCGATAACGCATGAAGCGATTGTCAAGGCGATGAAAGTTTTGACCTCGTATTTGATTTTCTTTTTCTTTTCAGGTAACATTTTTATTTCCTTATTATATTTGTTTTGAAATTATTCGATGGCAGGAAGTTTGCATACATCAATCCACTCTATTGATTGTGAATATTGGAAGAGTTCGTCGCAGGTGAATTCAATGGCACTGTTTGAACTGCCGCATGCAGGAAAGACAGTGTTAAATCTTTTCAACGAGATATCGCAGTATGTCTTTACTTTTTGATTGTTTATGCCAAACGCGCATACGCCGCCTATTGTATGGCCTGTAAAAGCTACAACTTCGTCGGGTGAAAGCATTTTTGCCTTATGACCGAAAGTATCTTTGAATTTCCTGTTATCTATTTTAGCGTCGCCGGCTGTTTGAACTAATATACATCCGTCGTCTCCGTCTTTAAAAGAAAGGGTTTTGCATATTCTGGCACCCTCCACACCTACAGCTTTAGCTGCAAGTTCTACTGTAGCGCTTGAAACCTCGAATTCTTGGATTCGATGGTCGATTCCCAATTTTTTAAAATGTTCTCTTACTGCTTCAATGGACACTTTTTCTACCTCTTAATGTTTATTTTAAATATTGTGACTCACATAAAGAGTCCGTATTTATTATAGCACACCCAAGATTTCAATTAAACTGTTTTGATATATAAATTATGTTACTTAATAAACAGGAGACTTATTAGCGGTTTTTGTTGACAAAAACAATTATTTTTGATAAAGTTGTTATATTGCTATCAAAAAATTTATTTATTAGTATTAAAAATAGGAGGACATTGAATGGATCAGCAGTTGCAGGAAAATCATAAAGGTCAGTTTGGATCCAATTTTGGGTTCCTTATGGCAGCCGTAGGTTCTGCCGTAGGCCTTGGTAATTTGTGGGGATTCCCATATAAGATGGGAGCTAACGGAGGCTTTGCCTTTTTAGTTCTTTATTTAGTATTAGTAGTATTTGTTGGATATGTAATCATGATTTCCGAACTGGCTCTCGGAAGAAAGACCGGTAAGGGAGTAGTAGGTGCCTATGAAGCATTGTCAAAGAAGTATGCCTTTATAGGTTGGATGGGCGCTATAGCTCCATGGCTTATATTATCATTTTATTCAATGCTCGGCGGTTATTGCATAAAATATGCTCTTGCAAACTTGGGTGATTTGTTTGGAGCCGGATGGGGAGTGGGAGATACAGACAGCGCAACCTATTTCTCAGAATTTACATCCGATATGATGCAGACAGTTATATATTCATTGATATTTGTAATTCTTACTGTACTGGTAGTAAGAGGAGGCGTTTCGGGAGGTATTGAGAAGTTTACTTCCATAGCAATGCCGGCCTTGTTTGTGATGCTGGTAATCGTAATAATAAGAAGCGTTACGCTGCCGGGAGCATCAGAGGGTCTTGCTTTCATGTTCAAGCCTGACTGGTCTGCTTTTAAGGGAACAGGATGGATTACTGTTCTTGCAGTTGCAGGAGGACAGATGTTCTTCTCACTTTCTTTGGGAATGTCTATAATGATAGCCTACGGTTCATATTTACCTAAAAATGAAAGCCTTGAAAGAAACGCTCTTGTTATTCCGTTTGCAGATACTATTGTAGCTATTATGGCAGGTCTTGCAACTATGCCGGCAGTGTTTGCTTCCGGACTTGAGCCTACACAGGGCCCAGGACTGTTATTCATGACTTTACAGACTGTATTCAGCAACATGGGAGGTCTGGGACCTCTCTTCGGATTCCTGTTCTACGGTCTCGTATTTATAGCGGCTATAACATCATCAATTTCACTGCTTGAGGGAATAACTGCCGTAGCGATGGATAAAGCGATAGAAAAAGGCAAAAAACCTGACAGAAAGAAGTTGTCAACTATCTTGGGAATAAGTATTGCAATAACAGCTACATTGGTTTCCATGGACGGACTTGGAGCTAACGGTTTCCCTCAGTTCTTCGGACAGAGCACATGGCTTGACGCAATTGATTTGATTTCGGAGGGTATATTGATGCCTCTGGGAGCATGTTACTGTGCTATAGTAATTCCTACTCAGTTAGTAGATGATGAGGCAACCCTTAATAATGCAAAGTTCCGTACAAAGGGCTTCTATGATTTCTGTATAAAATTTGTGGCACCGGTAATGATGGTACTTGTTCTTCTTGGACAATTGGATACTTTCTTCGGTCTGGGCATGTTTGGTTAAAAAGATTCATGCTTATAAACAAATAATATGGTATAATAAAGAGTGTTCACATAAATCATGTGGGCACTCTTTTTGTTTGACTTGGAGAGGAGGTATGTGCATGGAAATTACAGATAATATGAGTGAGATTTTAAATCTTTACAACTTTTTTGATTCTGTGATAATAACAGATGAGAAAGGCATAATTAAGTATTATACCAACATGCGGGCGGATGTTTACTGGCCTGATGCAAAGAATATTACAGGTATGCATATATTGGAACTTCATCCTGAGCTTACGGAAGAAACCAGCAGTATAATGAGAGTATTAAAGACAGGCGAGCCGATATTTAATCAACTTGAAAGCTTTTATTCTTCGTCGGGACAGGCCGTAACAAATATTTACTGTACGATGCCGCTGATGCAGGACAACAAAATAGTAGGCGCAGTGGATTTTGCAAGAGTTATCGGAGAAAAAGAAAGAAAAAATATCTTACTTAAGGGGAACAGAGACAAAAATCGTTACTACAGCGTCAACGACATTATTTCCAATACTCCGGAAATGATAAGAATAAAGGATATGATTTCTCAAGTTGCTCAGACTGATTCTTCTGTGCTTATATACGGAGAGACCGGCACGGGCAAAGAAATGATAGCACAGGCCATACATACTTCGAGCAACAGAAACAATAAAAATTTTGTTATTCAGAACTGTGCAGCAATACCGGCAACCCTGCTTGAGGGTATTCTTTTCGGAACGGTAAAAGGTTCTTTTACGGGAGCGGAAGATCATCCCGGCCTTTTTGAAATAGCCAATGGCGGAACATTGTTTCTTGATGAGATTAACTCCATGGATCTTTCTATGCAGGCAAAGCTTCTTAGAGCCATAGAAGAGAAGAAAATTCGTCGAGTTGGCGGCTCAAAGCCTATCAATATAGATGTTAAGATAATTTCGGCACTTAATCAGGATCCGATAGAGTGCGTAAATAATAATTTGTTAAGACAGGATTTGTTTTACAGACTTAATGTGGTACAGTTTTATTTGCCGCCTCTTAGAGAACGACGCAAGGATATAGAACTTTTGACCAATCATTTTATATTTAAGTATAATTTGAAGATGAATAAGCAGATTCACGGAATAGATAATGATGTCAGGAAGTTATTTAGTGAATATTACTGGCCGGGAAATATAAGGGAATTGCAAAATGTAATAGAAGGAGCATTTAATACGGCAGGATTTAAGCTTATACGAATGGAAAATATGCCCCAGTACCTTATAAAAAGTTATGAAAAGCAGCAAGATTCATTGATATCCGAGAAATTGCCGGAAGATGGAATAGAGCTTAAAGAGGTTATGGCAGAATATGAAAAGCGAATATTAAAAATGGCATTGGGAGAAGCAGAAACCATAGCTGAGGCAGCACGGAAACTTAATATAAGCAAGCAGGATCTTAACTATAAGATGAAAAAATATAATTTTAAATGATATTTAAAGGTTTAAATACAAATCAACGATGGTGAACGACAAAATATTTTTTACTGGGGTAAAATATTTTGCCCAGACATGGCACGAATGGTAAAAATATTTTGACCTAAACCGGTGAAATTTTAAACGAACCGTTATATTTCAACGATTTGAAAATGGCATAAAATTTGCTTTATATTTAGTTAAAGTTATGTAAAAGTTAAAAAAATCGGTTTAGGAGGGAAAAGATGAAAAAAGTTGATTTGATTGTCCATGCTCCTCATTTTTTCACTATGGAAGGAGAGGGAGTCGGATATAAAACCGATGTAGCAATGGTAGTCAATGCAGGCAAAATCGAATGTTTCGTTACTGCCGAGGAAGAAAAAGAATACAAGGCAGACGAAGTAATAGAACTTGACCACCATGCTGTTATTCCGGGATTTGTAGACGGCCATATGCATACAGGTGATGCAATTTTAAGAGGTTTGGCTCAAGATACAAACAACTGGATGATGTTCGGTCTTCAGCCTTTTGAAAATGCAGTTACTCAGGAAGACAGAATAGCAGGAAGCAGAATGGCTCTTTTGGAAGCCATAAAGAGCGGTACTACTACTTTAGGCGATTATTGGCATGACATGGATGACGCATGTGCATTTATCGACAAAGTAGGAGCAAGAGGAAATATAACTCAGCTTGTAAGAGCGGCAAAACAAAAGGTTTACAAGCCGGGTGAACTTTATGAATTCGACGACGCTATGGGAGAAGAAAGTTTAGCCCGTAATATAGAATTATATGATAAATGGCACAACAAGGGGAACGGAAGAATTAAGGTTCTTTTCGAACCTCAGGGTGTTGATTTTCTCAGCATAGATTTGCTCAAGAAAACTCAAGCGATAGTAAAGGAAAGAAATACTCTGATGCACATCCATGTTCAGCAGGGAGACAGAGAGACTTACCAGATTGTAAAGAGATACGGAAAGAGACCTGTTGAATTGATGAGAGACATAGAACTTCTTGACAATAGAATCATAGCAGTTCATCTGACTGACTGCACAGAAGAGGAAGCTGCTATGGTAGCACGCACAGGAGCGTCCATGATTGTAAATCCGGGCTCTATTGCTATCATAGACGGTATCGTATGCCCTTCTGTTGCGTTCCAGAATGCAGGCGGAAACTGTGCTTTAGGTTCCGACCAGGCTCCGGGGAACAACTGTCACAATATATTCAACGAAATGAAGAATGTTGCTTTGTTCAACAAGATTAAATATCAGAACCCTGAAGTTATGCCGGCTTGGAGAGCTCTTCGTATGGCAACCATAGAGGGTGCGAGAGCAGTTGGTGTTGGCGATGTTACAGGTTCTCTTGAAGCAGGAAAAGATGCAGACTTTATTGCTATAGACTTGAACAAGCCTACCATGCTTCCGGTATATACAAATCCTATGAGAAATATCGTTCCTAATATAGTTTACTCAGCTCGTGGAGAAGAGGTTGCACTTTCTGCCGTTCAGGGCAAGGTAATATACAGGGATGGAGAATTTACAAATGTAGATTACAGAGATTATTTCGGAGAAGTCAACAAGCACACCGAGGGTATAGGTGCAAGAGCCAAAAAAGAATTTGATGAGATCAATGGTACAAATTCTCAGTTCATGAAGGAAGGAAAACTGTAGATGTTCTACTTAATTGTTGCAATTTTATGCAGCTTGATTATGACCTTTGTGATGAAGTATTCGGAATCCCATAGCGGTAATCGCTATGGGGTTACGCTTTTTAATTACCTTACAGGCTCTTTAATAGGTTATCTGCAGATGAATGACAGACAGCTTTTTATAAACAGTTCGGAGGGAATCTTCACCTTGGGAATGGCAGCGCTGCAAGCTATATTCATTGTTTCGGTTTTGCTTGTGTTACAGGTTAGCATCAATAAAAACGGTGCGCCGCTGACATCAACATTCAACAGAATGGGTATTCTTATACCGACCATAGGCTCGGCAGTGCTGTTCGGAGAGATACCGTCATGGATTCAAGTTGTGGGAATCGGATTGGCGATTTTTGCAATAATATACATAAGCGGAGGGTCAAAAAAGAGCGGCGAAACTGCGGCTCTGGCAGCGGCAAACTCTGCCGGCACAGGCAGCGAAAGACATATGGTTCTGTTGTTTTCGGCGTTTATCGGCGGAGGATGTCTTGACTTCATATCAAAACTGTTCGATGAATTCGGCGAAGATTCTTATAAAGAAAGATTTGTATTTTACGGCTTCGTTATTTCGTCGCTTATGGCATTGGTTTTATGCATTGTTAAAAACAGAAATATTACATGGAAAGATATGCTTATGGGCGTGATGCTGGGAGTTCCCAATCAGCTCAACATATTGTTTCTGCTTAAGGCAGTGGGAGAATTGCCGGCTTATCTGGTTTACCCTTGCTACAGTGCGGGTGTAATACTTGCCGTAAATGTAGTGAATGTTATAGTATTTCGTGAAGTGCTTTCGAAGAGGGAGTATATTGCCACCGGCATAATTGCTCTTGGGCTTATTTTTATAAACATCTGAAAAATTTATTAGAATTTCGCAAGACATTTGGCCGTTTTTAAGACGGAGCGGATGAGCGTCAAATATCAAGGCAACCTTTTGATTCAGTTGGGGTGCCTTTTTATTTTATTTGTTCTTAACCTATTATAGGTAGCTTTTAAAACCATCTTAACAGACGGAGCCTTACTATTTATGTGATAGAGGGTAATTGTGGAAAAGATGTTTAAACATGTTAATAAAATTAATGATTTTCTTGAAAAAAAGATGGGAGAACTTTCTCTTAAGCATCTTGCGGTTTGTTTTATCGCAACATTTATAGGAATTACCGTTCTTACAACAGCACTTATATGCGGAGTCACTATTCTTGTAATATATCCGGTTGCATTGATCTTTCCGGAATAAAAAAATCATCTTTATGCCATCTTAATACGAATGGACTTTTATTTATACACTCTTAACCGATAATAATGGAGAATAAAGAATGCATAAAGAAAGATTAAGATATTTGGGTGGTTTGGCAGATGAAATTTTTTAATGCAAAAAAGCTTACTACATTTCAAACGATAACTATAGGGTTTGCGATAGTGATAATTGCAGGCAGTCTTCTGCTTATGCTGCCGGCGGCGACCGTTGCAGATGGAGGAGCGTCTTTCGGCGACGCATTGTTTACATCTACCTCGGCTGTTTGCGTGACAGGACTTGTTGTGCATGATACGGCAACATATTGGTCTCCTTTTGGGCAAGGCGTTATTATCATGCTTATACAGATAGGCGGAATGGGAGTCGTAACAGCCGCAGCGTCGATTTTTATCATATCAGGACAGCGAATAGGCCTGAAGCATCGAAGCACAATGCAGGAGGCTCTGGCAGCGCCTAAGGTTGGAGGGATTGTTCGTCTGGCGGGATTTATCATAAAAACTACATTTATAATAGAGTTTGTGGGTGCGTTGCTGCTTGCGACGGTTTTTTGCCCGGAATTCGGTATAGGCAAAGGTCTTTGGTACTCTTTCTTTCACTCGGTTTCGGCGTTTTGCAATGCCGGATTTGACCTTATGGGAGAAAAGGGTGAATTTTCATCACTTACTTCATACAGCACAGATCCGGTAGTAAATACGGCTATAATGGCTTTGATAATAACGGGAGGTATCGGATTTCTGACATGGGACGATATGAGGGCAAATAAATTTTGCTTCAGAAAATACAGAATGCAGAGCAAAGTTATAATTACCGTAACATTGCTTTTGATAACTGCGCCTTTTGCGTATTTTTTCTTTTTTGAATTTGAAGATTACCCTGTAGCACAAAGACTATGTATGTCCCTCTTTCAAAGCGTTACTCCTCGTACGGCAGGCTTTAATACTGCTGACATGGGAGCATTTACTTCTACAGGTCAGTTTATAACGATAATGCTTATGATATGCGGAGGTTCACCTGGATCTACCGCAGGCGGTATAAAGACGACTACGGTGGCAGTTCTTGCAGCAACTGCTTTTTCGACATTTAAGAAAAAAGAAGAAGTTAATATTTTTAAGAGGAGAATCGCTGATGAAACTGTCAGATATGCGCTTACCATATTTATGATGTATGCTGTTTCGTTTGTGACAGGGGGAATAGTGATAAGTAATATCGAGAATATTCCCATAATGGAGAGCTTGTTTGAAACTGCTTCGGCTATAGGCACTGTAGGGCTGTCATTGGGCATAACGCCGGGACTTACGATGACATCCAAAGCAATATTGATGGCGCTTATGTTTCTTGGAAGAGTAGGAGGATTGACTCTTGTATTTTCGGCGCTTTCCGGCGGTCACCGTGTATCGTCAAAGCTGCCGCAGGAAAAAATAACCGTAGGATAGGAGGATGAGGATATTATGAAATCAATTTTACTTATAGGACTTGGAAGATTCGGAAAGCATATTGCAATGAGATTAAATGAAATGAATCATCAGGTGATGGCAATAGATAAGGACGAGGAAAAGGTCAATTTTATATTGCCGTTTGTAACAAATGCACAGATTGGAGACAGCACAAATGAGGAATTTTTGGAATCTCTGGGAGTCAGAAACTTTGATGTGTGCGTAGTGGCAATCGGAAGTGATTTTCAGAGCTCGCTGGAGACCACTTCTCTTTTGAAAGAGATGGGAGCCCAAAAGGTTATTTCAAGGGCGGCAAGGGATGTTCAGGCCAAGTTTCTTTTGAGAAACGGCGCAGACGAAGTTGTATATCCGGAAAAAGAGATGGCGAATTGGACGGCCGTAAAATGCTGCGGGAATAATATAGTAGACTATGTTGAACTGGAGGAGGGGTATGCGGTTATTGAGACCAGAGTGCCGAAAAACTGGGAAAACAGGACGGTCGGAGACATAGATATCCGTCGAAAGTATAATGTAAATGTGATAGGCATTAAAAAAGAGGACAGAATGATATTTGAAGTGGCTTCTTCTACTGTTCTCGAGACCGGTGATATAGCGGTGCTGATGGGTAAATACGATGATATTCAGAAAGTAATAAGAAAATAGATGTGAGTTGCATAACTTGTAGAAAACAGCTTCTGGCTGTGGTATATTAGATGTGGAAAGGAGGCAGGCTATGAACAGACAGAATCCCGACGCATTGCTCAAGGCCATATTGACGGAGCGGAGCGTAAACGAAAATGCTGGTAAACTAAAAATATTTTTCGGTTATGCAGCAGGAGTGGGAAAGACATATTCCATGCTTGAAGCAGCCCATGCCGCACAGAAAAAAGGCATAGATGTTGTCGTGGGATATGTAGAGCCTCATGCCAGACCTCAGACTTTGGCTTTGCTTGAAGGACTGGAGCAGATACCTCCCCAAACCATAGAATATCAGGGGATGGAATTTAAAGAGTTTGATATAGACAAGGCTCTTATCAGAAAGCCCGAGCTTATACTTGTCGATGAACTGGCGCATACCAATGCTCACGGAAGCCGTCATGCCAAGAGGTATCAGGACATAAAAGAGCTCCTTAAAGCAGGCATAGATGTCTATACTACATTAAATGTTCAGCATATAGAAAGCCTAAACGATACAGTTGAATCTATAACCGGAATACAAGTCAGAGAGCGGATTCCGGATGATGTGTTCGACAAGGCCAATCAGGTAGAGCTTATAGATATAGAATCAAAAGAGCTGATAGACAGAATAAAGAACGGAGAGGTTTACAGAGAGGAACAGGCGAAGAGAGCGACGGATAACTTTTTTACTATCCGGAACCTTACTGCACTCAGAGAAATTTCTCTGAGGCGATGTGCAGACCGTGTGAATATACTTACAGCTATAGACAGAATAAAGAACTCCGGAGAGTACCATACAGATGAGCATATACTCGTATGTCTTTCACCTTCTCCTTCCAACAAAAAAGTCATAAGGAATGCTGCCAGAATGGCAGGAGCATTTAAAGGGGATTTTACGGCTATTTACATAGAAACGCCCGATTATTCTCAGCAGAGAGAAGAATACAAGAAGCAGCTGAGAGAAAATATGAAGCTGGCCGAACAGTTAGGAGCCGTCATAGAGACGGTTCACGGCGAGGATGTTCCATATCAGATAGCTGAATTTGCAAGGCTTTCGGCGGTGACCAAGGTAGTAATAGGACGAAGCGATATAGGAAGGAGAAGACTTATTGGAAAGGCGTCCTTGGCTGAAAAGCTCAATACATACGGCGCAGATCTTGATATATATATAATCCCCGATGGGGACAAAAGCCGTCAATACCGCAGATATAAGGCCAAAAGTACCGTTCCGCTTGCGGCTTTTACAAAGGATTTGCTTAAGAGTATTGCCGTACTGGCGGCAGTAACATGTATAGGTGTTGCGTTCAGCGAACTTGATTTTTCGGAAGCAAATATAATAATGGTGTATATATTAGGTGTTTTGATAACATCGATTATTACATCGGGAAGACTGTACAGCATAGCGTCATCTGTTGCCAGTGTGCTTGTGTTTAACTTCTTTTTCACCGACCCATATTTTACTTTCAGAGCGTATGATACGGGATACCCGGCAACATTTCTCATAATGTTTCTGGTAGCATTCATAAGCAGCTCGTTGGCAACCAGATTGAAAAAGAATGCAAAACAGGCAGCATACACTGCGTTCAGAGTCAAGGTGCTGTTCGATACAAACCAACAGCTTCAAAAAGCTCAGAATGACCGTGAAATAATAGAGGCAGCTGCGGATCAGCTGCTTAAGCTGCTTGACAGAGATATTGTGGTTTACCCGGTTGAAGAAGAATCCTTGGGAAAACCGATAGTGTTTCCTGTCATAGACGGAACATCGACGCAAGGATATTTGACTTCGCAAGAGGAAGCAGTAGCCCGATGGGTATTTATAAATAATAAGTATGCAGGTGCTACAACCGATACTCTTTCAGGAGCGGCATGTCTGTATTTGGCAATCAGGATCAAAGAACGAGTATACGGAGTCGTTGGTATCGCTATGAGAGAAGGAGTTTTGGATTCCTTTGAAAAGAGCGTAATGCTTTCTATTCTGGGAGAATGTGCATTGGCTCTTGAAAACAGCAAGAATGCCAAGGAAAAGGAGAAAGCTGCGGTAATAGCCAAGAATGAACAACTGCGTGCAAATCTGCTTCGTTCGATTTCTCACGATTTGAGAACTCCTTTAACATCAATATCAGGAAATGCAAGCAATCTTTTATCCAACGGAGATAAGTTTGATGAAGATTCCAAAAAGCAAATATATACCGATATTTATGATGATTCCATGTGGCTTATAAATCTTGTGGAAAATATTCTGGCAGTAACGAGAATAGAAGAAGGCAAGATAAACTTAAGAATGTCTACTGAGCTGATGGACGAAGTTATAGATGAAGCGCTTTTGCATATAAACAGAAAAAAGACCGAGCACAAAATCGTTGTCAATAGTACAAAAGAGTTTATTCTTGCCAAAATAGACGCAAGACTCATAGTACAGGTCATAATCAATATTGTGGATAATGCCATAAAATATACGCCGGTGGGGTCGGAGATTAAAATTTTGACAGATATGGAAAAAGACAAGGTTGTCGTTGAAATATCTGACGACGGCTCGGGAATTGATGATGAAATAAAAGAAAAGGTTTTCGATATGTTCTACAGCGGCAATAATACCGTTGCAGACAGCCGCAGAAGTTTGGGACTGGGTCTTGCACTTTGCAGATCTATAATAAACGCTCATGGAGGCGAAATAGAAGTATTGGATAATGTACCGCATGGTACTGTTTTCAGATTTACATTACCTGCGGGGGAGGTGGATTTACATGAATAAAATGCTCGTATTAGTCGTTGAGGACGACGCACCGGTAAGGAACCTTATAACGACAACACTAAAGGCTCATGATTATCGTTATCTTGTCGCTCCGAATGGTGAGCAGGCGATTTTGGAGGCTTCATCCCATAATCCGGATGTTATACTTTTGGATTTGGGGCTTCCGGATATGGACGGAATAGAAGTTATAAGGAGAGTCAGGTCATGGTCAAATATGCCGGTGATAGTGATAAGCGCCAGGAGTGAGGATTCGGATAAAATCGACGCTCTTGACGCAGGGGCGGATGATTACCTCACCAAGCCTTTTTCGGTTGAGGAACTTCTTGCCAGACTGAGAGTGGTACAGCGCAGGCTTGAAGCAATTCAATCGGAGCCTTATGCAGTGGCTTCGGTATTCAAAAACGGAGATCTTGAAATAGATTATGCAGCCGGATGTGCATATATAAAGGGCAATGAACTGCATTTGACGCCTATAGAATATAAAATATTGTGCCTGATGGCAAAAAATGTGGGAAAAGTCTTGACACATACCTTTATTACGCAGAAAATATGGGGTAGTAGTTGGGAAAACGATATAGCATCCCTGAGGGTGTTTATGGCTACGCTGAGAAAAAAGATAGAACAGGGGCCGGGTTCTCCCCAGTACATCCAGACCCATATCGGAGTGGGATACAGAATGATAAAGGTGGAATAAGTGCGTTGACTTCAGATAAAAAGCCGCTGTGATTACGGTGCGGCGTATGCACTGTTTTCTGCCGGAGAAGAGGTAGATATGAATTTTTTGGAAGAAAGAATAGTAAGAGACGGCGCAGTAAAAGAGGGAAATGTTCTTAAAGTTGACAGCTTTTTAAATCATCAGCTGGACATAAATCTTCTTGATGAAATGGGCAGAGAATTTAAACGATACTTTGGAAAGAAAAAAATAAACAAGATACTTACCATAGAAGCATCGGGTATAGCTATAGCATGTATGGCGGCATATCATTTTGATGTGCCGGTTGTATTCGCTAAAAAAACGCAGAGCGTAAATATAGACGGTGATGTTTATATGGCTGAGGTCAACTCATTTACACACAAGACGAGAAACAAGGTGATAGTATCACAGAAGTTTTTAAACTCAAAGGACAGGATTCTCATAGTAGATGATTTTCTTGCAAACGGAGAAGCTCTTAAGGGTCTGATAAAAATAGCCGAGGATGCAGGAGCCACTGTGGAGGGCATAGGTATCGCCATAGAAAAGGGATTTCAGCCGGGAGGCAATGTTATAAGGTCCATGGGGTACAACCTTAAATCGTTGGCAATAGTTGACGGAATGAACAGCGAAACGGGAGAAATCATATTCAGGGAACAGGAATAGGTTTTACGGATAAAATAAGTATAATGTTGGAATTTTTGAAATACTATGACTAAAGCTTGAAAACGGCGTTTAGCCGGCTATAAAGGCCGCTAAACGCCGTTTTTGAGTCTCATATCAAGCCGGTGCGTAAGAGTTGTGCCGAAGCTCACAGCAAAAAGCTTTCGGTTGAATCAGTTCAAGCAGGGAGCATGTTCGTGCTCTATTCCTCATGAAACGGTCGTATTACAAAGACTTCAATTCCTGCTCCTGTGACGGAGGTGTTGATGTTCAGAATATCATTTACCCTTTCTATATCGGACTGTGCCTGTGGCTCTGTACTGAACTGATGTATCCATCCGTCAGCAAGGGGAATTCTGTCGGGGAATCTCAGGTTTGCCATATGTGAAAAAATAGAATTGTTATTGTTGAAAGCATACTTTGCTATGATATATTGCCCCGGACTCAGAGGGATTTTGAAATCAAGACTCAGCTCGTTCATGAAAGCGCTTATAATATCGCTTGCCTCATAAGGTTCAACTTCCCATTCCGTAAGCTGTCTGATGTTATCGTTGTAATTGAGAACAATAATGGTGTATGAATCACTGCTGTCATAGTCATTTTTGATGATATAATAATACTTTCCCCAATAAATGAGCTTACCTCTTATGTTTTGTAAAATTCTATAAGCATAAAATGCAGGCTTTGATATTAACCCGGAGGTAAGTATACCGGGCATACCCTTGAGCACTTTTGTTTGGCTTCCTTGGTCTCGCAGCTTACAGCGAGAAGGCGCTGCATTGGCGGAAAAGGCTGTTAAAAAAGCATTTATTGCAGAGGCTATGGTATCAAATCCGGAAGAAGCTTTCGGCGGAAGTCCGCTTTCGGCATGGGTCAAAACCTTGTATCCCATAAAGTTAAGCCTATTTGTGATAAGCGTTGCAGTTGTTTCGCTGTCTGACTCTCCGATATTTAAAATGACAAGTGAGGGTTTGAGCTCATAGAGAATGTTGAACATGCGCTCTCCCATGATGTGATAATCTTCACATGTAATTACAACCTCAAGGCTTGGGGCTATATCCATGATTGGTTTGGTTTTGGGCAGGACATCAATACTGAGAGTCAGGCCTTTGATTTGGGAAGAACTGCTTTCGTAGTCGCTTATTGCTGATAAGCGTCGTTTCAAAATACTTATGCTTTGACTTTTGGACAACGCAAAATAGATTGCGGGATTCTCGTCAGTAAGCACATGGGGAAGAAACTGCTCCCTGTGCTCCTGCGGAGTCCGTCCAAACCACTTTATAAAAAATTTTTCATAATACGAGGTAGTAGAAAAACCGATTTCCTTTGCAATTACACTGATTCGCTTGTTAGTCTGCAAAAGCGGGATTTCTGACATTTCCACTCTTGCAAAGCACAAAAATTCCTGAAAGCTTATGCCCATGTAATCTCTGATAAAATGTGAGAGGTAGTATGTGCTGAGATGCTCCTCCTGTGCCAGATTTTCCAAAGTAATCTTATTTGAATGATTTGCGTATACATAATTTATTATTTTACTTATTCTGTCAACTATTACAGGATTGTCATATTTGAAATCCGTAACGATTTGCCCGTCAAAGGCGAACAGATTGAAGTTTTGGTTGAGGTATCTGATGGCTTTTATCATCTGTGAAATACAGATGCTCTTGTAATTAAAGCTTTTCTGCGAATAGTTAAGCAGAATGTGGAGCAGCAGTTTTCTAAGTGAGTCAAGCTTTGGATATTTGCTGTTGTTTACATATGTCATGAAGCAACCCTTGTGCAGAGATGGAAAATACTGCGTAAAATATCGTGTGCTTATTTGGAGTATAGCAATTACATTGTCTTCGTCCGTCGCATTCAAAGCGTGTACCTCACGACTGTTATTGATAAAAATATCGCCCTCGTGGAGAACATAGTCGGAACAGACACATTTTAGATGTATCGAACCTTTAAGGACATAGACAAATTCAACATCCTTATGATAATGGAGAGGATATTCCGTAACCTTAGCAATTCTTATATTTATAGGAAAGTCCTCGGCATATGTTGTTTTTTCAAAAAGCACAGGAAAACCTCCTTATTGTTTTTAATAGACATGAAAATTCATTTTCAAATTCATAACTATATTATATTGCAGAGTTGAAAAACGAAAAAGATATTTTGGACACATTTACAGCAAAATAATTATATTTTAGAGCAAATAAATTAAATAAATGAAGCTGACGAGGTCAAGGTTTTAAAAAAAACCATTTGACTGAAAAAATACAACAAGAATATGGTCGATTTTGATTTGTTATAATAGTAACATGTTTGTAGTTAAAAAAACAGTGAAAGGAGGACACAATGTTAACACCAAGAGTAAAAAGAATGAAGGAAAAGTACTTTGATACGATTCCACAGATTACAGCGGAACGACTTGTGCTTGCTACCGAAGCATATAAAAAGTTTGCCGGAGATGCAGTGCCTATTTTCAGAGCAAAGGTTGTAAACCATATAATGGAAAATATGACAACGCTGATTATGGACGACGAACTTATCGTAGGAACGACTACAAATGCCTACAGAGGAGCTAATCTGCATCCTGAGTTTCAGTCAAGCTCGTGGTACATCAGCGATATAGATGATTTTTCCACGAGAAGCAAAGACCCGTACTATATTTCACCGGAAGACAAGAAAACCATATTGGAAACACTGAAATATTGGGACGGAAAAGCCATGGAGGATATTTCCGGCGAAGCGATGCCTAAGAAAATAAAGGAGCTTGAGAAAGATGACATTATTTGCGTAGGCCTTGAAAACGGAGTTTCAGGAGAGACTACCTGCGACCACGAAAAAATTATGACCATAGGGCTTAGAGGCTATATGGAGGAATGCCAAAAAAACATTGACAATACGGTTCCTCAGACTATGGAAGAGCAGGCAAAGGTTGATTTTTGGAAAGCATGTATAATTCAGTGCAGAGGTTTAATCACATATGCACATAGAATGGCTGACGAAGCAGAGCGCCTTGCTGAAGAATGCACTGACGAAAAAAGAAAGCAAGAGCTGCTGCTTATTGCAGAAAATTGCAGGGTGGTTCCGGAAAATCCACCTCAGACTTTCTATCAGGCATTACAAGCATTATGGTTTGTGCATGTTTACTTCTATATAGAGGTTTGTACCACGGCTTGCGGCTTTGGAAGATTTGACCAGTACATGTGGCCTCTTTATAAAAAGGATGTCATAGACGAAAAAAATATAACAAGAGAAGAGGCTCTTGAAATGATAGAGTGTCTGTATCTTAAAACATGCGAGGTATATGAGGTTAGAGATAACTGGTATGCAACAGCTTTTGCCGGGTATCCAATGTGGCAGACGCTTATGGTCGGCGGACAGACTCCTGATGGAAAAGACGCTACCAACGATTTATCGTATCTTGCACTTGAGGCGGCAGACGAGCTTCAGGTAAAGCAGCCTGTTATGGCAGTAAGAGTTTGGGAAAACACTCCGGAGAAGCTGATTCGTTTCGGATGCAAAATGATTCAGGAGGGACAGGCTAATCCGGGATTCTTCAGTGATGACGCAGCCATAGGAATATGCCTTGCAAAGGGAAGAGGCAGCACATTAGAGGAAGCAAGAGACTGGGAAATCGTAGGCTGCACTCAGCCGGCGCCGGGAGGCGGCGGAGCGGACGGTTCGCCTGACGCAGGTTATGTAAATATGGGTAAGATGGTCGAATTTGTACTCCATAATGGCGTAGACCCTGCCACAGGAAAGCTTATGGGGCTTGAAACAGGAGATCCGAGAGAATTCAAGAATATCGAAGAATTCAAGGACGCACTCAAAAAACAGATACTTCATCACTACAGCCTGATAAGAACAGGATATAACCTTATGCAGAGCATTCACATGAATCGCTATCCCGTTATCTTCGCTTCAATGGTTACAAAGGGCTGTGTGGAAAGCGGAAAATCCGTTCAGCACGGCGGAGCGAAATACTCGACATGCGGTCTTTATGTGACAGGACCTGCAAACCTTGCAGATTGCATATCAGCCGTTGAAAAATGCGTTTTCGAGGACAAGGATGTTACCATGGACGAGCTGATAAAGGCATGCGACAACAATTTTGAGGGATACGAAAGATTGAGACAGCTTCTTTTACATAAGCCGGAAAAATACGGAAACCATCAGCCTCATGTAGACGCCATATACAAGGAAATGATGGACTTTGTTGCAGAGAATGTGCAAGGCTGGCACGATGCAAGAGGCGGTTACTATGCCTTTGGTATAGACTCACAGACTATGAACATTCCGCACGGAGCCGTAACAGGGGCGCTTCCTGACGGAAGATTGGCTGGAGAGCCATTCTGCGACGCATCGTCTCCTATGATGGGAAGAGATGTTAACGGACCTACGGCAACAGTAAAATCGGTTGCAAGCATGGTTGATGAAAAGCTTCACGAGGGAGCTCTTTACAACCTTAGATTTGACCCTAAGGGAATTCAGGGAGAAAAAGGACTGGATATAGTTGAGGGTGTAATCCGCACCTATTTTGAAGACGGCGGACAGCATATCCAAATAAATGTTGTGGATAATGAAACGCTCAAAAAGGCTCAGAAAAACCCGGAAAACTACAAGGGACTTATGGTTCGTGTAGCGGGATATATGGCATATTTTACCGAACTGGATAAAAGTGCGCAGGATACTATTATTTATCGTACGCCGCATTTGTCCGAATAGCGAGAGGATATAATCATATGAAAAACACATCCGAAAGAGCATTGATTGGCAGTATTCAAAAATTTTCTGTGGAGGATGGACCGGGAATAAGAACAACGGTATTTTTGAAAGGATGTCCTCTTAGATGCAGATGGTGCCACAATCCGGAAATGATTGAAACTTTTCAGCAGCTCATACAGTCACCGAACAATTGTATAGGATGTGGTCACTGTATCCAAATATGCCCACACAGCGCATTATCGGTACACCCCGAAAGAGGTATTCAGGTAGACAGGGAAAAATGCGATGTTTGCCTTAAATGTGCAGACGAGTGTTATGCAAACGCTTTGAGACCGGTAGCAAAATATATGACGGTGGATGAAGTTATGGAAAAAGTGCTTCAGGATAAGGACTTTTACGACCACACAGGTGGAGGCATAACTATAAGCGGCGGCGAAGTGCTTATGCATTTCGCCTTTGCAGAAACCCTGACTGATAGAGCAGCCGAGGCAGGTGTCAATGTATGTCTTGATACCAGCGGAATGGGTGATTCAGAGGCGCTCAAGAGGCTGTCACTTAAAGAAAATGTTACAGATATTCTCTATGACATGAAGTCTGTAGACGATAATGTTCACATGGTCTATACAGGGGTCAGCAACAAAAAAATCATAGAGAATTTAAGAATGCTGGCAAATGATCCAAGAAGCGCCGAAAAGATTACAATGCGTATGCCGCTTATCAAGGGCGTAAACGACACGCAGGAAATAATAGAAAAAACGGGTGCATTGTATCGGGAGCTTGGAATCAGGTCCGTAAACCTGTTGCCGTATCACAATCTCGGAATCAGCAAAAAGAGGAATGTGGGAGGCATACAGGAAGAATTTGAACCTCCTGATGAAGCACGACTTACAGAGATAGAAAATTATTTCAAAGACGAAATAAATCTGGAAGTGTGCATTTTAGGCAGAGTATAATAATTGTTTTGACGAAAGGAAGTAAACATTATGGATGGAACAAATTTGGGGATCCTCACTCTGATTCCTGTAGTGAGTTTCTTTTTACTGGCATTTCTGACAAAGAAATGTATCTTAAGTATCATGGTATCGGGTATACTCGGCTATATTCTTTATTATAAAGCCGGATTCTTTATGCCGATGATGGATGCCATTCAAGAAGCAGCATGCGATGGTGACAATAACTACATAGTAATTATCTGCTTGCTGTTCGGATGCTTTGTGCAGCTGTTGCGAGAATCAAAGGGTGCGATTGCAGTAGGCGATCTTGCCAGAAAATATGTAAAATCAGAGAAACAGGTTCTGTTTTTAACATGGTTATGCGGTGTTATTATATTTATTGACGATTATTTGAGTATTCTCGTTACTGCAAACTGCGTAATGACACTTTCCGACGAGCATAAAACTCCGAGAGAAATGTTATGCTATATTATAAATACAACATCTGCTCCTGTTTGCCTGATTATTCCGATTTCCGCATGGGTAGTGTTCTTCTCAGGTGTATTTGAGCAGCAGCCGGAGGCGGCTGTAGTTGGCGACAGCGCAATGGATATTTATTATCATATAATGCCTTATTTCTTTTATCCGTTCTTATGCGTGCTGTTCGTTCTGCTCGTTGTATTCGGTATAGTTCCTAAAATGGGCGGAATCAAAAAAGCATATGAAAGAGTTGAAAAGACAGGTCAGCTTTGGCCTGCAAGCAGCAATATGCAGAATCAAAGCGGCGAGCTTGGCGAAGTAATGGGCGCAGCAGTAACCGAGGAAAAGGAAACAAAGGAAATTACTCCAAGACTGTGGACTTTCGTAGTACCTATGGCAGTAGTAATCGCAGCAACACTTATTCTGGACGATATTCTGTATGGCGTTACAATAGGTATATTTGTATGCTTCGTACTTTATCTGCCTGCTAAGATAATGACTCTCGGCAAGTTCTGTGACGCATGCTACAAGGGACTTGAGGACATGCTGTTTATAGCAGTGGTTCTTGTAACTTCACTTTTCTACAGAGAAGCAATCAACCTTATAGGTCTTCCTGATTTTCTCATTGAGGCAGCAGGCCCGTATATGAGCGCTGCATGGATACCGGCTATTTCGTTTGTACTGATTGGCCTCGTATGCTTCGCCACAGGAAACATATGGAGCGTACCGGCATTATGCACACCGATTATTCTGCCTTTGGCAGCTTCAACAGGCGCAAGCATTCCGCTTACACTCGGTGCGATTATTTCAGCAGCATGCTTCGGAGCACAGGCTTGCTTCTATTCAGATGTAACATTGATGTCGGCTTCAGCTTGCCGTATCAACAATGTTGACTATGGTATGGCTCAGCTGCCGTATATAGGAATTGTTACAGGCATTTCATTTGTAGCCTATGTGGTTGCAGGCTTTGTAATGGCATAAACATTAAAAACAAAACAAATCAACACACCGGTAAAAAGGTCGGCATTAAGCCGGCCTTTTGTGTTGCTTCGATATTGAAGTGATTGTACGAAATCCACATAAATTGTATTTTTTTAAGAACAAAGCTATTGACAAAAAATAAACAAAAAGTTATTATGAATATATAAAAGGGAAATTGAAGTATAAATATAAATGGGGTAGTTAGATAATGAGTAGAGGAATGTAAATAATGATAGGGGCTGAAGAAAAAATGAGGAAAGCTAAAATTATATGCATTTTTTCAATAATTTGTATGACTATATTTTTGCAAGTAGGCTGCGGGCAGAAAAATGATGTAGCGGAGGACATCGCAGTTCAGGGAAGCTTTGTTGAATTCAGCTACGAAGAGCTTAAAGATACCGCTAAAATAATAGCAAAAATTGAAGTAACAGACGATTTGACTACAGAAAACAGCTTTGAAATTACAGACCCGGAAACGGGAACCAGCGGTGGTTTTTATGGAAAGCGCACATGCAAAGTGCTTGAATATTATAAGGATGTGACCGGAAATTACGCAGAGGAGCTTTCATTTATTGAAGCTGCTGCGATAATTGAAGGACAATATCTCCATATAGACGGATATGATGCTATCCAAAAGGGGCATCAATATATTGTGTATCTCAACGATGATACAGCGTCCGGCGATATGAGTGTTATGAGCTGCAATAATGGAGTTGTGAGATTAGATGAGAAAGAAAGCAACTTGCAGTTCCCGGAAATAGCGGCAAAGACCATAGAAGAAGCCGCAGCCCAATAATTGACAGACTGAAAGGAGAGTGCAATGTTAGGAGCTTGTTATAGCATTACAAGGTGCGTAAAAATATATGCAAAAGATAAGAAAAACAAAAAAGACAAATAATAGTTACTCTTTTAGTAGATCGGCGAAAAGGTCGGCATTAAGCCGGCCTTTTGTGTTGCTTGTGGGTTATACTCCGTTGAGCTCATAAAGCGTACAAGGCTCATAAAATTATAAAGAAAGAGTGAAAGTCTTTTGTTAAAGACTTTCACCCGGGGTTATTATAGAAAGGTTTTATTTATACATTTTGTTTTAAAGTCGGGGATTTTAAACAGAAATACATTTAATCCAATTCCATTATGTAAAATGACTCATCATTTATTGCCAATATATAATTATCTTTGCCGGCAGGATAAAATGATTTTACCAATATGTCATTTTCCATTTCGTCGGGCAATGCAATTTCTCCGACAACATCGCTGCTGATTTTGATATAGTAAGGGTTGAAATTATCATCTACAGCCACACAATAATCCCCTGATGAGCCGGTCATTCTCCACCACCTTTTGGTTTGCTGCAAGTATTTTTCTTTAGAACCATCAAGGGGAATCCCTACTATTTTTATATCCCCTGTTTCTTCACCTATCGAAGCGACAATGCAGTTTTCATTAAGGGTACATGAATTAAGAGCATCGTCTAATTGGTACTGCAAGTACACTTCTTTTTCGTCGCCTGCGCACAATTTGGCTTTTTCGTTTTGACAATCATACAGGGTGAAAAAATATGCGTCTCCGTTGGTTTCAATAATACTGTACTTTCGGGCGTTATCGACAGCCTCAATGGTTTCACTTTTTAGATTAACCACTTTTTTAACCGATACTGTCGTAAGCCCTCCCTCTGTGTGCTCGCTTACATAAACCGGTGTTTTACCTATCAGCGTAACTTCTGTTGCAATCTGATTTGTGCTGTATCCGGAGTCGATTATGTTGTGATTTTTTCCGTCAAAGTACACGATGTTCCATTTATACATCGACTCTTGCGTGTCGATTTTAGATTCCGCATAGATAATCCCGTCTTTATAAGGCACGGCGCTGTAAATCAGATTTTCACTTTTAAGGTCATAGAATTCAGAAGAATCTTCTCTGTAATTTAATACGTATACTCCTTTGGTTCTCGTTTCAGGATAAATGACCTCTGTTGCGGTTGTAATATCGTCATATACATTGGCAACGATTATGGTATCCTTTCCTGAATAACAAACGGTATACATATTCAGCTTTTTCCCTGTTTCCGAATCCTCCTCCAAATCAAATGGCATCGTTATCTGTGTAAGCTTGGCATTGATTGTTCCCGACGAGGCGCCATCATCCGCATCGGTATCTGAGCAAGCAGCAAAAGAAAGTATCATTATAATTGTAAGTGTACATATTGCTAATTTATAGACGGTGTTTTTCATATCACATCACCACCTGTTCTGTTTATATATTTATTACTTTGGCTTTATAACCATAAATTAAATAAAAGCACATAAGTTTTATTTACCTATGCGCTTTATGCAAGTATCTTCATATTATGTTTCCCATTAGATGCAATTAGACAACTTGTAAAAAGCGTTAAGGTACAATAGACACTTGATTTTAATCTTATCATTGTTTGCCTCCTTTTTTTATCATTCGTCATAATTATCTGCTTGTTATATTATTATCATATTTTAGATATAAAGTCAACACTTTTTATCATTTTTATCATAATATAATTTTAAAGAGAGGAAAGAAGAGCATAAATGAAGAGTAACTTCACGGAAACCCTGAAATAGCAGGGAATGTAGTTTCAGACTGTGAGTAAGAACCTGAGTGCATTGCCTGAGACTATTAGACATTTAAAAAATCAATGCTTTTCCAATGAGACCTCTTGGGTGGAAATCTCCTAAGGATGCTTTATATGATTTTTTGCTTTATGGTGTAACATATGTTTGCCAAACCTACAATCAATCTACCCACAGCAAGAACATCCGTTTGATTTTTTGCCCCCTTTGTGATACAATAATCCCATAATTTTTTAACGAATTTCAGACCGACTGAAACTATATTTTGCTTTAAAACCGTCTTTTGAGGGCAAAATATAAGGTATATTGAAATGAGGCTACACACGATTCAAAGGAGAAGTTTTCATGCCGGAATTTAAGATACATTCGGAATTTAAGATGACAGGCGACCAACCTCAGGCAGTTGAAAAACTTGCTAACGGAATACTTAGCGGCAAGAAGAGCCAGACGCTTATGGGCGTTACCGGTTCCGGCAAGACATTCACCATGGCCAACATTATTGAGAGGGTGCAGAAACCTACGCTGGTTATTTCTCATAACAAAACACTGGCGGCACAGCTTCACGGTGAGTTTAAGGAGTTTTTCCCCGAAAATGCAGTGGAATATTTTGTATCCTATTACGATTACTACCAGCCGGAGGCTTATGTTCCGTCCACAGACACATATATAGAAAAAGATTCACAGATAAACGACGAGATAGATAAGCTTAGGCACTCTGCAACAGCTTCACTGGCAGAACGCCGTGATGTTATAATCGTAGCCAGCGTATCTTGTATATACGGCTTGGGAAGCCCTTTCGATTATGAGAATCAGATGCTTTCTTTGAGACCGGGAATGGAAAAAGACAGAAACGAGATATTGAGAAAGCTTGTAGATATACAGTATACAAGAAATGACCTCTCTTTCGATAGAGGAACTTTCAGGGTACGGGGAGATATAATTGACATTTATCCGGCAGGCTCGGAATCGGCAGTCAGAGTGGAACTCTTTGGCGATGAAATAGATTCGATTAAGGAAATGAACCCTGTAACGGGAGAAATAACAGGAATAAGAAATCATATTGCCATATTTCCGGCATCCCATTATGTCACATCGCCGGAAAACATGGAGAGAGCCCTTAAAACCATAGATGAGGAACTTTTGGAACGGGTTCAGTGGTTCAAGGACAGAGGAAAGCTTCTTGAGGCACAAAGAATAGAGCAAAGAACCAGATACGACCTTGAAATGCTCAGAGAAGTGGGAAGCTGCAAGGGAATTGAGAACTATTCAAGGCACCTTAACGGGCTGCTTCCGGGAACGAGACCATATACTCTCATAGACTATTTTCCGGAAGATTTCCTGATAATGATAGACGAATCCCATGTAATGCTGCCTCAGCTTAGAGCAATGTATGAGGGTGACAGATCGAGAAAATCCTCCCTTGTCGATTACGGTTTCAGACTTCCGTCGGCTTTAGACAACAGACCGTTGAAGTTTGACGAGTTTAACGACCTTGTCAATCAGATAGTATATGTCAGCGCAACTCCCGCTCCGTATGAAAAAGAGCAGTCAATGGGCATAAGCGCAGAACAGATTATAAGACCTACGGGACTGCTCGATCCGCCTATAGAAGTGGTTCCGACAGAGGGACAGATAGACCATCTGATAGGAGAGATAAGAAAAGTAACGGATAGAGGAGAAAGAGTTTTCGTTACAACGCTTACTAAAAAAATGGCAGAGAGCCTTACAGAATATTTAAAGGGAGTTGGAATAAAAGTAAGGTATCTCCATTCGGAAATCGACACCCTTGAGAGGCTTGAAATCATAAGAGACCTGAGAATGGGCGTATTTGATGTTCTTGTGGGCATAAATCTTTTGAGAGAGGGTCTGGATATACCTGAGGTATCGCTTGTGGCAATATTGGACGCAGACAAAGAGGGCTTTCTGAGAACAGAAACTTCACTGATACAGACTATTGGCAGAGCTGCCAGAAATGTAGAGGGAAAAGTAATAATGTATGCAGACAATATCAGCAAGGCTATGGCAGCTGCCATAGAGGAAACTGAAAGAAGAAGAAACATACAGCAGGCATACAACGAAGAACACGGAATTACACCGGCTTCCGTTAAAAAGTCCGTTCGTGAGGTAATAGAGGCAACAAGAGCGGCAGAGGAAGAAAGCTCTTACAGAGGAAAGAAAGCCGGCGAAATGACTAAAAAAGAATTACTGGAATTCATAAAGAAAATGGAAAAGGACATGAAGCAAGCCGCCAAAGACCTGCAATTTGAGCGTGCCGCATCATTAAGAGACCAAATCTTTGAGTATAAGACGAAACTCTGATTTTTGTTCAACCAAAGCAATCATATTCTAAGTACCTTGGATTTTTGGACAGCCGTGAAAGGAGAAGATATATGGCGAAAGATATAGTTATAAAAGGCGCCAATGAAAATAATTTAAAGAATATAGATGTTACTATTCCCAGAGATAAGTTCGTCGTGCTGACCGGACTTTCGGGATCGGGGAAATCTTCCCTCGCTTTCGATACCATATATGCCGAGGGGCAGAGAAGATATATGGAGAGCCTGTCCTCATATGCAAGGCAATTTCTTGGACAGATGGAAAAACCCGATGTGGAGTATATAGAGGGACTTTCTCCGGCAATTTCGATAGACCAGAAGACCACCAACAGAAACCCCCGCTCTACGGTAGGCACCGTTACAGAGATTCACGATTATTTGAGACTTCTTTATGCAAGAATAGGAAGACCTCACTGTCCTGTATGCGGAAAACCCATAACCAGTCAG
>CAJMLH010000011.1 GCA_905214195.1 uncultured bacterium
ATTGGCAGTCCATTATTAAGTTTTTTATTATGTTCCCTTTGTACACCGTTGCAATCTTTCGTAAATATATGCCCTTCTGCTCCCTTTATCTGATGTACAGTATACACTCCGTGAGGCAGGTCTTTTGTTACAGCATATCCCTTTGAGTCTGTTGTTATGATATCCCTATGTTCGTCATCCGCTTTTGAAAACTCCCCTGCCGATTTAAGATATATCTGAAACACTGCTCCTTCTTCCGGAACCGATTCATCAGAAGACGCATCCGGCGCTTTTGTTTTTTCTATTGCAATTTTTCCTGTCAGTATATCAACATTTAAAGTTAAAGCAAGAGGTATCGGATTTGTATATCCGTATACTGCCATATCCTGCGAATTATCTGCTGTATAAACATAATTCACCTGTGCTTTTGAAGCATATTTAAGGCAACCTGCTTTTGCAAGTTCTTCTTCAGTAAGCACAATTTTCTTGCTGTTGCAATCATTATCCACAGTTACGGATAGTATATTACTTCCCGCCTTATGCTCTATGCTAACTTCTCTTCCCTTATATTCAAATTCGTTATAATTACACAAAACTCCGCTACTATCTGAAATTTCTGTTGTTTCTCCGGCTCTGACATTTATAATTTTACCGTTAAAATCAGGGCGCTTGTCCCATGTGTCCAATTCTTTCTGAATCTTTGTCTTAAAATTTTCAAATTCACTCGCCAAAGACGGATTTAAAAAATATGAGTTATACTTACCGTCAGTCATACCATTGGCTGTTACGGATTGTGCAGGCAGGCTATGCCATATCATCATTTGAGTCATGGCATAATACCAGTCTCTTACAATATTATCATTCCATATATCAGGATTTTCACTATGTCTGAGGAAACCAAGGTATGCTATCTTTGACTGAGTTGAATTATCTTCAGTCACAATGTCTATATTATAATCGGCACTAAAGTCGGGAGTGCTTCCCGGAATCCACTGATTTCCTGCTTCATCTCTTATTGCATTGCCGGCTTCTGTACAAAACGCATACTCATCTCCTATCTGAAACACCGTTATATTTCCGTCATAAGCTCCCCAATCAACCACATTATAATGATTTTTGAAATAAGGTCCAAGCTGCCTCATTTTGAGAACAACCTTTTCTGCTGCAAAAGCCGGAGCCACCATAGATAACATCATTGACATTATAATTAACAAAGAAATTACTTTCTTAATACTTCTCATTTGTTTATCCCCCTTGCATGGTTTTTCACCTTGAAATACCCAATATAAATCAAAATACCTGCCATCAACGAACAAATGCATGCCGTTTTCCATTGATAAAGTTTGTATTTATCACCGGTTTTTGCAGGAACAATATGATAGTTACATGCCGATATTTCAACAATTTTTTTGTCATTGTCAATCACTGCCTCATAAACTTTTCCATCTGCTTGATAACCTGCCGGCGGCAATATCTCATATATCTTGTATTTGCCGAAAGGCACACCATCAAAGCTAAACAGCCCATCTTTATCGGATATATCGGTCAAGATTGCATTCTCTTCTTTAAGGTCGGTTTCTTTCTCCTTGAATAAACCAAACACCGCACCCTCAAGAGCTTGTCCTTTATCATCAGTTTTAATACCCTCAATTGACCCTCTTATCAGCTCGTTTTTTATTGCCTCACCTCCATTCACATCAATATCGACAACTTTCTCTCCACTTTCACCGATAGCAAAAGTCGGAATACCGGCACTGAAAATCATAAGTATTATAACAACAGGCACCGTTACTCTCTTTAAAATCTCCAATTAAAATCCCCCTCTCTTACAAAAGTAAAAGCACACTTATCCCATGTAAAAAGAGCGCCTATATAAATAAGCGCTCTTTAAATTCACATGTATGCATGCTTACTACCTTGATGATATCATCATTATATGCCCAAACATTTCTTTTGTCAATATTTTACTTTCATTTTTTTACATTTAATTATATCAGCTTTCTCAAATATGCAGTATACACTTGTTTGGTTCTTATATAGCTCTCCCTTCCCAACATCAACACCATCCCATTCTGGAATACTACATTCTGATCTTTCATGGAAGATATCTGTTCCAAATTCACCACTAACTTCTTCAATGTATGATAGAACCTCTCATCCAACTGTTTTTCAAGATTGGCAATTTTTTCATAACATTCATAAGTAGTTTCCTTGGTGACGATTCCGACTTTTCTTTGCCTCTGTTCCAGATAAACTATATCATCCACTCTGACCTTTCTGCTGCATTCTTTGGTAATAACAGGTATATATTCGCCCATAGCAGCCTCCTGTCTGTCGCCTGTTGCGACTTTCCTTTGAAATAGCCTATATATTTTAACGATATTATAGCACTGACACGACAATTCACATTTCACTATTTTTCCGCAAATTTCGTCATTTTATGATGAATTACGACATAATCTTAAATCACATATTTTCATATTGAGCCTTTGAATCCCTTGATAATGCCCGCTTTATATATATCAATTATGAAATTTCAAAAATTGCTTTTATAACTGTTGAAGTGTAAAGTCACGCCATGAATTTTAGATTTGGATAGGCGAATTTTATACAAGAAAGAGAGCGAAGCATATGCTTCGCTCAAATGTGTAGCTTCTTAAACCTGCAAAACAGCCTCATCTCTGCTGTAAGTGATGAGATCTTCTGCAATTTCATTGGCCGCTATAGATACGGGTTTGTCTGTCTCGGCATCTGTAAGAATAGGCTTGCCATCAATAATATCTCTGGCACGCTTTGCCGCTAAAATCACGATAGTGTATCTGCTGTCGGCTTTCTTTCTTATCTCATTGATAGATGGATATAACATTATACTTCCTCCTTATAACTTTCAATAAGTTCTTCTGCGGTAAATGCTACCTTTGAATGCTCAGCAACCACTATAGCCTTGACTCTGGATACTGCTTCTTCCAAAACGCCATTTACCACACAGTAATCGTATTTATCTATATAGGAAAGTTCCTTGAGTGTTTCTCCCAATCTCATCTCTATTGCTTCCTCTGTCTCTGTACCACGGCCTGTAAGCCTTTTTCTCAACTCAGCCATGGATGGAGGCAATATAAATATAAAGACTCCGTCCGGATAATTTTCTTTAATTTTTAGGGCGCCCTGCATATCTATTTCAAGAATAACATCTATGCCGTCGGCAAGTTTCTCAAGTACAGGTCCTTTCGGTGTTCCGTAATAATTGCCGTAAACTTGAGCATATTCAAGGAAATTGTTGCGAGCTATATTCTCTTCAAATGTATTTTTGTCGGTAAAAAAGTAATTTACTCCGTCTGTTTCCCCTTCTCTTGGATTGCGTGTGGTCATCGATACAGAAATCGCCAACTCGTCCATCTGTTCCAAAAGACTTTTACATATTGTTCCCTTACCTGCCCCGGATGGACCGGAAAATACGAAGAGCTTACCCGGATTTTTTTTGTTGAGATTCATCTTGAACTCCTGTTACTGTTAATTGTGCTTGCTATGAAATAGTATTTTATCACATTTTTACTGTATTTTCAAGGGTTATTCTATATTCTGAGCCTGTTCTCTTATCTTCTCTATCTCACTTTTTATATCCAGCATATAATTTGTTATTGTTATATCGTTGGCCTTTGAGCCTATTGTATTGGCTTCTCTGTTCATTTCCTGAACAAGGAAATCAAGTTTCTTACCCTCTGCCTCATTACCGCTTTTAACGATTTTTTCAAGCTGAATGAGGTGACTGTTCAATCTTGTAATTTCTTCATCTATGGCACATTTATCTGCAAATATGGCAGCTTCCGTTAAAATTCTTTCTTCCGGCAGAGAAGCATTTCCGTTTAATAACTCTGTTATACGGTTTTTCAGCTTTTCCATATAATCGGTGACTACCAAAGGGGCTCTTATGGCTATTTTGTCCAAAAGAACCTTTATATTTTCACCTTTTTTAAGGAGATCTTCTGCAAGCTTTTCACCTTCAATACTTCTCATTTTTTCAAGATTTAAAGCTGCCTGTTCTACAGGAATCAAAATTGCAGCAATTATCTCACTTTCGTCCTCAACATCAGGTATTGCTTTCATTACATCCGGCATATTGGCAAGAAGTTCCAGAGAAATATCGCCTTTCAAACTGAAAGCGTCCTGCAAAATCTTGAGATTTTCGCAATACTGGCGTGCAATAGGCTCATTTAATTTAATGTTTATATCATTTTCGGTAATATTTTCAACCATTACCGATACATCAATCTTACCTCTGCGCACTTTGCCTTTAACCGTTGATTTTATCTTATCCTCGGCAAAGCTGTATCGTCTGGGCATCTTTACCGAAACATCCGAATAGCGGTGATTTACCGATTTTATTTCTACAGTTATATTGCGTTTTCCGTCGGAATATTCTCCTCTTCCAAAACCTGTCATACTCTTTATCATCTGATGTTTCCCTCTTTTCTAAAATCTATGATAACAAAAATATTTTACATTAAACCTCTTCATTTGGCAAGATGTATACACGCTCTTCAAACTTCACTCCTATAAATAACATTGAAATTTTCTGTTTTTTCCACTATACTATCAATGTAGTTTTAAATACGAAAGGAAATTAAAATTGGCTTTTGACGGAATAGTTACAATGGCAGCTGTATGTGAAATGCGGCCTAAGATAATAATGGGAAAGATTGATAAAATATACCAGCCTGAATCTGAAGAGCTGGTATTTCACATACACACAAAACAAGGGAATGTAAAGCTTTACGCATCGGTAAATCCCGGTGCATCCAGAATACATTTCATCAAATCACAGCTTCCCAATCCTCCTGCTCCCCTTCCATTCTGCATGCTCCTGAGAAAACATGTGCAGGGCGCAAGAATTACCGATATAAGACAAACAAACAGTGAGCGTATAATCGAAATAAGTCTTGAAACATTAAATGAATTGGGATTTACCGTTTCAAAAAAACTCATATTTGAAATCATGGGTAAGCACAGCAATATAATACTGCTTGATATAGCTTCCGGAAAAATAATTGACTCTATAAAACATGTTTCCATAGATGTGAACCGTGTCAGACAACTACTTCCGGGCATAGTTTATCAATACCCGCCCAAACAAGACAAAATACCTTTTAAAACACTGATAAGTGATAGTTCCCAAGAGCAAAAATATATATCGACTAACGGAATTTCACCTGCTGCATCCGTAATCCAAAGAACTGTCGGAGGTATTTCTCCATCATTTGCCGAGGAAATGTCCTCATCAGGAAACCCCATCGAGTTCTTAAAAACCACATGCAAAAATATATCTATAGGCAAAAGCACACCTGTAGTCTACAGCGATGAGAAAGGTTTTCCAAAAGAATTTCATGCAGTAAGGCTCTCTGAATACGAAGATGTCTGCACGCCTATCGTCTTTGACTCTTTAAGCGAATGTTTGGAGTATTATTACAACAATAAACAAAGCTCCAACCGCATAAGACAAAAATCATCAGATCTCCTCAAATCCGTTTCTGCTCAGCTTGATAAACTTCATCTCAAAGAGCAACGACTCAAAGAAGATCTTTTAAAAGCGGAAAACTCAGAAAACCTTAGGCTATATGGCGAACTGATAACTGCCAATATCCATCAGATTAAATCCGGTGCCAAGTCCGTCACCGTAACCAATTATTATGACGGAACTTCTGTAAATATACCGCTTAACCCTACGATAAGTCCTTCCAAAAACGCACAGCAATATTTCAAAAAATACGGAAAGGCAAAGACAGCAGTTAAAGAAAAGCAACTTCAGCTCGCCTCCAATGATAACGATATAAAGTACCTTGATTCAGTTATTTCATATCTTGAAAACGCTGAAGATATATCTGAAATAGACGCACTGCGTCGTGAGCTGGAGGAGACCGGATATATAAGAAAAAGGAAAATTCCCGGCGGCTTTAAGGAAAAAAAGATAAAATCCAACCCTTATAGATACACCATAGGCGATGATTTTGAAATTTTAGTAGGCAAAAATAACAAGGAAAACGATTTGCTTACATTTAAAACAGCTTCATCCCGTGACATATGGTTTCATACTAAAGACATTCCGGGTTCCCATGTTCTCTTAAGACCCGCCCAAAACTCAGGGATAAACACTATGCCGCCATTGGAAGATTTGCCGGATGAAATTGTCTATACAGCTGCTTCCATAGCCGCATATCACAGCAAAGGCCGAAAGTCAGAGAATGTTCCTGTTGACTATGTACCTATAAAGTATGTCAAGAAACCCGCCGGAGCCAAGCCCGGTATGGTAATCTTCACCAACAATCGTACAGTCTGGGTAAATCCAAAACTGCCAAAATAAATCAAAATTTTAAACTGCCGTATCACAATGAACTAACCCTAAGAAGTTAAAACAGTGACGGCAGTTTTTGTTTGCTCAAAATAGTCTTAAATACAATACATTACCAAAATCTTACATCAAAATATCAATTTTTACATATTATGTAATTTTTTCTTTTATTTATCATCATTATGGGATATTATTAAGCTACATCTCAGGTACTTACTATTAGCTGTACTAAAAAGGAGGGTATAGACCATGGGCCAGCATCGCTGTTCACTATGCGGGAGAATTCACAATAACATAACCTTTAAATGCGGTTATGTTTGTGAAGATTGTATAGACTATATTAAAAAGCGTACTTAGATGTACAAAAAACCTGTCTGCCGAATAAATCGGCTGACAGGTTTATAAAAATTAAAATGAACGCTCAAGGATCAGTCCTATCTATCTTTATCCATGATGCCTAATTTATCCCCGGAGGCTGTATCACTTCCTCCGCCTCCTTTGATTGGCAGTGACTCGTTTTTGATGGTTTTCCCTATTTATACGCTTTTTTGTTTTCTTCTTCATGACAGAAAAACCAAAGCGGCCTATAGAGTTCTTTTTCAGTCCGAAATATTCACCATGAACATAAGCAACGAGTCCCGCCTTATCAGCTGACAGCTTACCATTATCCTCCATAAGTTCTTTATCGGCATGTATTTTTACAATTTCCGCAATAAACATATCATGAGTTGGAAATTCATGTATTTCTTTCACTTTACATTCAAGATTTATTGGTGATTCGCCTATCATTGGACACGAAACTTCCTCGCATGCAATGGGAGTAAGCTTCATTTCCTTAAATTTATCAAAATCCGCACCTGATTTTACTCCACACCAATCAGCCGCAAAAGCAGTTCTCTCTGTAGTCAGATTTATAACGAACTCCTTTTCCCTACTTATTATTGAATGGGAATGTCTCGATTTTCTCACAGATATATATGTCATCGGAGGCTGTGAATTAACTATTCCTGTCCAAGCTATAGTCAAAATGTTTTTTTCTTCTCCCTGCCCGCAGGATACCATAACAGCAGGTACCGGCGAAAGAAGAGTTCCGGGATTTAATGCGACTTTCTCCATTATTATTTCCTTTCTGCTTTTTCTAATTTTTCAAGCACTCTTTCGAATATTTCGGGCCTATGAGATTCAAATTCCATATACTCGCCTGTTTTAGGATGTATAAATCCCAGTTTTTTAGCATGGAGCAACTGTCCGGAAACATCAAAAGGCTGTTTTCTTGGTCCATATAACATATCTCCGACTAACGGATGCTTTATATATGACATATGCACTCGTATCTGATGAGTTCTTCCTGTCTCCAATCTCGCTTCAATAAGAGTAAATCGTCCAAATCTTTTAAGAACTTTCCAATGAGTTACGGCTCTCTTTGAATTCTTTCCGTGAACTACCGCATAACGAAGCCTGTTTGAGGGATCTCTTGCCAATGGTTCGTCTATAGTTCCCTCATCTTCGTTTAGGTTATCAAATAACAATGCCTCGTAACGCCTTGTAACGGTATGCTCTGCAAGCTGTCTCGATAAAGACTCATGGGCAGAATCATTTTTGGCTATAACAAGCAAACCACTGGTGTCCTTATCTATTCTATGTACAATTCCCGGCCTGATAACTCCGTTTATAGATGAAAGCCTGTCTCCGCAATGATACATGATTGCATTTACCAGCGTTCCGTTTTCGTTGCCTGCCGCAGGATGCACAACCATGCCTCGTGGTTTATCGACTACAAGAACATCGTCATCCTCATAGACTATATCTAAGGGAATGTCCTCCGCCTCAATCTTAAGCTCCTTTGGCTGAGGAATGTCTATCTCTATCTCATCGCCCTCGTTGACCTTATATTTCTTGACGAAACATGTTTCACCGTTTATTTTAACATTCCCGGACTCTATAAGTTTTTGAACAAAACTCCTTGAAATTTCCTCAAACTGCAAAGAAAGCACTAAATCTAATCTAGTGCTTTGGTGTTCTTTATCTATCGAAAATATATACTTATCGTTCATAAATTTCCGCCTGAATATAATACTATACTTTGTTTATCCCAATCTCTGCTCGCTTCTTCCCTGACCATCATTTTCAGAATAATACATAGTATACAGAATCAAAAGTCCCGCTCCTGTACACACGGCAATATCTGCTATATTAAACACCGGGAAAAATCTGAAATCTATCATATCCGTCACAAAACCAAAAAACACTCTGTCTATCAGATTTCCGACTCCGCCGCTTATTATAAGGCTCAATGACAGAAATAAACTCCAATGCTCATCTACATGCTTTTCCATATACCATATGGCAAAAATTACAGCAGCTATGGGAACAACTGTCAAAATAAAACCTTGCCCGGATAATATGCTGAAAGCACCACCCCTGTTTTGAACATATGTCAAATGAAATATATCCTTTATTAGCGGAACACTTTCACCTACATACATGTTATGTCTTACAAGAATTTTTGTAAACTGATCTAAAATTACAATCCCAACTACCAATAAATACCTGAATCTTTTCATCTTACTATGCTATTATACTATTATCCCCTTATTATTATCTTAAATTAACTATAGTCTTTGTAAGATCTCTTTTTGAATTGGAATCTGCCTTTAAAGCTGATAATTCATTTTCATCCGATGAATACAAGTTATTTGAATCCGCACTGTCCATAGATGAAGAAATAAATTCATTTTCAAATTCCGAGAAGAAATCATTCTTTGTATAATCCAATTTTTCAAGCTCATCTTCAAGGAGCCTCTTATATCTGCTTCTGAGAGTTTCCACTCTTCCTCTGAGGCGATTGCCCTCTTCTGTAAGCTTAACTATTGACTCCCTTGCTTCTTTTGTTATCAAAGAAGCCTCCATCTCTGCGTTTTTCAAAAGCACTTCAGCCCTTCTTTCGGCACTTGCAGCTATATCATTCATAAGCGACTTTGCTGCTTCAAGAGTTTCATATACGGAAGTTTCCGTATTAACATGCTGACTCATTTGATTCTTTGCTTTCTCCAACTCTGCCCTGAGTTTTTTGTTTTCTCTGATAAGATTTTCCATATCTATGATAATCAAATCCAAAAATGCATCTACTTCTTCTTCTTTGTATCCTCTTACTGCCTTAGTAAACTCTTTATATTCTATGTCCGCAGGTGTAATCATTCTTCTCTCCCCTAATCAATTAAAAAAACAGTATGAACTTTATAATTATATTCCCTACTAATTCAATGGCAATCATTGCAAGCAAAACAGAAAAATCAATCATGCCGGTATTAAACCTGCTTAGCAATCTTCTGAACGGCATAACGATAGGCTCTGTAAATCTTATCAGTGCTGTATAGATTTTGCCGGCAGTGCTGTACATATCTCTTACAAACCAACTCATCAACGCTCGCAATACAAGTGTCATAACTAAAATATTGCTGAACAGATATATGGCATAAATAAGCGTTCCTTTCATAATCAGCTAAATCTTTCTATCTCCAAGGGTTCTTGTTTCCCCCGAAGTCGAATCCCCTTTCATCTTGATTAGCAGCTATATCAACACTTTCAGGTGCAAATATAAAAATGTTGTTGGCCACTTTCTGCACATTGCCATTTAAAGCATATGTAGCTCCGCTCAAAAAATCAAATATTTTTTTTGCGGTTTCTGTTTCTATCTTTTCCAAGTTTATTATAACCGGTCTTCTGCCCTTAAGACTATCTACAAGTTTTGGACACTCATCAAAGCTCTTAGGCTCTATTACTACAAGCTTAAATGCACTTGTTCCCGCAACGGATATTCGTCTTTCTATAGGCACTGCCTTACTGCTGCTGTTGTCACTGAAAGCCACAGGAGATTTATAATCTGTCTGTGTTTTACGAGAACTTTCTCTTGAAAGTCTTTCCTTTTCCGCCTCCAGTTCTTCTTCTTCAAATTCATCATCGATTTCTTCGATTCCGACTAATTTTTTAAAAGTATCTGAAATTCCCATCAATAATTTCCTCCTCGTATTTTAACCCATTTTTTTGGAATAATCCCTGACTCCGAATATGGAAGTACCTACTCTTATAAGATTAGAACCTTCCTCAACGGCAACTTCAAAGTCATTTGACATGCCCATTGAAAGGTACTTAAAATCAAGGTTGGGATTCTCTATCTTTCCGTACTCATCATAAAGTTTCTTTACTTCTGCAAAATAAACCCTTGCATCATCGGGATCGTCTTCAAACGGAGCTATACACATAAGACCTCTTATCCTTACATTTGAACATTCGGTCAGTATATCATTTATCAACTCTCCTGTTTCTGCCGTCGTTATTCCAAATTTACTTTCTTCCATGGCCGAATTAACCTGAATCAAGATATCCATGGTCAAATTATGCTGTTTGGCTCTCTTATCTATCTCCTTTGCCAAATGCAAAGAATCGACTGAATGTATCATAGAAACTTTGTCTATTATATATTTTACCTTATTAGTCTGCAAATGACCTATAAGATGCCAACGCACAGGCTTAACACGGTCATACTTGTCCATTATTTCCTGAACTTTGTTTTCACCTATATCGGTAATTCCGCAGTCTATAGCTTCATTTATTTCATCTGTCGAATGCAGCTTGGTAACTGCAACAATCAGCACATCTTCTCCGCTTCTTCCGGACCTTTTGGCCGCTTCTTCCTTTAATTTTTGAATATGTTTTATATTTTCGCCGATTGACATACTTCTCACCCCTCTTTATCTTCCGGATTTTAATATCTCGGCATATGTTCCCACAGTCTCAATACGGTTTCCGTCCGCATCATGAAAAAAGTTTTTCTCTACGACAGTTTTTCCGCCTTGAGACGATAATACATTAACAGGCACAAAGTTTTCATTATCAAACTTGTCCACCACATATACGCCTTTTACACCGTCTTTTTCCACTATACTGTCGCTGTTTAGAATAATTCCGCTGTAACTTGATGCAATTATCTCACATTTTTTTATTCTGTACATATCAAAATCTTTATAAGTTCTGTTGCAGGAAAATATTATCTGCCTGTCTTCCCCCTGTTTTGATATGCTTTTAACTGTCATCGGAAGTTCATTGTTTTCGTCGATTCTTACCGAAACATTCCTGCCGGTCTCAAATATTGATGCCTTATCCTCGTTCATCCAACATATAAGGTACCAATTACTGTTATCTATAATTTTAAAAGCTACATCGCCGGATTGGGCATTACCCGAAACCGCATCTTTTACAGATGCTTTTGCTTCATGATATTCCGAAATAAATGATTTTTTTAGTTCAGACATACTCTCAGGATTAAGCCTGTCCTCGTATCCGTCATATCTGTAGCTTACTATACCTCGGTTTTCATTGGTGATTTCTGCTCCTCCAAGAGTAGCCACTACGCTTCCCGAACGCAAAAGATCACCGCTGTCTGCTTTTCTTTCGACTGCACCCTCGTGAGAAGCTTTATATATCTTCTCATTTCTCACGAATACACAGTCCGCCTCCTCTTTTACTTCAAGAGTCCCATATTCAGCTATGTATGTTTGCGTAAATATATCTGATACCGTAGGTACTACATATATAATTATATACAATATTATAAAGAGGGCTGCAAATATGAGCAGCCCTCTTTTTGCAGTAAAGTTAATTTTTGTTTTTTTCATCTTTGCTCCTCAAGATATTTTACCACAAAATATTGTACAGTACAACAGGACTGCTAAGGTTTTGCAACAACCTTTTCCAATATTTTTTTCTCGTCTTTGGTAAGATTTTTATCCTTTTTAAGATATGCTTCCCAAAGGTCAGGGCGGCGTTTTTTGGTGAGTTCCAATGCATTTTCATACTGCCATAGATGTATAAGCTTATGGTTTCCGTTTGTAAGAATTTCCGGAACTTCCATATCTTGATAGTTTCTTGGTTTTGTATACTGATCGCACTCCAAAAGTCCCGAATATATAGACTCATCATCTGCGGACATTGAATTTCCCAATACATCCGGAACAAACCTGGATACTGCATCCACAAGAACCATTGCCGGCAATTCTCCGCCTGTAAGTATATAATCTCCTATGGATATTTCTTCCATATCCCAGTAATCTATCACTCTCTGATCCACACCCTCGTAATGGCCGCACAAAATAACTATATTTTCTTCTTTTGTCAATTCTTTTATCTTATCATAATTTAGAACCTTTCCTCTTGGAGACATATACAAAATCTTTTTTTCTTTGGCGTCTATATCTCTAAGTGCTCCAAAAATAGGTTCTGCAAGCATAACCATACCCGGACCTCCCCCAAAAGGAGTGTCATCGGCTTTATTATGCTTATCGGTACTGTAATCTCTTATATTTATTAAATTTACATCTATTATGCCTTTTTCCCTTGCTCTTCCTATTATGCTGCTTTCAGTAACAGCAGCAAACATCTCAGGAAATAAGGTTAATATGTCTATTTTCATACATTTCTCCGCTTTTATTATGTCTGCTTTATCAATCCGGCAAAAGTCCCGGAATAACATTTATCAAAATCGTCTTGCCCTCTATATCTACATCGTGTACAAACTCAGCTACAGCCGGAATCAAAGCTTCACTGCCGTCCTCAAGTTCCACCTGATATATGTCCTGTGCAGATGTCTGCAATACATCTTTTACAACTCCTATAACATGTTCGTCCTTACTGTCTTTTACGCTACATCCGATAAGATCTCTTATATAAAAGGTGTCTTCCGGAAGATCTCTAAGGTCATCCTCTGTTATCAATACATCTGAGTCTCTCATGGCTTCTGCGGCATCTCGGTCATCTATACCTTTAAGCTTGATTATGACCATATCCTTTTGATACCTTACATTTTCTATTTTGTATTCTGTCTCTTTTACATTCTTTGTGCCTTTTCGTACTATGATTCGGTCAAGTTCCTCAAATCTCTCTTTATAATCGGAATAATGGTATATTTTTACTTCGCCTTTCAAAGCTACGGCGCTTACTATCTTACCTATTTTAATTTTTTCCATAGCGATTTCCTTTTATATTATTATAGGCACATAAATACTCATGGTAAATATGTGCCTATATATTTTAGCAATTATTCTTTCACAATTTCAACTGTCACTTTTTTGTTTTCCTTAGTTGCTGCGGCGTTGACAACAGTGCGGAAAGCTTTTGCAATTCTGCCCTGCTTGCCGATCACCTTTCCCATATCGCTCGGGTCTACTTTAAGGCGAATAATCGTTCCTTGACGGCCGTCTGCTTCTGAGACCTCTACGCCGTCAGGATTGTCAACAAGTGACTTTGCGATTGCTTCAACCAGTTTAGTCATTAGATTTCACCGCTTTCTACTTATTTCAAAATTCCTGATTTTTTGAATAAAGCTTTTACTGTATCTGTAGGTTGAGCTCCGTTATTCAGCCATTTCTGAGCAAGTTCTTCGTTGATTTTGATTTCTTTAGGCTCTGTCATAGGATTGTAGTAACCTATTTCTTCGATGAATCTTCCGTCTCTCGGTGATCTTACATCTGCTACTACGATTCTGTAAAAAGGCTTCTTATGAGCTCCCATTCTCTTTAATCTGATCTTTACCATTTTTGTTTTCCTCCTTAAAACAATCCTTTAAATTTTTTATTCTTTTTCATAAAGCCGGGATTTGTAAACTGCTTCATCAGCTTTTTTGTATCCTCATACTTTTTTATCAAACTGTTTATTTTACTTACCGGTTGACCCGATCCTGCCGCTATACGCCTGCGTCTGCCGGCATTGAGTATTTTAGGGTCTCGCCGCTCTGCGGGAGTCATGGAATATATTATTGCTTCCATCTGCTTAAGTTCTTTTTCTCCCTTTTCTATCTCTTCATCGCTTACCTTTTTGTTGCCAAGGCCCGGAATCATTTCTATCATTTTCCCAAGTCCGCCCATTTTCTGCATCTGACCCATTTGTTCAAGGTAATCTTCAAGAGTGAATTCATTTTTTCTTATCTTTTTTTCAAGTTTGGCTGCCTGTTCGTCATCATAGCTTTCCTGTGCTTTTTCTATAAAGGAAAGCATATCTCCCATTCCCAGAATTCGTCCTGCCATTCTGTCCGGGTAAAACGGCTCAAGTGCATCGAACTTTTCACCCATACCTACGAATTTAACAGGCTTGCCGGTAACTTTCTTGGCTGAAAGAGCAGCTCCTCCACGGGAGTCGCCGTCCATCTTTGTCATTATGATACCGTCTATACCAAGCTTTTCATTAAAGCCTTCTGCTGCATTAACTGCGTCCTGACCTGTAAGGGCGTCTACAACCAAGAGTATCTCATGGGGTTTTATCGCTTTCTTGATTCTTGCCAGCTCTTCCATAAGTTCTTCATCAATCTGAAGACGGCCTGCCGTATCGACGATAAGTACATCTCGACCCTTTTTCTCGGCTTCTTTGCGTGCGGCAGTGGCAATATCTTCTGCAACTTTGTTTTCTCTGTCGACATAAACCGGCACATCTACGGTTCTTGCTACTACTTCAAGCTGATCTATAGCAGCAGGTCTGTATATATCACATGCACACAGCATAGGTTTTTTGCCGTTTTTCTTTAAATATGCCGCCAACTTACCGCAAGTTGTAGTTTTACCTGTACCTTGAAGTCCAACCATCAAAAGAACGGTAAATCCACTGGGCGAATATGTCAATTTGCTTCCCGTACCTCCCATAAGTTCGGTAAGCTGTTCGTTTACTATCTTTATTACTTGCTGTCCGGGCGTAAGACTTTGCAGGACTTCCTGTCCGAGGCATTTTTGCTTTACCTCTGACACGAACTCTTTTACTATCTTGAAATTTACATCAGCTTCAAGAAGTGCCAGCTTGACTTCACGCATTGCGCTGTCTATATCTGCCTCTGTAAGTACGCCTTTACCTTTTAGCTTCTTAAATGTATTTTGAAGTTTTTCGGATAATGATTCAAATGCCATATTATCTCCTTATGACTTTGTGCATTCCTGTTGTTTTAATCTTCTAAAGTTTTAATTATATTTTCTATTGTATAAAGGTGTTCCATCGCTTCCCGGTTATCTGCAATAATCTTTTCGAGAGTTTTGAACTCATCTCTGAGGCGAAACACCGCTTCTTCGGTTCTCATAAGCTTGTCTACAAGTTTCAGCTTGCGTTCGTATTCTTCCAACGCCTGCTCGGCTTTCTTTAAAGTATCGTGAACACCTTGCCGTGAAATCCCGTACTCTTCGGCAATTTCCGAAAGAGAAAGATTCTCTTCATGATAAAGAGACATTACGCTCCGCTGCTTTTCTGTAAGCAGAGCACCATAAAAATCATATAAGAGGCTAACTCTTGTAATATCATTTATATTAGCGACCATAATATCTCCCCAATGTTTTGGCATCTGAAAACCGCTCTGTTAAGTTTTTAAACTTGACACCTTGCCTATATTAACATAGTCGGGAGTTGATGTCAAGTATTTTTGCTTGAAAGGCATCATTTGTTTCAAAAATCAACAATAAACGAGCTGCCGCCCGTCATTCTCCTGTATTTGCAATTGCACTTTTCGACTTTGGCGGCAGCTTCTGATGTTTTAAATATCTTTTTTATCGACCCATCCGGTAATCTGATCTTTGATACCGACTCGTGACCTTAAGTTTGTTATTCTTATGCGACCTTTTATAAACTTATTATCCCACAGATAATAAGTTCCATCGATATGAGTTGATGGAGTCTTGGCGACAGATGTTGCATAAAGCGGCGTTCCTTTGAGCTGAACTTGTTTTCCTGCTTCTACCTGCTGAGGCGAAGAATTTCCACCGGTATCCCCATCAAACGATACGCCGAAATAATTACATATTCCCTCTGCCAAAGCCTTACCTACTTTTTCAGGGTCATGAATAAAATCTTTCACATCGGTGTCGTTGGTGTGAAATCCAAGCTCGCAATATATCGTCTTTGCCCTTGGTCTGTTTACCTCATACAGCGTTGCTCTCTTCTGAAAAACCGCCTTTTTATTTCCGGGATATACTTTCTCAAGATGTGGCGATACTGCATTGAATAGTTTTCTGTATGCCTCATTATCATTATAAAACATAAACAACAAGTATCGTGCCGATTCTGCCGCTGCATTGGTGTGAACAGGCACATAAAGTTCCGCACCTTTACTGTCTGCTTCTTTACAGCGTGCAGCCATATTTTGTGAGGTTTTACCAACTATAACATCAAATCGCTGTTCCTAAGGTGCCTTGCACAAACTTCGGCAATTGGCCTTGTGTGCTTATCCTCATAACAACCCTCTTTGAGACATCTGTTTTGATTTTTGCCGTGATTAGACGGACTTAAATATATCAATTTTGCCATAGAATTTCTCCTTTCCGTTCAGTATATGAAAATCTTTATTATTGTTGCTTCTTAGCTTATTTACCCTAAACGGTGTACAAAATTTACACTGCATAAGTACCGCTACAGCAGTCAATATTTCCCGGATAACAAAAAAGAGCATCACTTCTGATGCTCCCTCGTATGATCCAATTTCCCATCCGTCATACATATTACAAAACCTGCGCCGAAATATGCGCTGCCGCCGCCCTTGCCGAAGAATAGGCAAACTGCAAATTATATCCTCCTGTATCTCCATCTATATCCAGTACCTCTCCGATAAAATACAATCCTCTGTAACTGCCATGCTGTGCCGTCTTTGAATCCCAGTTTTTAATAGACACCCCGCCACATGTGGCCATTGCCTCATTAAATCCTCCTATCCTTTCCACGGTAAACTTTGCACAAACAAGTGCGGCTGCAAGTTCTCCGATTTCTTTTCCCGTAAGCTGTGATACCTTACGCTCGCTTAATCCCAAGTCATCGCATATTATCCTCAAAAACCTTTTTGGCAATTTAAAATTCTCGCTCAAATAGCTTTGTGGAGATTTTTTATTTCCCGGAAAATCTTTTTTAAAGATATTTATCATTTCCGTCAAGTTCATATCGGCTGCAAAATTTATTTCAAGCTGCATCCCCGGTTCAATATACCGAGAACTGTTTATAATTACAGGACCGGAAAAATTTTTCCGTGTAAAGAGCAAATCACCCTTTCCTGTATAAATTTTCTTGCCGCAAGCTTCACTAATTGTTAATCCTATGTCGCTAAAGCTGATACCGCTCAATTCTCCGAATTGATAATCCTTTACATATACAGTCGTTAAAGACGGTTTTATCGGACTGATTTCTATTTCAAGATCCGAAGTCAGAGTTTCAAGCATTTTGCCGTCGGAACCTGTAGACGGATATGAAGCTCCGCCTGTTGCAATCACAAGATTACGGCATTTAAAAATTCCCTTTGGTGTATAAAGGGCAAAACGAGGACTGTCGTTTGTATCATTCCATTCACCCAAGAATTCTATATGATTAACACCTGCATTATATTCAATACCGATATTTTTATCCTTTATTTTTTGTAAAAGTGCTCTTAAAACATCATTTGATGACATCGATACAGGAAACACTTTGCCGTCTTCTCTCTCGGCAAGCATCACCCCCATGCCCTCAATAAAATCGCACAAATCCAAATTATTGTATTTTTGCAGAACACCTCTTATCTTTCTTCCGTTATCCCCATAATGAGATATAAAATCCTTGATTGTTCCTCCATGAGTGATATTGCATTGTCCGCTCCCGGACATCAAAAGTTTGCTTCCGGCCTTTTTTGTTTTTTCAAGTATAATTGCAGAGCCGGCATCTGCCGGCTCTAATGCACAGGCGCAGTAAAGTCCCGAAGCTCCTGCACCTACTATTACAGTGTTATAATAATTATCTTTCATACAAAATTACTTTCTTATCAGATTCCAAGCTCATCACCGTAGCCGATTTGCTTGAGGTAATTTAACAAGTTTTTATCCATATCCGTTGCCGAAAATCCTACAAACGGATTTTCACTTCCGGAGTAAACTACTGTTTCTTTATCGTATTTATTTTTAGATGGTTTTTTCTGTTCTTTAGCAAAATACACTTCTATACTTGCAACTGCGTAACTATCCGAAATACTCCTGTTATTCTTTTTGTATCCGCCCGAAATCACATCTTGATTCCATGACTCCAAAATTCCCATTATTTTATCTTTGTCCTCAACTATAAGCGTTGCCGGGCGTTCCTCTCCGCCATTATTTTCGGAATGTGAAGTTATTATCCGTGCTATTGTCATATATTGAATCTTATCAATGTTTATATAGGAAGTTATCTTGCTTTTTTCTCTATATTCATCACATGTTAAAAGCTCATCTATAATTTCTGTTACCTCATCACCAAGAATTATATCATATCTTCGTGTTAATTGTTTACCGCCCTTGAGGTTATAAGTGATGTTGATATATTCATTACAGGAAAATGTCTCATTTCCCCAAACATCGGCAAGAGTTACATTATAATCACCTTCATAAGAACCGTCATTTAAAATATAAATTTCTTCATCAATTATATATTCATGCAGTTTCAGAACCAATTCTATAGCCTCATCAGAAGTCAAAACCTGAGCAAAATCAGCATAATTTTCATCTGCATCACCGTAAGCTCTGCTTGAATATTCATACCCATCTACAATGTCTGTCATCTCCACGGATTCTATCTCGCTTCTTTCAGGCATCTTTTGACCGATTCCGAACATGTCGAAAATTATAACCGATATAAACACTACAGATATACATAGATATATTATAACTGAACGGATAAACCTTTTATCGAATATCTTTATACTTCTGTTAACAACTATTTTACTTATAACAAAGGTAACTATTATACCAACTATCATTCCCACTATTACAAGTGTTCTTTGACTGGTAAAGTTCCATGTAAGAAGTCCAAATGCCGTCATTCCCACGAATACTATCAGATATGTGCATATTTCTTCAAATACTTTTGACAACATTGAATTCCCAACAAGTTCCAGCTTTCTTGTCTTGTAAATCGCTTTCGCCACTCCTGCTATAACTATGCCTATTATAAAATATATGATATACGCTTTTACAGAAAGAGGTTCATAATAGAAAAGCAAGGCAAACAAAGGATTGGTTTTTACTGTGAAATACTGAATAACATCCGGCATTATATAAAATCCGGGTATAAACATTTCGCAGTACATCTTTGTTATTAACATTATAAGCGGTGCTATAACCAACATTATTCCTGTGGCTATAAGGTTCATATACACCGTTCCCGTCAGCGTGCCGGCAAGCACTGATATGCTGTAAAAAAATGTTATAATGGAAACAGAGCTGATAAACCATCTCAATACATCTGAAAGCTGTATTATGTCTACTTTAGGCGCAATAGCGCAATATAAAATTGACATAAGTAATATAGGGACTTGACACAGTATCCAGCCGCTCAAATAATAAGAGTTGAACATTCTGTTCTTTGAGATCGGCAACGCATGCAGCATCATAGTCTTTGGCCCTCTGTGCATGTATCCCATCACCATAGCTCCGGCGACTACAGGAACTGTTGCAAGAAGCAATACATGTGCCCAAGTCATATTGTCAAACAACTGACTTATGTAATATTCAAAGTCCGGAAGTCTTTTCCAGTTCGAAAGTACAGGAAACATTCCAACAAAGAAATACATGACAAAAGACAATGCCGGTATGTACCAGTACATTTTGAAAGATTCCCTTATCAGAGGCCATGAAAAGCTGAAGAAGTTGTTGTTTTTCATCTGTTTTCACCTCCAAGCTTTTCTATAAACAGTTCTTCAATGGAAACAGGCATAAGTTCAAGCAAATCGCCCTCAAATACCATCTTTCCATCTGCAAGTATGCCTATGTAATCGCATACATCTTCCATTTCTCTTGCGTTGTGTGATGATATAAGAACAGTCATCCGGCGCTCTGCCACATCCCCCATCACATAGCGCCAAAGTTTTCTTCTAACTATCGGATCAAGTCCGTCAACCGGCTCATCCAAAATAAGATAATCCGGAGTCGCTGCCATGGCAAGGCAGAAAGCTGCTTGCTTTCTTACACCTTTTGAAAAATTCCCCATATTTTTCTTAAGGTCTATGCCAAAGTCCTCCGCCATTATGTCAAAGCGTTCTTCATCCCACCTTTTATATATGTTTTTATAAAAACCCCTCATGTCTTTTAAGCTGTACCCACGGAAAAAGTACAATTCATCCGGAATAATAAGTACCCTCTGTTTCAGCTCTTCGTTGTCAATTACAGACTGACCGTCTATCGTTACTGTTCCGAAATCCGGAAGCACAAAACCGGCAAGATGTTTAATCACCGTAGTTTTTCCGGCTCCGTTAAGACCCATGAGACCATAAACAGAACCCTTTGGAACAGATAGGCTGAAGTCGTCTAAAGCTTTTGTATCTCCATATGTTTTGCAAAGGTTTTCTATTTTTATCACAGGTCCTTTTTCCTTTCTTCGATTACATCAATCGCAATTTTGTAAGCTTCATCATAGCTTAGACCAAGATAAAGCAGTTCATTGAACGACCCCCCTATTCCGTCCTTAGCCTTGTTCAAAGCTTCTTCGTCAGGTGAAATACTCTTCTTATCGGCAACAAAAGTCCCCACTCCCGTTGTCGTATATATATATCCCTGGCGTTCAAGTTCTCTGTAGGCTTTTTGGATGGTATTGGGATTCACCCCAAGCGTCCTTGAAAGTTCTCTCACAGAAGGCATCTTTGTCCCGGTTTCCATCTCGCCTATCATTATAAGTGCTTTGAACTTGTCTACTATCTGGTCATATATTGATTTGTTGTTACGCAAATCAAGTGTAAACATAGCTTACCTCCCTTTTCATCTCAAGTGTACCATGTGCAATAGTACACTGTCAAGCACTTATAAAATTTTCTTTGAAATAATGCGTTTTAATTGGCACCCACCACAATCAAAAAGGCTCAATGTCAAATGTCGGGGCAAAGTTAAGGGTTAGTGGTTCACATATGAAATGTGCTTAACTGTATGAGTATACATCAGATCGTGGAGCCGTTGACTGTTAAGAGAAAGACCAATCTAATATATAAGGTTTCGATCAATTTTACTGCATCCGGGCTTGTATTTCTGCTCAATATTTATTATAGAATCAAAAAGAAATGGCGTCCGCCCAATATCATTAAATATATAACATTGAGTTTTCGCCATCTCTTAATTTCAACCGTTATCCAATTATATCATTTACTACTTTGTCGGATACTACGCCGGTTCCGCCTACAACAGTTACAAGACCTGCTTCATTTTTAGCAACATAATCTTTTGCACTGATTGTATTTCCCGGACTAACCAAGAACAAAGGTGCAGATTTGGCCATGGCAAGAGGTCCTCCCGTAAGTCCGTCAGGGAAGTCATCTCCGGATGCAATAACTATTCCGCTGCTTCCATTAGGGAAAAATTTATCTGCTATAGCTTTAGATGTAGTATATCTGTTTAGACCTGAAACACGAGTAACTTTTCCGTATTTGCTAACTTCTGCTCTTACTGCATCACTAACTGCTCCGGTTCCGCCAATCAGATAGTAATTTTTGCTTGAAAGTCCATTCAAGTATGCTTTCTGAACAGAATTTAAATTTGTATCAACCAGCAATATAGGTTTGCCAACTGCCGACGCTGATAAACTATCTGCAAATGACCATGCTGAGCATACAAGAACATCTTCGTTCTTAACTCCTGATTCTTTTAATATATTCAGATTAGTCTCAAATCTGTTAGCTCCTCCAAGTCTCTTTACATTATAACCTTTAAGGCTGTTTTCAAATCTCTTTGAAACTACACCTTCTCCGCCTAAAAGATACACATTGCCATTTTTGTTTACATTTTTATCTATATAATTTTTAACATAAGTTTCTGCGTTTTCGTTTACAACTAAAATAGGAGCATTCTTTACTTTTGCAAGATAGCTTCCTGCAAGTGCGTCTGCATAATTATCACCATATGCTACGATAACGCTGTCAAACTTATCAATACCTTGAGTCTTCTTGAGAGAATCAGCTACCGCTACGGCAGTCTCGTATCTGTTCTTTCCTGAGAATCTTTCCACAGCAGCACTCTCAGCTTTGCAGACAGCCGATACGATACTACTCTCAGAAGCCGCATTTTCATCAAGATTACTTATAGCTTTAACTTTATAATAATAAGTTTTGCCCTTTGCAGCAGCCGTGTCTGTGTATGATACCGCTGATGTGCTCTGGACTTTGGTATATACACCATTTGCACTTGTTGCTCTGTATACTTCGTAAACATCTGCTCCGTTTGCCTTACTCCACGAAACCACAGGTTTACCGTTGCTGTCATTTGTTGCTTTGACTGATGTCGGTGCTAACTTTGCTATCTGCGCAACAGGTGTGCTTACTGATGAGGCATTAGGATTTTTATCATTTATAGCCTTTACCTTAAAATAATATACCTGACCTGCCTTAACATTATTTGTTGTAAAAGTTGTTCCTGTATTTGCACTGATTTTTTCATAAGGTCCATTTACATCAGTTGCCTTATAAAGTTCAAAACGATCCGCATATTTGACCCTATTCCAAGTAATATAAATTCCCTTATCTTTTATCTGAGTTTTAACATCAACCTTTTTAAGATTATCAGTCTTAATTACAGCCGCTTCACTGAGCGGGGAATTCCCGTTCGCATTCCTCTTGTTTATTGCTTTCACCTTAAAAGAGTATGTAGTTCCGGGCATCAGTTTTGAAGTGCTGAATGTGGTTCCGGTGTTTTCATAAATTTTTTCGTAACTGCCATTTTCTCCCTCAGCTCTGTATACTTCGTAAGAATCTGCCCCAAATACCTTATTCCAAGTAAGTTTTACAGTACCTGTTTCTGAATCGAGAACCGCTCTAACTCCGGTAGGCGCAAGTAAATATTCATTGTTGTAAGCTGTATTGCTGAGTTTTCCCACATATGTTTTACCATCTTTTTTGAAATAAGGTCTTACAGCAAAATAATATGCTTCCCCTACTTTATCTTCCGTATGTACATAAATATTTTCTTTTATATCAGTTAATTCATTATATACACTGTTCTTACCATTTTTGATAAAAAGCTTATATCCTGCTGCATCTTTTACCTTATCCCAACTTATGGTAATCTGACCATTTCCGGTTCTTAGAGCCTTTACATTTGATACAGTTATATCATTATATTCTGTACCATAACCATTTTGAGGTGAAGTAATGTGCATTGAATAAAGTTTTACATTTTCCTTTTTTGAACCACATTTTGAACAGTCAATCAGGCAAAGCGGTTCGCCTCCGACCGATGAATTTTGGGCATGGTAAAGAGCAAAACCTTTTTCATCTATTCCTGTAACTATAGACATATGATAATATACATTACAGTTCGTACAATAATAGAGTACACCATCACCTACGGACAATACATCTTTATTGCTTTCTGCTCTTACATACCACTGTGGATTTGACCATTCTTGTTTTTCAGTTTTAATGTCATGCACCTCTGCATATCCGTTATTAACGAGATAATACATATAGTCATCAACATTGTAACCATATGGTTTGCCATCGTTATAGCCTATACGATTTTCATCTTTTGGTACACCGCCGGCTTCAAAACATTCCCTCACGAACTGTGTACAGTCTTCTCTTCCCGGTTCTAAAACTGTACCGCCGTCATCATAATGTACTTTTGCATAATTTACTGCTTTTGCAGCATCATAATTTGCCACTGTTTCTGCAGAAGCAACATTATGATTGATTGGAATAAATGAGAACACCATTGCTGTAATCAAAAGTGAAGCAACAATTCTTTTTGCTCTCTCATAAAATTTCTTCTTCATAAGACTCCCTTTCTTTATATTTTAAAAGAAGCACAGGGGGATGGTATCACTCCATCCCCATGTGTAAAGCAATTTCTCTATGAGAATTATTTAATTTCTTATCTTATAAGATCTTCAATCAATGCGTCTGCTACTGACCCATTGCCTCCGATTACTATAAGTTTTTTAACACCAAAGCGTTCTATATATTTTTCTGCTTCGGCACTGTTTAAGCTGTTGACTAATACTATAGGTGCAGATTCAGCTATAGCTACAGGACCTCCTGTAAGTCCGTCAGGGAAATCATCACCTGATGCAATTACAAGTTTGCCACTTCCCGCCGGGAAGAATTTCATAGCAATAGCCTCTGATGTAGCAAATCTGTTAGCCCCTGCAATGCGTTCTACCATACCGTATTCATTTATTTCTGATTCTACAGCAGGTTTCACTGCACCGGTTCCACCTATGAGATAATAGTTTCTGCTTCCAAGGCTTGAAAGATACTCTTTCTGAATGTCTTTCAGGCTGTCATCTACAAGAAGAACAGGTCTGCCTGTTGACGATGCCGACAAGCTGTCTGCAAAATCCCAAGCTGAACATACAAGTATCTCATCACTTGCTGCTCCTGCTTCTTTGAGGATATTCAGATTAGTCTCAAATCTGTCTCTGCCGCCAAGTCTCTTAACATTATAACCGGTTATGCTGTCTTCAAATCTCTTTGAAACTACTCCTTCTCCTCCGAGTATATAAACTGTTCCGCCTGCATTTACATTCTTTTCAATGTAATCTTTCACAAATGCTTCGGCAGCATTGTTTACAAGAAGTATAGGCGCTTTCTTGGATTTTGCAAGGTAGCTTCCTGCCAATGCGTCAGCATAACTATCGCCGGATGCAACTATCAGATTATCGAACTTTTTAATTCCGTAAATCTGTTTAAGCATATTTGCTGATGCAGCAGCTGTTTCATATCTGTTCTTTCCTTCTGCTCTGTCATAAACAATAGGAACTGTACCTGATGTAACAGTAATTGCTTTGCTCTCCGCTGTCACATTAGCATTTGTTCCCACAGCACGAACTTTATAGAAGTAAGCTGTATTTTCTGCAACTTTTGCATCTGTGTATTCTGTTGCTGTAACTTCTGCAATCTTAGAGTATTCTCCATTTTCACTTTCAGCTCTGTAAACTTCGTATACTGCTGCACCCTTTACCTTGTTCCAGCTTAGTACCGGCTGTCCTAAATCATTGGTTTCAGCAGTTTTAATAACCGGTGCCTGTACAGGACAAGTTACACTTACTATTGCACTTACAGCGCTCACACTGTTAGCTACTGCTTCGACCTTATAGTAATATACATTACCTGCTTTGGCTCCTGTATTTGTATAAGTATTTCCTCTTGTTGTGAAAGTCAGAGTGTACTCGCCATCTTTGCTTTCAGATTTATATACTCTATACTCAAGTGCTCCTTCTACTTTGTTCCATTTAAGAGCCGGTTTTCCTGATTCATTAAGTTCTGCTTTTTCTATTACCGGTGATGCAATACTGCAAGTAATACTTACTTCATCACTTAATGATTTTACATTGTCAGCTACTGCTTCGACTTTGTAATAATATGTCTTTGCAGGTGATACATCAGTATCAACATATCTTGTTTCTCCAGTAACTGCAACTTCAGCATAATTTCCGTCTTTGCTTTCAGACTTATATACCTTATATTCAACTGCACCTTCTACCTTATTCCAATTGAACTCAGGATTTCCATCACCATTAAGTTCAATCTTATCGATAACAGGCTTATCTATAGGGCAAGTTATACTTTCTACTCCACTCAATGCAGTGAGTTCACCGGCAACTGACTCAACCTTATAGTAATATGTTTTCGCAGGTACTGTATTTGTATCAACATAGGTTGTACTTTCGGTAGCTGCAACTTCAACATATTCACCATCTTTGCTGTCAGCTCTGTATACTTTGTATAACAATGCTCCATCTGCACTGTTCCATTTAATTACAGGTTTTCCATCGCTGTTGACAGTTATCTTTTCAAGTTCAGGTGCATCTATAGGACAAGTTATACCCATTACTCCGCTGTAAGAAGTTACTGAATTATAAGTTGCAGCAACCTTATAATAATAAGTTTTTCCTGCCTCAGCTGAAGTATTTGTATAAGTTGTTCCCTTAGTAGTAAATATCTTTGTATATTCACCGTCTTTGCTATCGGCTCTGTATACATCATACTGAGCAGCACCTTTAACCTCAGTCCATTTAAGAGTTGGTTTTCCTTCTTTATTGATTTCAATCTTATCAATAGCAGGTGACTTCAATGGACAAGTTACGCTTACTACATCACTGAATACAGTTGCTCCGTTAGCACTTGCTTCAACCTTATAATAATATGTTCTTCCCGGTTCTGCTGATACATGTGTATATGTAGTGCCTTTAGTCGAGAATACTTTCTGGTAAACACCGCTTTCTTTGGTAGAACGCCATACATTATAGGTTGCACCCTTGTTGGTGTTCCACTTCAGCGTAGGTTTTGCATCTTCATCACGGAATTCCGCTTTTACATCAAGAGATAGTGTTTTGGCTGTAGCATAAGTTGCAGACTCATAAGTCTTGCCGTCTTTCGCCTGCTTTCTTGAAGCTATACGATATTCATATGTGTTCTTTTCATCAACGGTTATTCCGTATTTTGTTTCTGCTGTGGTTCCTACTTCTGTCCATTCACCACCATTTACAGACTGATAAACAACATATTCATCAACACATTTATCTGCATATTTAGCAGCATCCCACATAAGAACATACTTGCCGTTTTCATAAGTCACCTTAGCATTGGTAGGTGCAGTAGGTCTTATTTCATATTTAACTGTAACAGACCCCTTATAATTACCTCTCCATGAAGTCATATCTACATATGTGCCATATTTTGCGGCAGTAAGTGTAACTGTTGCAGTTCCTACCTCAACATTGTTTTTATATGCAGAATAATAATCAGGATATGGCTGCGGTCTCTTTTTGAGAGTATTTCCGTTAGGGTCTACAGCCGTAGTATACGGTGTCTTGGCAGCTCCGTTATATGTGTACAGATTTGTGCTTAATGAAACCTCAAGATCAGTCATTTCAAACTGCTGCCAACCACATTTTGTACATATAACTTTTCCGTCTTTTACTTCGTATTCATGTCCGCCTGCATCGATATAGTCAACTCTCTTTGTTGCACCTGACTCCGAAGTGTAGATGCAGAATCCGTCGATTATACATGTTGACGGTGTTTCGTCTTTTGTAACTTTCTCTCTGATACCGTTATTATCGTAATAACGCATTTCAGTGCCTACAGTAACCCAGCCTGTCTGGCGCTCACCGCTCAGCAGATAATATTCTTTTCCATCTTTGTCGAAAACATCTCCGGTATAATTTTCTGTAGTCCTTTTACAAACTTTACATCTGAGTTCATTCTTAACCGGGTCGTAAACATGTACATGTCCGTTTTTATTGCATTCGGACTTAAGCACAACAGTATCTAAAAGTCCTGCTTTTGTATCATATACATTTATGGTCATTTCATCCTGATCTGATGAAACTTTAAGGTATGTTGCCGTAAACGGTTCTCCTACCTTTTTGAATATTGTATTGTAGTCAAACTTATCTTGAGTAGAGGCTGCATATCTCTTGCTTCCTGCTGCTCCGACAATGTAATAAACTATACCGTTTTCTTCATCTATCTTGTCGTCGATAAGCGGATTTGTTACTGCCCATGAGTGGTCATGGCCTGAGAACACTGCATCTATACCTGCTTTTTCCGCCGCATCAGGAATTGTTTCATATACAGGTTCATTACCACCGTTATTGGTATAATACGGAGGCTGATGCATGCAGAGAATCTTCCATGTAGCATTTGATTTTTCCGCATCCTTTACAAGCCAATCTGCCGCTTCCTTAATAGGAGAAGCGGTGTTTGAGAAGTTAATTACAGCTACATAAACATCATTATATTCAAATGAATAATATCCGCCTTCATCGGTATTAGGATTGTTATATATAGCAGAAGCGATTCCCGCACTTGAATCTCCGTAATATTCATGGTTACCCATGATATTTACCATGTTGGTACCGCCTAGCATATTAGCGCCCAGAACTTCACCAAGGTCGCTCCAATCCGTATAGTTTGACGCCTGATCTATAGCGTCTCCTATGGTGATACCAAAATCATAATTATGATTCTTGGCATCCAATTGACTTGCAACTTCTTCAACTCTACTCTTATCAGGATCCTGAATATCTCCGATTATAAAGAACTCATTGGTTTTCTTTCCTTCTTGGCCGGTCTTGAAAGTTGCAGCTTCAAGAGTAGTTTCATCTGTACCTAAAACATATTCATATGTTGTGTCAGCCTTAAGTCCTTCTAAGTTTACAGCATTTACATTTACTATGCAGTTACCGCTTGTATTAAAATCAACCTGCTGAGTTTTTGCATCAACTGTATTCCACTCTTGACTTCCGCTCTCTCTGTATTTGATTGTCTGCTTCTTCTCATTAAGAGGGTTAGAGAACCATGTAATGTTCTTTTGTGAAGCAAGTTTTTCTACGGTATTGAATCTTACATTGTAAGGCAGACCGTTTAATTCACCTTGAGGTGCAAATACTGAGAGCTTATACTCAAATGACAAACCTCCGTCTTTGTCCTTTGCATAAATTACATAATCACTTGCGGTAAGATCCCCTTTGTTAAACTCATCCGTCTTAAGAATGCCGTTTTCGTCGGTTTCCCCTATCAACCTATCGTCTTCCGACAAATACAACTGTACTCCGGCTGCCGGCTTTCCGTCAGAATCCTTAACTAAAATCTCTGCTGCTTTGCCGCCTAAAATTACAGTACCGGAAGAAACTTGATAGTCTGAACCAACGGCAACTTTCAGTTCTCCGCTTGAATAAGTATTATATTCTCCTTGTTCTGTCTCAAACTTTCCGCCTTTTACAGTATAAGTAAAACTATCTGTTTCTTTAAGGTTAGCAGGCACATCTACAGATAATGTTGCTATTACAGTTTCTGTATTGCCTGTAAGCCTGTCCCAAAGACTCAAAGGTGAAGCGGTTTCTTTGCGTTTTGCGTCTATTGTAATGGTTTTTTCCAATTTGTTGTAGGTAGAGGTTCCCTCATAATTATCAGAAAACTTAACCTGATAATCTTTAAACTGGTTTCCAAGTTTAAAGATTGTTGTACTTTGGGTAACCGTATCATCAGAGGCAACTATCTGTAAATCAATAGTCTTACCTATTACGGCTTTCTCAGTTGCCGGAATGATATTTACAGAAGTATCCTCGTCTTGTGAACCTGTATCTACTGTAAAGTATCTCGTTTCGTTTACTTCATTACCGAAACCGTCTTTTGCCTTGACAGTTATGGAGTGTTTTCCATCCTTTAACTTAACATCGGACAGCTGTGCCCTGTCGTCTCCATCACTGTAAGCATACATATATTTATCATTGTCAACAACATTGATACCGTCTATGTACATTCTCACAGTCTTATCGTCAATTCCTGTTGCATATTTTCCGTCTTTATCTTTAAGCATGGAATCTATGGTAACAGTATTGGTCTTTACGACCATGTTGTTTTCAAGTTCTGCACCATTGAGCTGCATAGAAGCCACATAAGGCTCATCTATGTCATCTACATTGGCTCCATATACAAACTGAAGATTATCGAAATAGATGGAATTTGCAGTTCTTGTTCCCATCTTTGTTCCTGCAACAAACATCAGTCTGAAAGTCATTCCCGGTTTGATTGCAAATGGGGCTTGTGAACCCGTAAGGTCTGCTTCAAGATATTTCCAGCCTTCCCAATAGATTCCCGGCTGTTGGTCTCCCTGAACTTTTTTAGGCTCAAGTGTAAAGTCATATTGCACTAAAGAACCTTGTCCATCGGTTGCATATCCTCTAAGCCAGAAGCCTGCTTGAGAACCTTCACCTTCCCACTGTACACCTACTCCTTCAGGAGCATATACCCAACAACCTATACCTGTAGGTACTCCCGGTACAGTTAATTCATCTGTAGTTCCGATACATGCACCCTCTGTAACTTCTCCACAATCTCTGAAGTCGTAATTAAGCTTCAGACTCTTGTTTCCGAATCTTACAGGCTCATCCATATCTGAACTTACTATTTCAATGGATTCTTTTCCACCTCTGCCATAATTGCTGTGGCTCAAGATTCCCGGAGCTTCTTCAGTTCCGATATAATAATCTTCTGCAAGAATAGTGCTTCCGTCTTCGTTCTCAACATCTTCAAAGTCCCATACAACTGTAGGCATTTTACCTACTATAACTTTGATTTTTCCAAAAACATTCTCATCAAAAGCAGAAGTTGCCGTAGCTTCTCCCGTAAGGCTGACACCGTCAGCAGAAATAAATGTATTGCCTTCAAACCTACCCATAGCAGGATCGGAGATTGTCCACTTGATATCTCCTACCTTGTAGTTCATATCACGGCCCTTGCTTCTGACTACAATTCCCAAATCAGATGATTCCTCAAAACCTAAGCTGACTTCTTCATTTCCGAAATAAATATGATCCGGAACTGCGATTTCTATCTTAGTCTCGCCTACAACTTTATCCTTATAGATCATATTTACAGTTACTATACCTGTATCTTCACCGGCAGTAAAAACACCTGTGTTTTCGTCTATAGTACCAAGCGCCTTGCTGTTATCTGCAAGAGTATATTTTACACCCTCAGGAAGCTCCATGCCAATTCCGGCAGTATCTACACCTTTAGCCTCAAACTGAACATTTGAACCCGGTGTATAGATTTCGTTGTTAGGAGTAAGCTGCGCATGGCTGAAAACCCCCGTAGGTTCTGCTGTGGAAACAATCAGCAAGCTGGAACTTACTGCTCTCTCTGCTCCGTCGGCAGGTGAGTTTCTTAAAACAAGATCATTGGTTCCCTCAGGTCTTGCCGCAAATGTAGACGAACCGCCGCCGTCAAGAGCAAGAGCTGAAACACATCCTTCATTAGCTAGCATAGCTGCTATATCGGTATATGTACGACCGCATGAAATAGGAGGATTAAGTCCATGTGTAACAAAAGTTACAACGGTTCCGTCTGCTTTAATACCTATAGCAGTTCTGCTGTACTTAAGGGCTCCGTATGAAGTATTTTCAGTAACAGGTTTTCCGTCTGATACTAATATAACATCTCCACCTACAGCTGCATCAAGGTCTCCAAGGTTATTATCCTGTCTTATTACAGCTTTTCCATCTTTTGTTATACCAAAATACGGTCTGTTATTGGCATTGTTATAAACTTTTCCCTCCATAACCAAGGCGCCTTGAGGCTGACCTGTGGCCATATTGAAAAAGTCTGCATTGATTCCGGCTACTACCGTTTCGCCGGGATGATTTTTTCATAGGCTGCCGCCTGTTTGGTTGTCGGTGTAAGCGACCAGCTGCTTGCATCGTCTTGCCCATAACCCGCTACGATTTTAATCGTATCGCTCTTGCCTATTTCGCATAAGTAGTCTATCTTTTGTTCATTACCGTCTTTGTTGTTGGTAATAACCTCATGCTCATAGACATTGTCAGCAATTTTTGTTACAGTGTCTTTAATCAAAACATCGCCTTCTGCTGTACCTTGCCACTGCTCGCCAAGAGCAAATGCCGATGGTGCGCACATTGAAAAGACCAATGCGATGATTAAGAGAATAGCTATGCTTCTTTTAAAACTGTTTTGCATACTTTTCTCAAACATTGTTACAACTCCTTTCTCTTATAATACCTTTAAATAATACCTTTTATATCGCATCAACTTGTCCCATAAGACCACTTATGTCCAAGTAATTGCCTAAAAATTCATCTTCGCCTTTAGAATCGAATCGCAGAAACAGCCCCGGCGTAAAGGTCAGTTCACCTACATATAGTTTTCCATCAATATCATAAAAATCAACACGCACCAAAGGAGTTCCTACAGCCAATCTCTCTGCTAACTCTACCATTTTTTCATAAATTGCAGGTTTCGTCGGCAACGCGGCAGATTGCTTTCCGGCTCTGCCTACAGGCAGCGGATTCCATTCTCTGTCAACAAATGTACGGCTTTGATTTTTGTTTCCTCTGCTGCTGACTATCATAGAAAATTTCACTTTTCCATTACAGCAGTACAATTTATAATCATCAGGGTATTTTTTGCCCTTTTGCTCCAAAAATTCTTCAACGACGATGAGCGGGCGACTCGGTTTTTCGTCAGTTATACACATATTGTTATAACAGTAGAATTTCCATGGATAAAGCCATGTTGATGCTATTGCTTTTAAGTTTTCAATATCGCATTTACTTTTGTCCCTAATCAGCGCTACCTCATTTGAACCCCATCCATTATTGGCTTTCATAACGAATTTTTCAGGGAAACTGTCAAAATCCATTGCATTCACATCATCATAAACGCCGATTACAGGCACTGTATACTCAGCACCTACTCTCTTTCCTATCCAGTCCTTTGCAGCCGCCTTGTCGCAAGCCACGCTATAATCCGAATTCTTATAATATACGGCAAGCCACAGTAGCTTTTCATTAAAGGTTTGCGGTTTTGTAAGATTTGGAAAATATTTGAGCTGTTTATACCCTTTCTGTTCGCAATAATGCTTTTTTATATCGGTTGTTATTTTCTCTTCCATGGCATATGCCAATATTGCTTCTGTTTTTTCAAAGCTGAATGTTCCGGCAGGATTTAAAAGTTCATCCTCTTCGCTGCGTCTGCCCCTTTTTATTTCCAATCCGCCTAATCTAAGATATTGACCGCTCTTTGTATAAGGAATCCTGAATTTGCCGAATACAATCACATAACTTATATTTCCGATAACCCGATGTTTGATTATTTTGCTCCTAAGCAATTTCATTTTTTTCTTTATATTCATAACCAAAATTATCCGTATTTTTCAATAGGCAGCTGTATATATTCTCCAAGCTTATAATCCCAACTTACAGGTTCAAAAGGCAGTATTCCGCCTCCGGAGTAAAATGTCATCTCACCTACATACGGCCGTCCTTCTATTTCGTAAAAATCCACTCTAACAAACGGAAAAGGCTCAGATAAAATCTCTGCATATTTTATCATATCATCAAAAGATTTAGGTTTTTTCAAAGGCTCTGTAGAATTGCATCTTCCTCCGTAAGTAAGATCTAATCTGTTAAAATCCATATCAAAGAAGTCGTAAGTAACTCCCTCGCCACTGAACCTGTCTGTAGACACAAACAAAAACTTTGCTTTTCCATTACAACAATAAAACTTGTAATCATAAAGCTGACCGTCTATCTGTTCTATATATTCTTCGGCATATACCACCGGTTTCATGTCCTTATAGCCCCAGTTGAATGCCTGATAATAGCTGTTCTGCTCAGGTCTGAGCCATTTGGTTATCTTTTCTTTCGCCTTTTGTCTGTCAAGGTCTTTTTTATCCTTTACTATTATATTAAACCCACTTGACCAATTCACCTTTAGGACAAAGCTATCCGGCAACTTGTCAAAATCAATATCACCGGCAGATTCAAAACTATCTATGACAGGCACCGTAAACCCGTCTCCTATTTTGCTGCGCACATATTCTTTTACTCTGAATTTGTCACAGCATGTGGTAACAAGCGGTTCGTGATAATTAAGCTTCATCCAGAAAATCTTTTCATTCATTGTTTTGGGATTATCAAAATCGGGCTCATAACCTAATTTTTCCATGAAAATTTTTTCTGACATTTTCCTAATATCTTTATCTTCCCAAACATCTCTGTTTTGAAAATTAAGTTTTCTCCTTGAGACAAAAATTTTATCCTTAAAGTCTAATTTTAATTTAACTCCTAAGAATTTATAATATCTCTGTCCACAACCGTCCTTGTATGCATAAAAGGGTAATCTAACTCCAAATATTTTAAATATTTTTCTGTTCCCCTCAGTTCTCACCTCACAGGGGATCTTTAAAAACCCTATTTTTATATATTGCACAACGAGCTCTCCAAAACTATATATTTTCGCTTTATTTTATTATATACTATTGTTTAGCTAAATGAAATGCTTTATTTTTTTCTTTTGTATTGCTTACTGCATTTACCAAAGCATTATACGCAGCTCTGAAATAGCCTTGCCACTTCTCTTCTAATGGTTTTTTACCGATTATATCTTTCACCAATTCCTTAAATTTTTCAGGAGTTAATAAGTTTATACTTATTTTGTTTTTTTCGTACACGGAGTCTACAATATCATCATGGTACGCATCCCCTGCATTTCTTATCTCTTTCAAAAGATATGTATCCATATATATATATTCATAATCATTCCTTAGTTCCTTTTCAGACATCTTGCCTGAAATAAACTTCAAAAAACCATCATAATATTTCAGTCCGCTTACATCAAAATACAGTGATGCAAGGTAATGGTACATAGCCTGACCCGAATATCCCAATTTACAGTAAAGTTTTCCAATATCATAATGAAGATTTCTTGCACCTATATAATCATCCCTTTTAACAAGCTGATTTATTTTCTTAAGAATAACCATTATCATGATTTTCTCAAACGGTTCTTCTGCGCCGATCTTTTCTTTCATATTCTGATAGTCAAAAATGGTTACTCCCGTTATTGCCAAACTAAAGAACTCAAGATAATCACCATATAATTTGAAAAATTCTTCACCCTTTGAGGTAACACACAAAACATTGCCGTCAATATAATCTATATAATTTTTCTTTTCAAGCTTTCTTATCAGACCTTTTGAATCTTCTATTCCAAGTTCGTCTATAAAATATGCAGGCATTGAGAAGTCCCTCTGTACTTTCATATTTTTTATATAATTCAGTACGACAACTAAAGCAAGATTGTTTAATATTTCTTTATCTTTTTCCTTTTTACCTGTTTTTAAAGTTTTTCCCTTAACAGCCAATATTATGACTCCTTATCATTAACATGTGTTTCTTCTATTTCCCCTATGATTTCATCGCTGTTATCCTTTAGATGTATATAAGGTCTGAAATATACGGTAGAATTGTCTTTTTTCTTAATTATTTTTCTGTTTGCGGCAAGAAGATACATACACAATATTATGCACATAATTAGTGCCACAATAAGCGATATTGAAAAGTACTTGTTTCCAAGTATAGTGTCCTCTGTAATTCCATCTTTATCATCATTCGACAACGCAAATAAAAGCTCCCCTGAGCTTCCAAAGAGGCTGTAACCTTCTTCTCCATATGTAAGTTCTCCACCGCTTGCAATTGATATATAATTTTTCCCATCGATTTCTTTAAACTGTACCGGATATATATTTTCTTTATTGCTGCCAAGCATATACCACAGAATGTCATCTTTATTATCGACAGAAGCAAAGCAAAGCAAAACCAAGTTTTTATCACTGCTCTTTACAGCTTTTATTTTATTGCCTTTAAACTCCGTCTTAAATTCTTCAAATTTTCCGGGGAGCGTCTTAAGGTCTTTCGGTTCAGTAATAGTATACAGAGAATTTCCCACAAGAACTTCTGTATCCTTAATGACATGAACATCTATCACATATTCGCTTTTGCTTCCGTCAGTACCCTCTACTGTTATTGTTTTGCGAACATTTTCGTCTACAAACTCCGAGGGTCCCTCAGCGCTTATAACAGCAGATGTCTCCACTGCCTCAGCAGAAGCCGTGCAACTTTTATCCTGTGCATCACGGCTTACATATACAGTATATGAATATACATCCGGGGAAAATTCAGGAACTAATTCTCCACATGAAATTTCAAGCCTGCTGAGTCTTGTATCAACAACGCTCGTACCGGAAGACGGTCTTCCTGTACTTTGCGAACCTCCCCCGTTGCCATTTCCGGTGGGTACATTGGGAGTTTCAGGCTGTGCAGGCGGATTCTGAGGTACAGACGGTTCTTGTGGCTGCACCGGATTTTGAGGTTCTTCCGTTATAGGAGCCGCATATACAAGTTCACAGCAAATTAAGCTTATTCCCAGTATCACTGCCATAATTGCTGCTTTGAAATTTATAATCTTTCCTCTGTTTATCTTATTCATCTTTACTCCGTCTTTTAATTCCCACTTTGTCTTTATACACTTCTTTTCTGCTTCAAAATGCTTTTGTTATAAAATTCCGAAGCATCTTTAATATCTCCGTCAAAAACAATGTGACCGTTTTTCATTACTATTCCACGCTTGCAAAACTTTCTTGCATCAGCAGTTGAATGGGTAACAAATAAGAATGTTACCCCATCTTCTATCTTATCATTTACCGCTTTGCGACACTTTTCCCTAAAAGCTTTGTCACCTACACTCAGTGCCTCGTCCACTATAAGTATGTCAGGATTTACACTTATATTTATAGCAAATCCAAGGCGTGCTTTCATACCACTTGAATATGTTCTTACAGGTTGGTCTATATATTCTCCTAATTCAGAAAATTCAACGATTTTGGCCTCTGCCTTTTTCATTTCGTCTTTTTTTATTCCTAAGATATCTCCTCTGAAATAAATATTTTCTCTACCGGTCATTTCTGCATCAAAACCTGCCATAAGCTCCAGTAAAGCACTTACTCGTCCGTTGACTCTGACTTTTCCGGATGACGGATATGAAACTCCTGTAATAATCTTAAGCAGTGTTGACTTTCCTGCCCCATTCTTGCCAAACAAAGCCACTGATTCGCCCTTTTCTATATCAAGGCTCACATCACTTAGGACTTCTTTAGTCTTATATTCAATATTTTTATTAAAAAATGAAGCAAGCCTTTTTTTCTCATTCCTGAAAAGTCTGTATTTTTTGCTGACATTTTTTAATTGTATAGCAGTTTTGTAATCAAACATAAAAAATCCTTTATAATACATCTACAATCTCTTTTTTTAGCTTTTTATATATATAAACAGTAAGAGAAAGTAAAACTATAAATGTAAATACAAGATTTAAAGTTTCTCCTGTATTTTCCCAAAACCATTCTTTATATATAAACGAATTCCGAAATCCGTTAATTATAATGGTTATCGGATTAAAAAGCATTATCTTTCTGATTATTTCATTGTCTATTCTTGCGACATCATACATTATTCCCGATATCCAAAACAGCATTATGGAAAAAGATTTTACAAGTTGCAAAAAATCACTGCTGAATGTAGACAATATACCGGAAAACAGCGACCATACCGAGAAAAATACAAACATTGCCGCTATGTATACTGGTATCTGCAACCAATAAATATCCGGCTTATATCCCGATATTACAAATATCACCATTACTATAAGAATCAAAATTACATTTACCATTAGATGTGAAAGGCTCACAAATGTAGGTATTGTAGAAATCGGGTACTTTATCTTTGTTACAAGAAATCTGTATTTTCGTATGGAACCTGCCCCTGCTGTTATTATGTCTCTGATATAAAACCATGGAACAACCCCTGCAATAAGCCACAAAAAATAAGGATAACCCTCTGCAGGACTTGTTGTCTTAATTCCCACTGTAAATGCGAAATAATATACACCAAGTGTCATTGCAGGTCTTATAATAGCCCATGACCACCCAAGGGCAGTCCCTTTATAGGTTTTAACAAGGTCTGATTTGGCTAATTTTAATATTGTTCTTGCATATCTTATATGCTCTGAAATTATTTTCTTTAATGTTCTCACTTATATCCCTCAGTCTTTCGGGGTCTTTATTATTTGCCTTCAAGTATGGCATTTATGCTCTCTCTTACTCTCTCAACTTCACTTTCTGCCGGATAATAATAATACTGATAATATCCGTCTCTTATTTCGTCGTAATGCCACTTATATGTTCCCTCTATTGAGTGGTTTTCCATCTTTTCAAGTTCAGGAAGCAATTTTACCACAAGTTTAAAGGCATCATAATAATCTTCTTCAGGTAAGTTAGTAACAAAATTATTTTCAAGTGCGTCAAGAACCGCCATACTGTTTTCGTATGTAGGGTTTTCGGCAAACTTTTTAAATATCCCTTTTATAAGTTCCATCTGATGCTGACCTCTTGAAAGTTCATTTTGAGGAAGCATTTTTCTTGCTCTTGCAAATCTTAGAGCTTTCTTTCCGTCCACCTCGTTATATCCTTCTACAAAGCTGTATCCCTGATAACTGTAATTGTAATGGCTGTACACAGTTACTCCTCCAAGAGCATCTACCAAGTCTATAAGACCGTTGAAGTTAATCTTTGCGTAATAGTTTATATCAACGCCGAACTTATCTTCTATACTGTCAATTGAGGACTGAACTCCGCCCCACCATCCGCTGTATGACAGCTTACTGCTTCCGCCTCTGCACGGAATATATACAAAAGTATCTCTTGGTATTACTTGCATATTTACTTCTTCGGTATTTGGATTTACTGTAAGCAAAATGTTCACATCACCTCTTCCGGTGGAATTTATGTCCTGGCCGGATGACAAGTCGGCACCGCAAAGATATATAGTAAACGGTTCTTTTGTAATGTCAACGGCTTTCATTTCAGCCTGCCCAATCTCATATTTCTTTTCAAATATAACTTTTATCTTATCCTCATACTCTTCATCTATGATAGACATATCACTTCTTGTATTGCTGGTAAGAACCATAAGTTCAATATGAGACGATGTCAGTTCATCATACAAAGTGTCTGTTGATTCATAAGGTCTGCTTTCCTTAACTTTCTTATCGTTTTCCACAAGTATATCGCTTGATTTTTCATAAGCACCGTCATCACTGTTGGTATAGCCCATAATATATGATGAAAAGTCATCATCTTTGTCTATATCGCTGTCTTTAAGTGCAACTATCTGCACTATTTCATATTCCGTTGTTTTGCTTATTTCCCCTGTTAGAGAGTTAATTCTCATAATTGCCACTATCCCCACTGCCAGCAAAATAGACAGCAGAACTTCGATTACTGCGGCGGCTTTTGGTTTTTTATAATGACACAGCCATATAAGTCCGCCTACAATCACCGTGACTGCAAACACGGCTATGCCTGCAGCAGTTCCCATATATCTTGCTACTTGGGTAGTTATATATATTGCCGCCAAAACATCTAAAACAAGTAAAGCAAGCGTTATTTTGGCAATCTTTGATGAAGCTAAAAATTCTTTATAATTCATTGTTTCCTCCCTGTTGTATCTCGTAAAAAGACTTGAAATTCCATCTATTTTATTACTCCGTAATGTCTGAAAAAGTCTCCAAGTTCTCCGTTTCTCTGCCCTCCAAAGAGTTGTATAATATTAACTCCCGAAGATGAGTTCGCCTCTATGACGCACACTCCATCCTCTGTTATAAGCAAATCCCATGCTATAAAATCCATAAACGGCAATCTTTTGGTTGCATCAAGTATCTCTTTTTTCACATCTTCCCATCCCGGAATTACTGTACCTGCGATTTTTTTGCCCGAATCCGGATGTTCTTCGTAAGTTTCTGTACTGCGAAGGCATTTGGCACTGCTCAAAACACCTGTCTCCAAATCTATCATAGAAACGAGGCCGCCTTTGCTGCCATTATCCACAGGAATCGTACTACTCGTTCCCATTCTCTGAACAGCAAAAAAAATCTTCATCTCGTGGCTTTTCGTATCTCTCATGGTTATTAGCCTTATGGTATTTGCCGTTTTATCATAAAGCTCGTCCGCATAACGATGCTGTCTGATGTATTCACATATGATATATTCCTTTTGGCTATTCAACAACTTTAAGAAGTCTATTTTGTCTATACGGCTGTCATCCACAAAAATATCATTATTATCAAAGCTAAACAGATGAACACCATTTCCCTTACCCAGGGCAAAAGGCTTAATTATAAGCTTTTTCTTTTTCGTTAAAAGTTCCAATATATCTTCGGCACATCTTTTTCCATGCTCAAAGTCATATATTATTCCCTTATTTTTTATAAAATAATTGTCTGCAACTCTCATATGCTGCTTCAGAATTTCGGCGCAGACAACCTTATTGTTAAATGCAAAATCGAATGGCTCGTTTATATAGCGTGACCTATACCAGTCAAACTCAGAAAGAAAGTCCTCCTTATTATTATTTTTAAGGTCGTAAAGTACATATTGGTCTGCCAGAAACCCTCTTCCGAAATTGCACTTAAGCTTTATAAAAAAATTTACTTTGAAATTGTTTTTTACAAATACTATTCTCGTCCAGAACAGTACAAATAACTTGATTTTTTTTAATGCTTTTCTAAAAAAATTCATATCAGTAAATCAACCTGTTATAATCCTCAGGAGTATTTATATCCATAGTTTGTTCATCAAGAAGAACAAATCCGTCTTCCAATACCGGCTTTTTATTCAAGTCTTGTCCGCAAAATGACTGATATATCTGCCACCCCTTGCACTGACTTATTTCACCGGCCAAAAACATGTCTCTTATTTTATGCTTATGTTTTCTGAATTCATCAGAATCCTGTATCTTTACAGCTACGATAGATTTTGGGTTTCCGAAAAAAACAGTGCCCTTTGATTGGGTCTCAACAATAGTTTTAATAGAATCTGCTGTATAATATGTGTCTCCGTATAGAAAACACATGTCATCTTCAATAAGCTCTTCTGTAAATCTATCAATTTCAAGAACATTGTTTAAAGGCTCATATCTTCTGCAATTATCAAAATCATACGCTTTATCATGAGACGTTACTATGATTTCCGTATTCGGCTGCGCCGCTTTTAGCAGAAGTCTTATCGTCCGGCATATCAGCTTTTCGCCTTCTATCTCCACCAAATGTTTTGATGTTCCAAGATGGCTCTTCCACCGCTCTTCCTTGCCATCTGCCATTATTACAAATTTCATAATTCTTTTCCTTTGACTCCATCAGACTCACAACAAGTCCGGCTATTTTCTCAGTTGAATGACCAAGGTCATTCAATAAATATTTTCTTATGTATTCTTCCTGCTGCACAATGCTGTAATCATCGTTTTCTATAGCTGTCATAAGCTCATCTATATTTTCAAATGCGTTATGAGAAAGTTCGTTCTTTAAGTCGATGTTTATTCCGCTGTTTTTTATGTACTGCTCATAATCATAAATCCAGAAAAATGTTTTTTTCTTGAGCACCGCTGCTTCAAAAGCAATAGAAGAATAATCGGTTATTAAATAATCACATACCGAAATAAGATCTATAGTTTCCCAATCATCTATATAACGAATCACTGATGTTTCTGCTGTTTTGTGTGCCCCCTGACCCGGATGATTTTTTATTATTACCGCAATATTACTGCTTATATCGGCATTTATTATGTCTTCCCAACAGGACTTCATGTTTCTGCGAAAAGTAGGTGCATAAAGCACAACCTTTTTATCTTTTAGCTCAGGAAATTCATTGTAAAATCTTGTGCGGTTTTGTTCTTCGGTTTCAATAAGGTAATCTATGCGTGGCAAACCGTAATTTAAGATTCTGTCCCCACTTATTCTAAAAGCTTCGCAGTAATCTTCGTTGAATATCTCAGATCCACCTATGAAATAATCATAATTATTGTGCATTTTCAAAAGCTTTGCGTATTGACTTTTTCTTCCGGATTTTTTATCAAGAGACTGGTATCCGGATTTCTTCATTTTTCCTATAGAATGCCATATCTGAATTACTTTCAGATGTTTTTTATGTTTAAGCATACTTACCGCAGGCCAATATGAATCTATTATACATACCTGACTTGTGGCAAGATGATACATACTTCTGAGCAGTCGAATCAGAAACAAGATATTTTCCCTTGCACCATGTCCTATACGGCTGCATATTACGACAAAAGAAGCATCCGGTTTTATTTGTCCAATACGGTTTTTAAGCAAAACAAAATCGAGGGGAATTTTATCTGATTGCCTGCTTAAGAATAAGATTTTTCCTCTCTTGGTCGGTATTAGTTTTATGAAAAAATATATAAAAGATAACAAATAATTCAGCGCTTTAATTGAAGCGCCGACGAGCTTTGTTTTTATATTCATATCTCTTTCCCGAAAGTGTATTTTTGCTTAGATTTTAAACAGTTGTAAACTGCATGTTTTATATTTAATATTATAACCCCCTGTCTTAATAAAGTCAATATTTCAGAGCCTTTTAAAGCTTGGTGCGATATGCCAAAATCGTTGAAATATAAATATTATGCAACAATTATTTCATACTGCTTTGCTTAATGTTTTATAATATTAAACGCCTTTCGTTTTTCCAAAAGCAATTAAACATTTTTCTTTTAATTTAAAGAATTCCGTGATAAAATCTACTAAACACATTTCTAACCTTGGGAGGCTATAAGATTTGGATAAATTTGACAACGAAAACAAAAAAGTACAATACTATGCAGACGGCAAATTTTCAGACGAAGAACCATTTAAAACAGAGGCTGAATATAATCGCTCATTGGAGGCCGGTCGTTCTAAAAAGCATAAAATGCCGTCTTATCTCAAAGCGGTCATCATAATAGCTTTAGTTATATTATCAATTATAATTTTTACTGTCAGCTGCGGGGCTATCGCAGATGACAACGACCCTTCCCAAGTATCTGCAAACTTCGGTCATGATTATATAGGTGTTCTATATGTAACAGATACTATAGATGAATACGGAAGCGGTCCTTACAACCATCAATATGTTCTTAATGCTATAGATGCAATGATTGCAGACAGTGAAAACAAGGGTATGATTCTTTATGTCGATACACCAGGCGGCAGCGTATATGCTTCCGACGAGCTATATCTTAAAATAAAAGAATATCAAGATACAACCAAACGGCCTGTCTACTCTTCCATGCAGTCAATGGCAGCATCCGGTGGTTATTATATATCAGCTCCGTGCGATAAAATAATTGCTAACAGAAACTGCTGGACAGGTTCAATAGGTGTAACCATGGGAACCTTTATTGATATAAGCGGGCTTCTTTCAGACCTTGGCATCAAAACTCAAACCATAACTTCAGGAGCAAACAAAGCTATGGGAAGCACCACTGAACCAATGACAGACGAGCAACGGGCAATCTTTCAATCTCTTATAGATGAAGCATATGAACAGTTTGTAAGTATAGTCGCAGACGGTCGAAATATGTCTGAAGAAGAAGTGCGAGTTATTGCAGACGGCAGAATTTATTCCACCGCCCAAGCTTTGGAAAACGGCCTTATTGATGCTGTAGGAACCTTTGAAGAAGCTGTAGGTGACATGATATCCGAATACAAATTAGGCGACATTTCTGTAGAAAGTTTTCAACCTGAAACAAAAACAGATTTATCCTCTCTTTTGGGCATATTGGCAAAGCAAAGCGGCAAAACTTCCATAACTGACGCAGAAGCTATAGAACAACTGATACGGCTTAACGGAACTTTCAGAGTAAGCTATATAAGCAACATAACTAAATAAATATTGATTTTACCGGTTATTCATGATAAAATAATATATCATCAGATTGGAGAAATGAATTATGAAAAGAATCAAAACTTTAGAAACTGCATCTCTTTGTGAGAGCGCTAAAAACGGCGGATGCGGCGAATGCCAGACTTCCTGCCAGTCTGCTTGCAAAACCAGCTGCGGTGTTGCAAATCAGCAGTGCGAAAACGAAAATAAATAATCTTTTCGCAAATAATCAACAATCAAAATTGCCGCCAAACAAGGCGGCAATATTTATTTAATTTTATCGGAGGAAGTTATATGGTACATCAGTATCAGTTAAACAATTACAATATAGTTCTTGACACATGTTCTGGTTCCGTACATTCAGTTGACGAGGTGGCATATGATATAATTGCCATGTATCCTGAACATTCCCGTGAAGAAATAATATCTGCAATCAGCAAAAAATATGCCGGAAGCCCTGATGTCACGGCAGAGGATATAAACGACTGTATAGATGATATAGAGGAGCTTAAAAATTCAGGCAAACTATACACCCCTGATACATTTGAAGAAATGGCAGGAACTTTCAAAGAACGCAGCGGCAATGTAATAAAAGCACTTTGTCTCCATGTGGCTCATACATGTAATTTAAACTGTTCTTACTGCTTCGCAAGTCAAGGGAAATATCAGGGACAAAGAGCTCTAATGAGTTTTGAAGTCGGCAAAAGATCTCTCGATTTCCTCATAGAGAACTCAGGAACACGAACTAATCTTGAAGTTGACTTCTTTGGCGGAGAACCTCTTATGAACTGGGATGTCGTAAAACAGTTGGTTCAATATGCAAGAACACGAGAAAAAGAATGCAAAAAAAACTTTCGTTTCACTCTTACAACCAACGGAATGCTTATAGATGATGATGTCATAGAATTTGCAAACAAGGAAATGAGCAATGTTGTTTTAAGTCTTGACGGACGAAAAGAAATACATGACAGACTTCGTGTGGATTATCAGGGCAAAGGAAGCTATGACACTATAGTTCCGAAATTCCGCCGCCTTGTTGATTCACGAAACGGCAAAAACTACTACATGCGTGGTACTTTCACACATGCAAACCCGGATTTTACAAAAGATATATTTCACATGGCAGACCTGGGTTTTACCGAACTGAGCATGGAGCCTGTAGTTGCCGGCGAAAATGACCCTGCCGCCCTTACAAAGGAAGATATTGAAATCGTCAAAGAGCAGTATGAATTACTTGCTAAAGACATGCTCCGCCGCCGCAAAGAGGGAAAGCCGATAACATTTTATCATTACATGCTTGACCTTACAAACGGGCCATGCATATACAAGAGAATTTCGGGATGCGGATCCGGCACAGAGTACATGGCCGTTACTCCATGGGGTGACCTTTATCCTTGTCATCAATTCGTAGGTGATGAAGCATACAAACTCGGTGACATATGGAATGGTGTAAATAACGAAACACTTCGTGAAGAATTCAGGAGCTGCAACGCATATGCACGCCCTGAATGCAAAGATTGCTGGGCAAAATTTTATTGTTCAGGCGGATGTGCCGCCAATGCATATCACGCTTCCGGCAGCATAAGAGGTATATATGAACCGGGATGCGAACTTTTCAAAAAAAGGATAGAATGTGCCATAATGATGCAAGTAGCAGAGAGCGAAATGTAATAAAGCTCCGCAAACGAAAAAGAGGATGATTTTTCATCCTCTTTTTTCTATCAATTTTTAAAACATCATATCATAAGCCTAAATCAGATACTCTTGTTCTATCTTGTCAAGATCAATAAACTCACCCATCTTATAGTCCCAATCAACCGGCTCCAATCTTAGGAACAGACCCGGTGAGAAAGTCATTTCTCCGACATATATATTATCATCTACATTATACAGGTCAACTCTGACCATCGGTATGTCTTTTGAAAGTTTTCTCGCCACTTCAAGCATTTCGCTGAGTTTTTCAGGTCTTTCAACATTAGAAGCCTTATGAACGCCTCTGCGTCTAACCGGCAAAGGTTCCCATGTTTCCACATCCATAAATGCTCTCTTTTGTTTTGTTCCTTCTCTATCTGCAACTACTAAAGCAAATTTGACCTCTCCATAAGAGCAATAGAACTTATAATCTACAATCGAAGCATCTCCGTCACCAAGAAGTTCTTCAAAAATAATTCTTGGTTTTATCTTTTCATCTGTAATGCACATATTGTTATAATAATATGTATTCCACGGATAAAGCCATTCTGCTATAGAAGCCTTGAATACACTTTCATTCAGATACTCCTTTTTCTTTACTATTTTTACTTGCTTATTGCCCCAGCCTGCCGTTGATTTTACTACAAACTTTTGAGGAAGTTCATCCCATACTATGTCATTAAGGTCCTCATACACGGCAATTGGGGGAACTACATACTGCTCTCCTACTTTCTCTGCAACATATTTTTTCATTTCCCATTTATCTGTGCATTGTGCTATTAACGGGTTTTTGTAATGTAAAGCAAGCCATAATATTTTTTCATTATAAGACCTTGGTGTTTTAAGATTAGGCCAGTAATGAAGCTGTGCAAACCCTTTCTGCTCGCAATAGTGCTGTTTTTCCTGTAAGGTAATCTTATCTTCCATAAGGTATGCCTCTTTAGGTTCCATCACTTCAAACTTTCTCAGTTCATCAAAATACATAGGATCAGGAAGATTTATCAGATTGCCCAGTTCAATATCGTATTTTCTTGGCTTAAATTTAAGAATTCCTCCTCCTGAATAAAATGTCATTTCACCGACAAGCACCTTATCGCCTATCTCATAAAAGTCAACTCTTACAAATGGGAACGGCTTTGCAAGCTGCTCGGCATAATCAACCATTTCTTCAAAATGCTTAGGTTTTTCAACACCTCCCGGTGTTTTACCGGCATTGCCGTAAGTAAACGGAAGTTCATTAAACTCACGATCAAACCAGTTATATGTCTTATTTGAAAATCTGTCTGTAGTTATAAAAAGATTCTTACATACTCCATCATAGCAGAAGAACTTATAATCAAATACCTGTTCACTGTCGCCTACCTCAGATATATATTCTTCTGCATAAATCACAGGAGACATGTATTTATATCCCCAATTAAACATCTGATAATAGCTGTTCTGATTGGAGCGAATCCATTTTCTCATCTGTTTTCTTATCTGTTCTTCGTCTATTTCACTTTTATCTTTTATTATTATATTAAATCCGCTTGACCAGTTCACTTTAAGAACAAAACGGTCGGGCAGTTTTTCAAAATCTATATCATCAGGATCGGTCCACCAATCTATAGTAGGAACTACATGACCCTCTCCTATCGTTTCATCTACATAATCCTTTACTGCAAACTTATCACTGCACCTTGTAATAAGAGGGTTCTGATAATTAAGCTTCAACCACATTATTTTTGCATTAAATGTTCTTGGATTATTCCAATTTATGCTGTAACCAAGACGGCGCTTAAAAATCTCCGACAATATTTCCTTTTTCTTTGCGTCTGTAAGCTTGCCTTCTCTGTCTAACAGATAATGAGTATACTTTTGGGTATATTTTTTCTTACTTCCTGATGTTTTTTTACCGGTATCTGCTTTATACCACTTTATACATTTTTTCATTACTTTTACAGTAATTTTTCTGATTTTCTTTTTTAACCACTTAAGCATTCACTTCCCCCCCCTATACAAATTTTTGATATAAATAATTTAAATTTTAAAAGTAAACATACAACGACATATTATACAAATATTTTGATTTTAAATCAATGGGTATATTTGGTATAATACAAAAGAGCGAAAGGCTTTAAATCAGCTTTTCGCCCAATTTATCATCAAACTGACTTAAAATCAATTTGTTATATCATATATTACATAAACAACTATTTTTTAGTCATTTTTCTATATTTTACTGCTATTTTGGAAATCAAATTCTTCTTTCTCAAAGTAACTTCAATCTTTTCAGCTGCAATATTCTTTCTTGCACCGTTTTCTCTTATATAGCTCTTCACCTCTGCGATATATGTATTTCCGGCCTTAAGCTTACTAAATGTACACTTGCAGTCCTTACCCGTCTTCTGTTGTTTTATCAGTTTTCCGTTCACATCATAACATGACACGATATACTCACTTACTGCTTCATCAGGCCTCCATGATATGTCGAAAGCATAGATTCTTCTTTCGGCTATAACATCTTCGATTTTACTATGCTCGGCCGAAATCGGTTCTGTCACAACTCCTAAAGAAACATATTCGCTATATAACTTATAACCGTTAATTATGGAATATCCTCTTATTTTTACAGTATATCCGCTGTTGAAACAAAGGTTGTCAAAATGGCATCTTCCATTCTTTTTTACATAAACACCCTTTACCAACCTGCCATAGCAGTCATATGCTCTGACATGATATCCTCCTACATCTTTAAGATTTCTTTTCCATTTTATGGTTAATGAATTTCCGTCTGTTTTTACTGATATGCTTTGCTTAAATTCATTTAATTCTGAATCAGGTAATTTGATTACACCCATCTGTGCCGGTTCAGACTGAATCAAATCATATTCCTTAATACCTAAAAATCTTGCGGCTGCAAATGCAGCAAGAAGTGACATCATATCTTTTAGATAAGCTTCTTTTATTCTCAGAGAAATAACTTCTTTTTCTATTTTGCAATAAAGCATCGCCTCTGCATAATCTTTCTTTATATTATAACTCATATAATAATCTGCATTTTTATTTTTGAGGCTTATCGTCCTTATGTTATTCTTCTTTTCGTATTTTTTAAGATACTTCTCATCTATATTTACAAAAGCCGTTCCTCCGTTTTCTGTCACAAAATCTATCAATCTAAGAGACTCTTTTTCATAATCCTCATAGCTGTCGTAATTTTGGGCATGTTTTTCTTTTATTCCCGTAAATACAGCTATTTTAGGACTGAGCATATATATGTTTTCTTCTGAAATCCCCGGTACTGCACATTCTATCTCCTGTATATAGAAATCGTGGTCTTCTCTTACTTTCTGTATGGTATCTACCATTCCGATTCTTCCGTTGCTTGCATCACTGTTGGCTATCACATCATATTTAAAAGATATTATGTCGTTTAATGTATTAACCAATGTCCTATCAGTGCCACTTTCTGAAACGGCAATAACATCACATCCTTTTCTGTTCAGCAAATATCTCAGAACCTTTGCACATGCCTTGAATGAATCCTCAACTACAATCTGATTAAGTACATTTCCGGCTTCGTCTTTTAAAACTTTGTCGGTAATCGCTATAGGACATGCTTTTCTCATAGCATTTCTTATTTTTAAATTTCTGTACATCAATGTGTTATCATAGAAGAAAATGCTTCCAAGTCTTACATTTATATCGTTAATCGTTATTCCCGGAACTACTCTGTCCTCAATACTTCTGTATATCGGCGGAACTTTGATACCTATTATATCGCATATTCTCTTTAATGTAAGAACATCCCAGTGTTCTCTATCTTTCTTGCGTTCTTTTTCACTTATATAACGGTTCATCCATGCTTTGCGTTTTTGAACTTCCTTTTTATAAAGTTCATAGTTACAGAGATACTCTTCTATATTACCCCCGGCGCTTTGAATAACCTTAGCTTCATCAATGTCCCCTATATAATTCATATGAACTGCCGGTTCTTCACTTACCTTTGCAACATAAAATCCAAACTTATATGCATTGTTTAAAATCCATTCAATTGCCTTTTCAATTTCAGCTTCGTCAGATTCTTTTATTGCCACATCTATTGCAGTTCCAAGGTTATGTAAGCTGTATCCTAATTTTACATCCCCGTTTTCAAGAAGAGTTTCCTCTCTCTCAGACTTATTTATAATTGTTTTCAGCTGTCTTTCATTGGTCTCATAACCTCTTATTGCATGTACAGGAATTTTATTGGCATTGGCATATTCATAAAATCCTTTCCACGCAAGGGCGGTCTGTTCCTCCAGTGATACTGCCCCAAGCCTGAAACTAAGGCCGGAACAAAGCTTGGCAGGCCTGTAAACATCAGCAATCATATTATTTTCATCTACAAGCACCGGCAATCTGTGACTATTTTCTCCGATTACTTTTACTGCAAACTCTGTTGTATGTCCGTTTCCGATAAAGGCCATGCCACATATACCTTTTTTGTTTCCTACTATTTCACCATTTGACAGAGCCGATGCTATTACTGCATTCTGAGATATGATTCTGCTACCCTTTAATTCCGGAAAATACTCCTTTATTACATTAAGTTTTTCTCCTGCTCTTACTGTTATAAGTTTGTCAAATGCATACTGTTTTGTATCTTCAATACATTCAGGATGCAGCTGCTTTTCAATCTCATTCTTTATATCCTGCACCGTCTTTGCACTTCTCATATCAAATGCCTGAACTTCAAACCTGTTCATATCATTTAAAGGCAGAACGGAAAAATCATATTTATTTAATATAAAGTCATTTTTTATATGGAGCGGCACATATCCCGTCTTTATAGATTCTATCTTATGTTTTTTCTTATTGTATACGAATTTAAGCAAAGCTATAATGCCATTATGTACTGTTTCTCTCAATGTTCGAGGTGTTCTGCCGCCCCAGCAATAATTCCCAAGACCATAGAATACAGGTACTTTTTTCTTTTTCCCGTCTATTGTTACTTCTATACTGCTTTCTTCTTGAATAACATGTGCATGGGAACCAACAACTGCATCAACTCCCATTTCAGCAGTCTTATATGCCATAAAATGCTGCAATATATTTGCCTTGGTTTCGTACTCGCTTCCCCAATGGTAAAACATAATTACTATGTTGGCTTCTTTTTTTGCTTTTGAAACTGCTTTTGATATTTTTTTCAAATCGTCGTCAAGGGTCTCGTGAGAAAAAGTATTTATAATTTTTTTCGACTCTTCGTCAAGAACATGTAAGTTTAAGGTCTCTTTTCCATCGACGCTCCCTGTCAGGTAAGTGTAATTGAGGACTGCAATCTTAACTCCCTTTCTTTCCGTTAGTGCAAATCCCCTTTCATTTGCAAATGTCACGCCGGAAACATCCAGTCCGTTTGCTTCAAGCACCTTTTTTGTTTTAATAATGCCGGCATAATTACTGTCATACATATGATTATTAGCTATGGCTGCTATATCAAATCCTGCATCTGCCATCGCTTCTGCCAATGTTTCAGGGGTATTGAATCGAGGAAATGCACTGTACTGCCCATATCCAAAAGTTGTTTCAAGATTGCCGACAGCAACATCTGCATTTTTAAAATAACTTGAGGTTCTTTCAAATAACTTATGAAAATCATATAATCCGCTGCTTTGATCGAATAACCCGGTCAAATGAATATCATGAGCCATTATATCTCCCGCAAAAGCTACAGATAATTCTACAGTACTGTTATCCTCAGCTCTTTTTTTCGGGGTGATAACAGATGTAAGTGGTTGGTTAATTGCTACAGAATATATGTTGGGTTCACGCCTCGTTCCATTCAATCCAATCTTTCTTCTTTCTTCTGCCGAATCAATTTCTTCAAATTTGAGATTATGCAATTTTGCATATTTTTCAGCATAAGAAAATGCCGGCGCCTTTAATGTCAATTCCGGACAGTTTTCAAAAGCCCCCTCTTCGATAGTCATACATTTTTCGGATAAAACTATTTCTTTTAATCTGCTGCAATTTTTAAATGCTTCCGCAGAAATATGCTGTACATTCAAGGCAGTTGCACGAATCATATTTTTGCAATTATAAAAGCTTTTTTCCCCAATATACATGCAACGCTGAGGCAATAGGAGTTCCTCGAAATTGGTACAATTATAAAAAGCCTCATCTCCTATGGCACGAATTCTGCTTCCAAATATTACCTCCCTTATTTGGGTGTTATTTTTAAACATGGATTCGCTTATTCTTACTACATATTTATTTTCCAAATAGTCCGGTATGCTAAGTTTGGTATTGTCAAAGCCATTTTGCCCCCAAACTAAATCTATACCATCAAAATACTTATAATAAAATCCTCTGTATTCTTTATTTTTAATCAACTCCCTTGGTATACCCACAGGCATCAATATTTTCGATTTCGTATAATCTGTCCCGAAAGCAATGTCTGCAATACTCCAAAGCGCAAGCTGCACTCTGCCCTTAAAAAGAATCACATCTCCCGGTTTAGTCTGCCATCTAAGTTTTAATGCCAGTTTTTTCAAAAAATAGCCAACAAATCACCGGCTGAGCCGGTCGAAAATTATCGTAAAAAGTCGCCCATTGGATGATCCCAAAATTATATCCCAGCAGACCAATGTTTCTAGCAAAAATGTTGGCCTCATCTCCCAAAACAAAAGAAATAGCCAATTTCAAAAAATTCACCATGCTAAAATACAGCGTCTGCCATAAATTTGTGGCCACACATGGCTCTTTCCGCTGACAAGCCAACAGTTCACATTAAGTAACAGTAAAATCTAATATAAGAAATATGTGCTAACTTTTGTTGTATTTAAGATTTGGCTTATGCCCAATCTTTTGCAAGAAAAAAATTGAGAT
>CAJMLH010000012.1 GCA_905214195.1 uncultured bacterium
AACAAGGGCTATGCCCGCATGTGAAAAACCCCGCGTTTCACGCGGGGTTGGTTTTGTTTATATTGAAATGATTGTGTGATAGTAGTATAATAATACCAACATACTAAAAAGGTGGTAATGATGGCGGTAAAAGTAAAATTCTCGATTGAACAGCAGATAGCACATATGAAATCTAAAGGGATAACATTTGATATAGTTAGCGAGCAAGAGGCTTATGACTATTTGGAAAATAATAATTATTATTTCAAAATAAAGTCATATGCGAAAATGTTTGAAAAATATAAGATGGGCGAAAAGGCAGGTAAATATGTTAATTTGGATTTTGCATATTTAAAAGAAATGGCGATTTTGGATATGCATTTAAGGCACTTCATAATTAAAACTTCTGTAGATATCGAACATGTGATAAAAGTAAAATTTATGAAAGATTTCAATCAAAGTAATAGTGACGGATATGAGATTGTAGATAAATTTTTAACTTGTTATCCAGATGTCAAAGATAAAATATTGCAAAAAAAGAAGACCTCTTACTGCGCAGGCTTAATAGATAAGTTAGAATCCGAAAAATATGCAGTTTGGAATATAATAGAATTGTTATCTTTTGGCGATTTCATTAATTTATATGACTTATTTTATCAGGAGTTTCCAGAAGCCAAAACGGGGATTCTATTTACTTATCCGATGAGAAGCATCAAGAGTTTACGAAATGCAGCAGCCCACAATAATTGTATTTTGAATCAATTAACAAGAGATAGAGAAGATACTTTACATACAAATAAAAAGGTTATATCTTATGTTGCAAAAAATAAAAATATTGGAAGAATGATGAGACAAAATTGCATGAAGATGCAAGCTGTGCATGATTTCATAACTCTGATATATGTCTTAGATAAAGCTGTAGATAGTCCTGGAATGCGTAACAAAATTAAAGAAGAATTAGAAGACTTGGTATATGGCAGAATGATAAAAAACAAAGATTTTTTCGCAAAAAACAATGAAATTAAGACGGTATATGAGTTTGTAAAAAAAGTTGTTGACAACTTTTTGGAACCATAGTAGTATAATAAAGTAAAACAAAAACGCAAGTTTTATGTGGGATGGCGCCTGCGCTGTCTCACTTTTTTTAAAAAGGATAAACAAAGTCGATATTTAACAGCAGGGTTAACCACCCTGCTTTTTTCATACGCATTTACCATGCGGACCTCCGTACTGACTTATTATAAATTTTGCCAGTGCGGGGTTGGGATTTTTTATTTTAATAGGATATTCCAGTCTTCTTTCATAATTCCACATATATTAACCCTCCAGTTCCCAAGGCCATGGTGCGTTTGTCCATGTCCAGCCGTTTTCGGTGTTAGTGTCAAAGGCCGTGAGCGGGCCAAACATCATTTCGTATTGAGCATTTAGCTCGGTATGTCTTTTTTGTACATCAGTGAAATAATCTAAGGCCAGCCTGTTGTTGGGATGGGTATCTAAAAACAGTGTGAGGTCATAAAGAGCAAAACCGGTTTCTTGAATTTTTTTCATCAATTCTTCTCTGCTCATCTTCGCATACCCCCTTTAAAAGGCAAGTTTAACTCAGGGAAAAGTGTTCCTGCGGTCAGAGCCTGATCCGGAGAATAAGTTGTTTTCCATCGCTGATAAGGTACATAACACATAGCAATCGGAAGATTTCCGAGGTTTATACTGTCAAAGGTGCCATTATCTTGCCATATATTATCATTATTTCCGTTTTGTTCCGTATTACAAGAATGGCAGTTACAGTGTTTCATACTCGGCGCAGAACAACTTGTATGGGGCTGCCTTTCTCGTGAAATTATTTCTATAGGCATACCTATATAAGGATTCTTGATCAAAATAAAACTCCTTTCTTTTGCCGATTTATGATTTATAATATGAAAATGTTATGGTTATTGTGAAATAACCTTGAAAGATAACGGAAATTTTTGATAAAATCATATTGAAACAGCGATGAATAATCGACATATATAAGTATATATAATTAGTGTTATAAATTTTAGCGGCAACTTAGCACAGATTCAATATATTATAACAGTAGGAGGCAACGAATTGAAAAAGTTAGACAGAAGCAAAAAAATTTTTTCAACCGACACTTTTGAATACGACGATTTAAAGAAAATAAATCAGCATGATTTTCTGATTTTTTCACTTACATTACTTACTATAACCATGGGAACTTTTGTTTTCCGAGAAATAATAGCCAATCCTGATGTTAATATAACTATGTTTTATATTTTGGGAATAGTTATAGTGGCAAGATATACCGATGGGTATATATGGGGGTTTATGTTTGCAGCCATATCGGTAGTCAGCGTAAATTACTTCTTTACTTATCCGTATCATGAGCTCAACCTTATGCTGAAAGGCTATCCAATTACATTTGCCGCTATGTTTGTTATTTACATAATAACATCACTTATGACTACAAACATGAAAGAACAGGCACGCATTCTCTCAAGACAGGAAAAAAGGCTTATGGAAATAGAGAAAGAGAAGATGCGTGCAAACTTGCTTCGAGCAGTATCTCATGACCTTAGAACTCCTTTGACCGGTATAATCGGAAACAGCGGTTCTTATCTTGAAATGGAAGATGAACTTTCAGAGCGTGAAAAACATGAGATTGTAAAAAGCATAAAAGAGGATGCCGATTGGCTTTTGAATATGGTAGAAAACTTACTTTCGGTAACAAGAATCAATAACGAGACCTCAAAGGTAAATAAATCTTCTGAATCTGTAGATGAAGTTGTTTCTTCAGCAGTAACAAGATTTAAAAAAAGTTTTCCCAACGCACAATTTAAAGTTTTTTTGCCTGAAGATGTGGTCATGGTAATGATAGATCCTCTTTTAATAGAGCAGGTTGTAACGAACATATTGCAAAATGCACAGGTTCATGCTCACAGTACAAAGCCTTTGGAATTAAGGGTTACCGAAGACGACGATAAAGTATGGTTTTGTGTTAAAGATTACGGAATAGGAATAAACGAAGAAAGCTTGCAGAGCATATTTGATGGGGTCAATTACAAAGAAAAAAACAGTGGCATTACAGACGGACATAAGGGAATGGGAATAGGCCTTTCCATATGCAAGACTATTATAACAGCTCACGGAGGCAAGATAGGAGCAAGAAATCATGGCAACGGAAGTGAAGTATTTTTCTGTTTGCCAAAAGAAACGGAGGAATAAACATGCTACAGAAATTATCTGTTCTTATTATTGAAGATGAAAAAAATATATGTGATTTTGTTGCAAAAACTCTTAGGTCAGGCGATTATAAGGTTATTACCGCACAAACAGGAAAGGAAGGTCTTGCAATAATGACATCGGCTTTACCGGATCTGGTTCTTTTGGACCTGGGTTTGCCTGATATGGATGGGATAGATATAATAAAACAGACAAGAATGTGGTCAAGCCTGCCGATAATAGTGATTTCTGCAAGAATTCAGGAAAAAGAAAAGGTTGCAGCTCTTGATGCAGGTGCTGACGATTATATAACAAAGCCTTTCGGTACAGATGAACTTATGGCGAGGATAAGAACTGCCATAAGACACAGCAACAAGATAGTAGACGATAGAGTTAACAGTACAAGGGCTTATTCAGCAAAAGGTCTTATGGTTGATTTTAACAAGCGCCTTGTAACAGTAGACGGAAATGAAATTCATTTGACTCGTGTTGAGTATAAAATAGTCAGTATGCTTGCTCAAAACTCAGGAAAGGTCATAACTTATTCATCCCTGATAGAACAGGTATGGGGACCTTATGCTGATGATAACAATAGAATTCTCAGAGTAAATATGGCTAATATAAGGCGCAAGATAGAAAAGAATCCCGGTGAGCCGGAGTTCATTTTTACGGAATTGGGAGTCGGATACAGAATGATTGAGGATGAAAACCTGGAATAAGTATATACTGTTAGTAATATGAATGAGACGATGGGGGCGTTGCACAAGACGAACCCCATTTTGTTTAAAAAAATAAAAATACCTCTATATTAGGGGGTTGATTTATGATACAATTAAGAAGCCGATTTATCGGTGGTGTTTTGGAGATTGCTGAGATGTTAGTTAGGAGTTTTATTGCTATATGGCGTTTAGTAGTATAAATTTTATTTTTATTTTTTTGCCTGTATTTTTGATTGTATATTTTCTCATTCCGAGAGTGTGGAGAAATCTTTGGATTTTTGTTGGAAGTATAGGATTTTATGCAGTAGGTTCATGGAATGAGCCGCAGTATATAGCGCTTCTGATACTTTCTGTAATAGTAAATTTCTTTCTTGGAAAAGCTATAGAACGAGGTCGGAAAGAGAAACGCAAATATCTGCTTGCAGCCGGAATCGCATACAATATAATATGGCTTTGTGTATTCAAATATTCTGATTTTATCTTTGAAAATATAAATTTTATTTTCGAAAAATTGGGAGCCGGCGGTCAGCTTTTAAAGCCTTGGAACTTGTTGCTGCCGTTGGGAATAAGTTTTTATACATTCCAGAGTATATCCTACCTTATAGATGTATATAGGAGAGATGTCGAAGCGGAAAAGTCTTTTGCCGATTTCGGGGCATATCTGACAATGTTTCCTAAGCTTACTATGGGGCCTATAGCAAGATATAAGGATATGAGAGCGGAACTTAAAAAAAGATTTCCTTCAATGGAGAGTTTTGATCAAGGTCTTAGATGTTTTGCTCTCGGACTCGGATTCAAGGTTCTGCTTGCAAATAGAATAGGCAGTTGTTGGAGCGATATACAGGCTGTTGGATTTGAAAGTATTTCTGCCCCTGTTGCATGGATGGGGATTTTTGCTTACAGTTTTCAACTTTATTTTGACTTTTACGGGTATTCCATGATGGCTGTAGGTCTTGGAAAAATGTTGGGTTTTAATACAATACCGATAAACTTTGAACATCCTTACGAATCTTTGTCGATGACGGAATTCTGGAGAAGATGGCATATGACACTGGGAAGCTGGTTCAGAGATTATGTGTATATACCTTTGGGAGGTAACAGGCGGTCTGTACCGAGGGTATACTTTAACCTTTTTTCAGTCTGGCTTTTAACGGGATTTTGGCATGGAGCAGGATGGAACTTTATAATATGGGGAATGTTCCTGTTTGCCGTCATTGCTGTAGAAAAGGCGGGCCTCAAGAAAATACTGGACAGAATCAAACCGCTGGGACATTTGTACATGCTGTTTTTGATTCCTCTGTCGTGGATGATATTCGCTATAACTGATATAGAACAGTTGGGGATATATATCGAGAGGTTATTTGACTTTGCCGGAACTAAAAGTGATACTGTATTTGAGGGAGATTTTACAAAGTTTTTGGACATGTACGGAGTGCTCATGGCAGTATGTTTTGTGATGAGTACATCACTGCCTGAGAAGCTGTTTTGCTTTATAAAGGATAAGTTGGCAGGATCTGTAATTTTATTTGTAATATTTTGGGTTTCGGTATACTTGCTTTATATCGGTTTAAACGACCCATTCTTATATTTTAGATTTTAAGGGGACATATGAAAGATATTATAAAATATTCGTTTTCGATTTTAATAATGATTTCTTGCATTATATTATTTACTATAACGGCATTTAAGACGATAGTGCTGGGGGATGTTTCAGGCAAAGATTCTGAAGCCGAACCGGACAAGCAGGAACAGCAGGTTGGAGAAGATGGCTCTTCAAAAGAAGATGATAAGCCGGCTCAGCCTGAGACAGTAAAACCAGAAGATGCGCCTTTTACTGCCGCAGATGCCTCATACTTAAACGACGCCTTGTTTATAGGGGACTCCAGAACCATGGGTCTTAAGGAATATGGCCGGATGGAGGGGGCTGAGTTCTTTGCCAACACAGGCATGAGTGTATACAATGTCAAAGAAAAAGTTGTTAATATACCGAGTGTAGGTGATGTAACTCTTGAACAGCTGCTTGCTTCCAAGGAATACGGCAAGATATATCTTATGATGGGAATAAATGAGCTTGGTTATAATCGTGACAATACGGTACAAAAGTATAAGGAACTTGTCGATTATATAAGAACTATCCAGCCCGGTGCGCTGCTGTTTATAGAGGCAAACCTTCATGTTTCGGCGGCACGCTCTGACAGCGACAATGTATTTAACAACAATAATATAAATGAATTTAATTCAAGAATATCGGAATTCATAGACAATAAGAACACTTTTTATATAGATGCAAATGAGATATTCGATGATGAAAACGGGAATTTGGGAGCCGAATATACAAGCGATAATACTCATGTGCTGGGTAAATACTATGTGAACTGGAAAGATTGGATTTTAACAAAAGCAATAGTAAAATAATACCGGATCTATGGAAACCGGCTGCAAGGTGAACTGCCGAAAGGCACGAATTAGGAGGAAAAAATGAAAAAACTGCTTATCGTTGTTGATTACCAGAATGATTTTGTTACTGGTTCTCTTGGGTTTGAAGGTGCAGTAGCTCTTGAAGAGCCTATAGCTGCAAAAATTGAGGAGTATCGTAATTTAGGTGAAAACGGACAGATAATATTCACCATGGATACTCATGACAGACATTATATGGAGACACAAGAGGGACTTCATCTGCCTGTTGAACATTGTCTAAATGGAGAAGATGGTTGGCAGCTTTATGGAAAGATTGCAGGGCTGAAGCAGGAGCATGATCTTGTTTTTTCAAAGCCTACATTCGGTTCGTATGAGTTGGGAGAATACCTTCACAGCCATGCTGATGAATATGAAAGCGTTGAGTTTGTCGGAGTAGTTACAAATATTTGTGTAATTTCAAATATAGCGGTTACTAAAGCAGCTATGCCGAATGTACCTATTTTGTTGGATGCGGCATGCGTAGGAAGCAATGACCCTAAGCTTCAAGAAGCAGCTTTTGATGTAATGGAATCAATACATGTAGAAATAAAGAGGTAATTATGGCTTATTTAAACAATGCCGCAACAACGGCAGTTAAACCGGAAAATGTTAAAAATGTAGCTCCTGCAACAGCAGAAACAGCCGGGGCTAAGGTATCGGAATTGCTGAGATGCAAAGGAGAGGTAATATTTACCGATAGTGGAAAACAGGCTTTGCGCTGTGCAATCATGGGAATGACAAAGCCGGGAGATCATATAATCTCAACGGACTCTGAGTATGGGGCTGTTTTGGATGTTCTCAATGAACTTGAAAAAAAGGGCAGCAAAGTAACATATATACCGGTTAATGAGTACGGTACACTGAGATATGAATTGATAGAAGAGGCTATTACACCTGAGACCTCTGCTATAGTATGTACCCATGGCTCTAATGTTACCGGCAACATAACAGATATGGATAAGATTGGCAGCATAGCCAGAAAAAATCACCTTAAGTTGATTGTAGACGGATGTCAGACAGCAGGAGCTACGGCTATTAACCTTGAGGATATGCAGATTGATGCTTTCTGTTTCACAGGGCATAAGAAACTTATGGGACCTTACGGAATAGGCGGGATATGTCTTAGAAAAGGTATTTCTTTGAATGAAGATGCGCTTAGCGAAATAAACACTCCGGATGAAAGCAAATTAGGCGGACTTTGTGCAGCTATAGATTTTATATTGGAAAAGGGCATTTACGGAATAAGCGTATTTCCGCACAGACTTGCAAAGAGATTCTTTGAATCTGTAAGTTCCATGAAGAATGTTACAGTTTATGGCGACTTTGGAACAAATGTCAGAATCCCTACCGTATCTATAAGTGTAAAAGGATTTACCGCAGAAGAAGTTAAAAACTTTATGAGGAAAAACGGAATTGCTGTTAAGAGTGGTGATTTCAATGCTCCTCGTTTAATGAAATCCTTTGGAAAGGAAGAAGAGGGTCTTGTAAGATTCAGCTTTGGATATTTTAATACAAGGATGGAAGTAAATGATGCTATATGGGTACTTATGGATATGCAGGGACTGGACGACCTGTATCTGCTTGCATAAAAACCTTAATGGATAAAATAAAAACTGCCCTGAAAGAGCCGTATCAATACGGACTTCCAAGGGCAGTTTTTTACTGCATGTTGTTTATTTCATCAAACAGGCCTTGCATTCGCTGATCCAGCTTTGCGCTGACTTCGGCACAAGCTTTAAGTTCGATATTTATTTTATTGGCAAACTCCTTGCCTTTTTTGTATCGAAGCTGATGCTCCAGACTAGCCCAAAAATCCATGGCTACTGTTCGTATCTGAACCTCTACCGGAACATTTTCACATCCGTTTAACAAAAATACGGGAACAGAAAGGACAAGATGCAGACTCCTGTAGCCGTTTTCTTTTGGATTTTTTATGTAATCCTTTTTACCGACAAGCACTATATCGTTTTGTTCAATAAGCATATCAGCGATTGCATATACATCGTCTATGAAGTTACATACCACTCTTATACCGGCTATATCCATTATGTTTTCTCTGGCAGATTCTATTGATACTTCTTTGCCGTAGCGTATAAGTTTCTCTTCGATACTTTCCGGAGATTTAAGACGCCGTTCCATGTGATGTATTGGATTATAATCGTGGCGAACCGCAAAATCTTCGCTTAAAATTTCAATTTTAGTTCTAACTTCTTTTATGGCCGCTCTGTATGCATGCCTGAAAGTTTCAAAGCCTTGACTTTCTGCAAGGTGCTTTAAGTCTGACACCGAATATACCCCCAAATGGTTATTTACATAGTCATTATACTTGATTATAATTTAAAAAGAAAGGATTTTCACATGAAAAACACATTACTTGGAAAAACAGGATTATCAGTAAGCAAAATAGGCATGGGTGTACTGCCTATAGGCCCCAATCAGAGAAATCTCCCGATTGAAGAGGGGGCAGAGATAATAAAATATGCTTTAGATAGAGGAATAAATTTTATTGATACGGCTCAGTATTACAAAACATACCCTTATATAAGGAAAGCTCTTGCAATCAGTAAAAAACAGCCGGTAATATGCTCGAAAAGTTTGTGCAGCGATTATGATTCCATGAAGACGGCAGTAGAAGAGGCCAGAAAAGCAATGGATAGAGATATTATAGATATATTTTTGCTTCATGAGGTTAGGACGGGGCAGTTCAGAGAGAGACAGGGAGCATGGGAATACCTTAATTTTGCCAAGGACAAGGGTCTTGTTAAGGCTATCGGAGTATCAACCCACAATATAGATGTTGCAGAAGAAATGAGCAGAGAACCACAGTGTGATGTGGTGTTCCCTCTTATAAACTATGCGGGATTGGGAGTACGCAAAGGTTTAAATGCAGGAAGTGCAGATGAAATGCTCATGTCCATTAAAAAGTGTAAAGAGGCAGGAAAAGGAATATTTTCCATGAAAGCCTTTGGGGGAGGAAATTTGACAAGCTCTTATCAAGATGCCCTTAATTATGTATTATCTATAGATGAAATCTCTTCTGTAATGATAGGGTTTTCATCGGAAAAGGAAATAGACGACGCAATAAATTATTTTGAAGGAAGAATGGCGCCGGAGTATAACCCTGATGTATCGGCAAAACGAATGTGGATAGAAGAAAGCGATTGCGAGGGGTGCGGAAGCTGCCTTAAAGCATGTCAGTCACAGGCCATATACTATAATGAAAGGGGACTTGCCCGGATAAAAGAAGATTTGTGCTTGACATGCGGATATTGTGCGGCGGCCTGTCCGGTAAGAGCCATAATAATGATATAAATATGGTAAAAATTGGATTAAAAATCACAAAAAGACGACTTGTCTGTTATTGTGAAGAACGATAAAATATAACTCTAAGGAGAATAGATGTTTTATGCGAAGAAAAATTTTAACTGTTCTGATTGTACTCGTTTTGACAGCAGGCTCAATAATAGGAGTTTATGCAGTTTCAACCGAGTCTGATTATACAGGACTTACATACAGCCACAACGACAGGTTTGATAATGCAAAAATAATCAATGGCATAGATGTTTCTCAATATCAAAATGATATAGATTGGGAGAAAGTCAAAGCTGATGGGATAGATTTTGCAATTATAAGGGTAGGTGGCAGAGGTTATTCTGAATCAGGAAGAATTTATTTTGACGACTATTACAAAAAGAATATTGAAGGTGCAAAAAAAGCAGGTATTGATATAGGCGTTTATTATTTTTCACAGGCAAAGACAGAGGCGGAAGCCGTTGAAGAAGCTGAACATTGTTTATCACTTTTAGGCGATTATGAGATAGAACTTCCTGTTTATATGGATTATGAGCATGCAAGCGATTTGCTAAATCCCGGAAGAATCAAGGATTTGACCAAAGAGCAGAGAACAGAGAATGCTATTGCATTCTGTGAAAGAATAAAAGAGTCCGGTCGTGAGGTCGGGTTTTATTCAAATTTGTTGTTTTTGAGAAATTCCATCGACGGAAAAACGCTTGGTGAAAAGTATCCTATTTGGGTGGCACAGTATAATACCAAATGTAATTATGAATATGATTACGGAATATGGCAGTATACCAGTGATGGAAAAATAGACGGAATAGATGGCAGAGTAGACTGCAATTTCCAATACATGATTGACATAAGCACACTCGATGTACAGCTATCCTTTTTATCGTCGATATACGATGGAAGTGAAAAACAGCCAAAGGTAACAATTAAAGGACTCAAAGAAAATATAGATTTTACGGTTTGTTATAATAATAATACCAATGCCGGAACGGCCGGGGTTATTGTAACGGGTAAAGGACTTTATAAGGGTAGTGTAGAAATTCCCTTTGAGATAAAAGCGGCAGATATAAACGGCAGGAAAGTCACATTGTCATACAGTGAAATCGAATATGACGGAAATGTAAAAGAGCCTGAAGTAACAGTTGACGGACTTGTTTTAGGAAAAGATTTTACAGTAAAATACAGCGATAACATAGAGGCAGGTACTGCTACGGTCACAGTTACGGGAATAGGAAATTATACAGGAACTTTGCAGGCGACATTTGTGATAAAAGATTCCCAAACAGGCGTTGACGCATTATTTAAAGACAGCAATGAAATAAGGATTTATGGTAAAAACAGATATGAGACAGCTATTGAAGCAGCTGAATCTTTAAAAATCAGTTTAGGCAAAAACAAATTTGACTCTGTGATTGTAGCATACGGAGACGATTATGCCGACGCCCTTTCGGGCAGTTACCTTGCTCATGTAAAGAAAGCACCGGTGTTGCTGGTAAATGAGTATACAGAGGTGCAAATAGAAAACTACATAAAAAACAGCCTTAGGAATGATGGAACAGTTTACCTCCTGGGAGGAGAGGGTGTAGTATCTAAAAAATTTGAGGAAAGCCTTTCGGCATACAAACCTGTGCGTCTTGGCGGCCGCACGAGATATGAGACGAATATTGCAGTCCTTAAAGAGGCTGGAGTGAAAGGAAAAGAACTGTTAATCTGCTCCGCTTTAGATTATGCAGACAGCTTGTCAGCCTCTTCGGCAGGAAGACCGCTTCTTCTTGTAGATGAAATCCTAAGTGAAAGCCAGAAATTGTACTTAAATGATATATCCAAGACCTTAGATTTGGAAAGGTGCTATTTAATAGGAGGAGAAGGCGCCGTATCGAAAGCTGTTGAACAGGAATTGGGAAATTTATTTAAGTCGGTTGAGAGACTTGGAGGTCTGAATAGATTTGAGACATCTCTTGCTGTTGCAATGAAGTTTTTTGACGGAGACAGCAAAGCAATAACAGTAGCATACGGATATGATTATCCTGACGGTTTAACGGGAGGCGCAGTTGCATCATCAGTTGATGCGCCTATATTGCTTGTGGCTGAAAATAACATTCAACATGCAAAAAAATATGTCCGCAGCGTTTCTGCGGACAAGGTTGCCGTAATGGGCGGACCGTCATTAGTATCGGATTTTCAAGTTTCCCTGATAATGGGTCATACATTATAGAATCCTGTCAGGAACAGTGCAAAGACAGGAATACTTGCTACTGAAATCAATGTAGTAAAAGCAATACTCTCTGCGGCGAGCAGGGAGTTTTTGTTTTCCATAACTGCAAGTGCCGAAGTTACAACGGCAGTAGGGAAAGCAGCTGCAAATATAGTGGTTATTTTTACATCTGTTGAAACAGGAAGCCAATTAACTACAAGGAACATGATTAGAGGCAGTGCAAACATTTTGATTACAGACTCTATTACAAGGTGCTTGTTTTTTATTATTCTCTTTATGTTGCTTTCTCCAAGCTGCATACCTACCACTAACATGGACAGTGGTACAGTTACATCTCCGATGAGTGTTACGCTGTCAAAAATAAGTCCCGGCAGATGAAGTCCGGCAAACAGCATAATAATGCTTATGATTGACACTATAGTGGATGGGTTGCAGAATGTTTTTAATAGTCTTTTAATGTTGAATTTGCCGCTCCCCGAATTGATATTGAATATAAATGGTCCGGCGGAGTACATATAAAGTGTCAGACAGATATTTTGCAATATCATAAGGTATAAAATATCGCTGCCAAAGATGGCATTTGTGATTGGAAATCCCATAAAACCGTTATTTACAGTTGAAAATGCCATTATATACACACCTAAATCTTCTTTTGGAGATACCTTTATGATTTTTTTGCACAAGAAATACCCTACGATAAAGGATAAAGCAAAAAATCCTATACCGCATATAAAGACTTCGATAGTTGCTCTTGCCGTATCATCGTTAAATTCCTTAGATGTGACAGATGATAGAATCATGCAGGGTGTTGTTACCAGAAGAAGAAGGTCTACGAAAAATTTTGTTGCACTGCTTGGGATGACCTTTAATCTGTTTATAACAAAACCTACTGCCATTATTAAAAATATTGATGTGATTTTTGATAAAATTATAGCCATAACGAAAATATTATATCACCACTTGTGTAAATTGTCATCAGTATTTAGATTTATTTATTTGTGTGCCCTTGACATCAGTCATATTTGGTATATAATTATTTTTGCACGGCAGTTTAGTATTTCTAAACTTTTAGTTTATTAAAACGAAACGATGAAGCAGTATTGAAAATTTTATAAAGGTAATAATTTTAAAGATAAGAGGATTTTATTAAAGGTAAAGATAATGGACATAGGAATTAAAATTAAAGAATTGAGAACTCTTAAAGGTCTTACCCAGGAAGAACTTGCAGACAGAAGCGAGCTTTCAAAAGGGTTTATCTCACAGCTTGAGAATGACCTTACATCGCCATCCATATCAACCTTAGAGGATATATTGCAATGTTTGGGAGTTACCATTAACGAGTTTTTTGCCAAGGAAGAGGCGCCTTTGCAGGTGGTATTCGGAGAGGAAGATTACTTTGAAAAGGTGGATGACGAGCTTAAGAACAAGACAGAGTGGATAATTCCCAATGCACAGAAGAACATGATGGAACCGATAAGAATGACTTTGTCAGCAGGAGGCTCGACCTATCCGGATAATCCACATGAAGGTGAAGAATTGGGATATGTACTTAAGGGTGAAATCACCATCGTCATAGGCGATGTAAAGCACTCGGCAAAGGCGGGAGAGGCGTTCTATTATACTCCTGACAGAAAACATTATATAACATCGAAGAAAGGAGCAGAAATTCTGTGGGTAACTACACCGCCGAGTTTCTAACATATCAATGGCACTTATAGAACTTATAGATATTTCAAAATCATTTGATGGGGAAACGGTGCTTGACGAGTTTAACCTCAGTATTAAGGAAAATGAATTTATAACATTGCTTGGACCGTCCGGCTGTGGCAAGACAACGACTCTGAGGATTTTGGGAGGATTTGAAACACCCGATACAGGCCGTGTCATGTTCAAGGGAGAAGATATAACAAATCTTGCACCTAACAAGCGCCATATAAATACAGTATTTCAAAAATATGCTCTGTTTCCAAACATGAATATAGCCGAAAATATAGCATTTGGTCTTAAGATTAGCGGAAAGAGCAAAGAATATATAAAAGATAAGGTACAGTACGCTCTTAAGCTTGTGAACTTGAGTGGATACGAAAAGAGAAAGGTGGATTCTCTTTCGGGAGGCCAGCAGCAGCGTATAGCCATTGCAAGAGCTATTGTTAATGAGCCTAAGGTGCTTCTTCTTGATGAACCTCTTGGGGCACTTGATTTAAAACTAAGACAAGAGATGCAGTATGAACTTATCAGGCTTAAAAACGAACTGGGAATTACATTCCTTTATGTTACTCATGATCAAGAGGAAGCTCTTACCATGTCAGATAAGGTTGTGGTAATGAACAAGGGATATATACAGCAGATGGGGACTCCTGAGGAGATTTACAACGAGCCTGAAAATGCGTTTGTAGCCGATTTTATAGGCGACAGTAATATAATCGACGGCATGATGCTTGAAGACAGAGTGGTAAAAATCTGCGGACATGTGTTTCCTTGCATAGACGAGGGATTTGGAAGGAACAAGCCGGTGGATGTTGTGATCCGTCCTGAGGATATAATAATAGGAAAGCCGGGGAAAGGCATAATGGATGGTGTGGTCACCTCAAATGTTTTTATAGGAGTTCATTATGAAATGTGTATAGAGGCAGGCGGATTTGAATGGCTTGCGCAGAACACCGTAAGCTACCCGGTTGGAAGCCATGTATCCATAGATGTCATACCTGAAAATATTCAGATAATGAATAAACCTCAATCTGAAGATGAGGAGGCATTGGTTCTGGATGAGTAAAAAACTTTTCAGCGGTCCGTTTCTTGTATTTATGTTATGTGGTACTATAATACCTTTGGGCGTAATAGCTTTTTATGGAATAACAGACAGAAGCGGCAGTTTTACCCTTGATAATATAACGGCCATAGCAACCGCCGAACATTGGGAAGCACTTGTATTGGCTCTTGAGCTGGCGCTGATAAGCACAGTTATATGTTTAATATTGGCTTTTCCTCTGGGCTTGATTTTAAAAGACAGCAGCCTTGGAAAAAAAGGCTTTATGGTATTCATATTCATATTGCCTATGTGGATGAATTTTTTGCTTAGAACCATGGCATGGCAGGTTTTGCTTGAGAGAAACGGAATAATAAACCAGATGCTTGGCGCTTTGGGCATAGATCCGTTGAATATAATCAATACTCCTTATGCTGTGGTTCTTGGTATGGTGTATGATTATTTGCCGTTTATGGTTCTTCCTATATATAATGCGCTGATAAAAATAGACAAGCATGTTATAGAGGCTGCTTATGACCTTGGAGCAAGTCATGCGCAGGTTTTAAGAAAGATAATAGTTCCTCTGAGCATTCCCGGTATAGTAAGCGGAATAACCATGGTATTTGTTCCGTCTCTTACTACTTTTGCAGTATCAAACATGCTGGGTGGCGGAAAAGTGAACTTGATAGGAAATATCATAGAACAGGAATTTACGGCGAGCTCAAATTGGAACTTAGGTTCGGGGCTTTCCCTTGTCATGATGATTTTTATCGTAATAAGCATGGCTCTTATAGAAAAATTTGACAGAAACGGGGAGGGTAATCTTATATGAAAAAGGCTTTAAAAGGCATTTACATTGCTCTTATACTACTGTTTCTTTATATGCCGATAGGAACATTGATGGTGCTTTCCTTTAACGGCGGAAGATCCATGAATTCATGGAAAGGGTTCTCTCTTAAATGGTATGAGGAGATGTTTCAGAGCGAGCAGATAATGGACGCACTGAGAAACACTCTTACCATAGCTTTTTGGGCGGCGGCTGTGGCTACTGTAGTCGGTGTTGCGGCATGCATAGGCATTAACAGCATGAGAGAAAAAAGCAAGGCTGTTTTGATGGGACTTAACAACATTCCGCTTTTAAATGCTGATATAGTGACGGGAATTTCTTTAATGCTGTCATTTTTGCTTTTTGGAATATCTCTTAACTACGGAACGGTTCTCTTTGCTCATATAACATTTTGCATACCGTATGTGATACTGTCTGTAATGCCTAAATTCAGGCAGCTTGAAAATCACACCTATGAAGCAGCCCTTGACCTTGGAGCCTCGCCTGTATATGCATTTGTAAAAGTGGTGCTGCCTGATATAATGCCGGGCATATTATCGGGATTTTTGCTTTCATTTACCATGTCTGTTGATGATTTTGTAATAACACATTTTACAAGAGGCGTCGGAATCAATACTATTTCAACGCTTATATACAGTCAGGTAAAGGTTGGTATAAGACCTACCCTTTATGCCCTTTCTACAGTTATATTTGTAACGGTATTGATAGTCCTTGTGGTAGTTAATATAATAAGCAATAAAAAGGAGGAAAAGAGAGTATGAAAAAGGTAACAGTGTTGATTCTTGTGCTTGCTCTTATGACATCTATGCTTGCGGGATGTGGCAGTAAAAACTCTGAAACAGATGACAAAACATTACATGTGTATTGTTTCGGTGACTACTTTGATCCTGAACTGGAAGACCAATTTGAAGAGGAAACCGGTTATAATGTAGTTGTCGATTTGTTTGATACCAATGAGGAAATGTATCCGGTGGTAAAGAACAACACAGCGGATTATGATGTTATCTGTGCCTCTGATTATATGATAGAAAAGCTTGTTTCGGAAGATCTTTTGGCTGAAATAAATTATGAGAATGTTCCGAATGCAGAAAATATAAGTGAAGTTATAAAGCCGTTTATGGAGGAATTTGACCCCGGTATGAAACATTCACTTCCGCATACATGGGGAACATACGGAATAATGTATAATAAGACTATGGTTGATGAGGAAATAACTTCATGGGATGTTCTCTGGGACAAGAAGTATGATGACAAGATAGTTATGCCAAACTCCATGAGAGAGGGATTTATGCTTGCTGCAAAGAAACTTGGCTATCCCATGAACACTACGGATGAAAGCGAGATAAAGGCAATAACAGATGCCCTTATAGAACAGAAACCTCTTGCATACAGTTTTGACAATGACAGAGCGAGAGAAATTATGATAGGTGATTCGGCTGCCATGGCCGTGATAACCTCGGGAGAGGTTTTGTATTCTCAGGAAGAAAACGAAGATTTGGAATTCGTAGTGCCTGAGGAGGGTACAGAGGTATGGACTGACTGCTGGGCTATTCCTAAGACTGCAAAAAACAAAGAAGCCGCAGAAGCATGGATGAACTTCATGCTTGATGGGGAGGTGGCAAGAATCAACTTTGAATATTTGACATATGCAATTCCGAATATTCATATAAATGATTTGACTGACAATCCTGTTTTAAACCCGCCTCAGGAAATATTATCAAAGTGCGAGACTTTAAGAAACCTTGGCAGCGAGGTTGACGATATGTACAGCTCATATTGGAAAAAATACAAGGCTGAATAGAAATTCTTGCAATTCAGTTAAGAAATCGTTAGAATTACTTGATATGCAAGGTCAAAGACAAAAAATATGATAAATTTGCAAGGTGTGATTAAGTCGCACCTTGTTTTTTGTTTTTTGGATGTTTATTTTCGCCGGAGAATGAAGAGAATTATAATCACCGGCGGTTACAATGTTTAGGTTTTACATGAAGAAGCGGAAAATTTCTTCTTGAATATTGCAGCAAGCATGTTGCTAAGTATGTAATGTCCGCATCAATTCAGTTTAGGTATAATCTTTCAAAAAACCTTGTAAAGGTGGCCTACAGGACTTTGAAAGGGGAAGAACTTAAAAAATATGCTTAAAAGAAAGTGAAAGGTTTGTATGTGATATGTCGCTGTTTTTTCTGCCGATTTAAGCGGTAAGGGTGGGTGCATATCATATATTGACTCTTTTCGTTTTGTATTTGAAAATTCTTCATATGTGATATTTACAAACTTAATATAGGCAATAAACGGTTTAAAACTGATTAAATATTCGTATAAATTTTGATGAACGCTGAAAATCGTTGATTTTAAGCCATTGTAAAATGGTATGGAAGTTGCAGTAAAAGATTGTGACTTAATGATTTGAACAAGAAAGGAACGAAAGAGCGTTATAGTTATGGATGAAAAAAATAATGTTAAAATAGGAGTTCTCGGGGGCATGGGTCCGGCAGCTTCATGCCTGTTTTATAAAATGGTTACAGAAAAAACGGAGGCATATAAAGATCAAGATCATATCAATATGCTTATATACAGCGACGCTTCTATGCCGGACAGAACAGAAGCTATACTTGGGAAGCATGTTAACGAAGTGGCGGATAAAATGCTGGATGATATCAGGCTTCTTGAGAGAGCCGGATGCAAGGCAATTTTTGTCACATGTAATACGGCTCATTTTTTTGTCGATATGCTGTCTGATAAGGTTGAAACCCCAATAGTACATATGATAGATGAAACTGTTAAGTCAATTCAGTATAAAAGCATGGGAAAAAAGGTTGCCGTTCTTGCTACTGAGGGGACTGTAAAAACAGGCCTTTATCAAAAGAGACTTGAAGCTTCGGGCATGGAACCTTTTGTGCCGCCAAGGACAATGCAAAATATGATAACTGAACAAATATATGGTAAAGTTAAAAAAGGACTTCCGGGTGATGTTGAAGTTTGGAAAGCAATTTTAACAGATCTTCAAGCGGAAAATGTAGCTGCTGCAATAATGGGATGTACGGAGTTGTCTGTAATAAAAAAACAGTGCGGTCTGCCCGACATATTTGTAGACCCGTTGGAGATACTTGCTGAAAAAGCGATAGTTTTTAGCGGAAAAAAAGTGAAATGATCGGGAATGTGACGAAGTAAACTAATAAAAAACCGGCTTATATATTTGTTAAGCCGGTTTTGCGGTTAATTTTATTATTCTTATAATGTGTGTATGAATTGATCACGCTCTTTTTCTATTTCAATTCTGTGATGAGGAGTATTTATGCCCGGAGCTCCGCCTGTATGCAAGAAGATAACTTTTTCGCCTTTCTTGATTCTGCCGGATCTTACCATTTCAAGAAGACCTGCGAAAGCCTTTCCGGTGTAACACGGATCAAGGATAATTGCCTCCTTTTGAGCCATGTAGTACATTGCTTTGCGAACTTCTTCGCAAGGATTATTGTATGCACCTCGATCATAATCGGTCAAAAGTCCTAAGCTGTCCTCAGACGGTAAAAAGTCTTTTCTTGAAGCCTTGTAACTGAGGGAGAAGCGTTTTGCGATTCTTTCGTAGTAATTAAGAGCGATTTCGGCCGGATCACTCTTTGGTGATATACAAATACCGGTGAGATTTATAGGCAAGTTTTCGTTTTTTATTCCTGCAAAGAGACCCATGTATGTACCCATGCTGCCTACTGCCGAAACAAGACGACAATTATTTAGGTTACTTTCTTTGATTTGATTGTAGATTTCAATTGCACATTCATAATATCCCAGAGCACCGATTTCGTTTGAACCTCCAAGTGGGATAAAGTAAACTTTTTCACCTAAATCTTCATAATATTTTGTGACCTTGGTTATGGCAGAAGCATAAAGTTCGTCTTCTGTTTTTCCTGCTTCATTGTTTTTTATCCAAACATCCGATCCCATCATTCCGTCAAGCAACAGATTGGCAGAAAGCTCTCCCGGATACTCTCCTACGGAAATGATAGTACCTTTAAGACCATACTTGTTTGCAGCGGCACATGTGAGGCGGCCGTGATTTGTTTGAACACCTCCAACTGTTAAGAGCAGGGTTGCACCTTGATTCAGAGCGTCATTTAACAGAAACTCCAGTTTGCGAAGCTTGTTGCCGCCCATCGCAAGGGGAGTCAAGTCGTCTCTTTTGATATAAAGTTCTATACCCAAGTCGTCTGAAATTTGAGGCAGATACTCAATTGGCGTAGGAAGATGCAGAAAATTTTCTTTCTCGTGATTCAATAACATGGTAAAATCCTCCTTTTAATTTGTTTTCATTTTACCATAATCATGATATAATATAAACGCATTTTTATGATATGCGAAAGGAGAATTTATATATGGCTTTTATGGATAAACTTGGACAGATGGCTAACAAAGTTGGGGAAGTGGCAGGAGACACTTTTGATTACGGAAAAGCCAAAGGAAAGGTCGTGCTTGAGAAAGGCAAGATAAAAGATGTTAAAGAGGCTATAGGCGATTATGTATATGAAACCGTCAATACAGGTGGAGAATTGGATTTTGACAGAATCAAAGCTTTCTGTGCCGAAATTGATGAACACTTTGCCAACATAGAAGAACTGAGAGCAGAGGCTAAACAGAGCGGCGAAAATCTTTCCGATACATTCAGCGGCAAGGAAGACTAATGCTTGGAGTAATAGTAAATACCCTGACTGTAATAGTTGGCAGCAGTATAGGGCTTTTGGCGAAAAAAATTATTCCCAGAAATTGGTCGGACTTTATAATATCAGGTATGGGGCTTTGTACGATTTATATCGGGATAAGCGGAGCTTTTGAGGGTCAAAATACACTGATTGCCGTGATTTCCATGGCTTTGGGAGCTATAATAGGTCTTGCAGCCGATATTGACAGACGAGTGAACAGTGGAGTTGAGAAATTAGAAAGGCGTTTTGCTAAAGAACCGTCTGAAAATGGCGGAGCTTCATTTACCGAGGGCTTTGTAACTGCAAGCATGATATTTTGTGTGGGTGCGATGACAATTTTGGGTTCGCTTCAGGCAGGGCTTACAGGGGACAACACCATGCTCTTTACCAAGGCAACCATGGACGGAATAGGCGCTGTGTTCTTTGCCGCTTCTCTGGGAGTCGGAGTATTGGCATCAGGCATTTTTGTATTTGTGTTTCAAGGGATTATAGTTCTGCTGGCACAATTTATAGAGCCATTTCTGAGTCAAACGGTTATCGCAGAAATGACTTGTGTAGGGTCGCTTATATTGATAGGACTGGCACTGAATCTTATAGGAGCGACTAAAATAAAAGTAATGAATCTCACGCCCGCCATCTTCATGCCCATAGCCTTAGTACCGATTTTTGAATGGGCAAGTAAAATGTTTTAATATTAGAACGAACAAAAAAGGTCATCCTGTGGTGGATGACCTTTTGCTTTATGTTTTTTAAATTTTTTTCTCAAAAACATTATGACATCTGCTGCAAGTTACTCTTATGCGACCTCTGCCCTTAGGTGCTCTTAGAACTTGACCGCAGGCAGGACATTTGAAGTATTTGTAATTTTTTCTGTCACGGTTCATATAGGAGCGAAAAGGGGTCTGCACATATGATATGTACCATAGATTCTCTGTGCTGCGCCTTTCTATATTCCTTGAAAATGCTCTGAAATAAGAGTATACCATAAGAATTATACCTATGGTTCTGACGATTCTGCCCGGGATTATTATGTCGGCGAATATGAGTATCATAGCCGAAAAAAGCAATCCTCTTGAGAGTGCGTCGAAACCGTTTCTTCCTATCATGAATTGTAACATACGATATCTGAAATTTCCCATTAGCGTCCCCTTGAAAATTCTTTATAATCTAATTTAATCTTACAGGGGGATGTTGTCAATGGTGTTTGTCGATAAACCACCAAAACTTCACAGTTACTGCACAATTCTATAAGGTATGATGTTAATTCTTGAGACTCTGCATCGGTGCAGGAATTCTTCCGCCTCTTGAAATCATTTTTGATGACGATTGCGGACGCAGTTTCATTACAGGACCTTGTCCCAAAAGTCCGCCAAAATCAAGCTCATCGCCCTCTGAAAGGCCAATGGCGGGAATTACTCTTACAGCAGTGGTTTTAGAGTTAACCATTCCTATAGCTGCCTCATCTGCGATTATTGCAGATATGGTTGAACAGTCGGTTTCGCCCGGAACTATAATCATATCAAGGCCTACAGAGCATACGGCGGTCATTGCTTCTAACTTTTCTATTGAAAGCACCCCGCTTCTGGCTGCCGCAATCATTCCGGCATCCTCGGTTACAGGTATGAAAGCTCCCGATAATCCGCCTACGCTTGAGGAAGCCATAACACCGCCTTTTTTAACGGCATCATTGAGCATGGCAAGAGCGGCAGTTGTTCCGTGAGTTCCGCATTGCTCAAGTCCGATTTCTTCGAGTATATATGCTACGGAGTCTCCCACGGCAGGAGTAGGTGCGAGGGAGAGATCTATAATTCCAAAAGGGATACCTAACATCTTGGAAGCTTCTGTTCCTACCAATTGTCCCATTCTTGTAATTTTGAATGCCGTTTTTTTGATGAGTTCGGCTACTTCGTCAAGGGGAGCATCGTCAGGCAGTTTGGCAAGAGCGGAGCGAACTACGCCGGGACCTGAAACTCCTACATTGAGAACTACATCAGGTTCTCCCGGACCATGAAATGCGCCGGCCATGAATGGATTGTCTTCCGGTGCATTACAGAATACAACTAACTTTGCAGCGCCTATACATTGATTGTCTTTGGTTAGTTCAGCAGTTTTTTTGACAGCTTCGCCCATGAGCTTTACTGCATCCATATTGATGCCGGCCTTGGTTGAACCTATGTTTACTGATGAACATACAAAATCTGTTTCAGAGAGTGCTCTTGGAATTGCTTCTATAAGTTCTCTGTCTCCTGCACTGAATCCTTTCTGAACAAGTGCGCTGAAACCTCCGATGAAATTGACGCCGACCTTTTTTGCGGCCTTATCCAGAGTTTTTGCATACTTAACCGGATCGCCGCCGCTTGCTGCAATTAGCATAGCTATCGGAGTTACGCTGATTCTTTTGTTTACTATCGGAATTCCGTATTTTTTTTCTATTGACTCTCCTACTTCCACTAATCTGGCAGCTTTTGTTGTTATTTTATTATATATCTTTTCACAGGAGCGATCTATATCGCTGTCGGCGCAGTCTAACAGTGAGATACCCATAGTTATGGTTCTGATATCTAAATTTTCTTCTTGAATCATGGTGATTGTTTCCATGATGTCGTTAAAATTAACCATTTATAGCCTCCGTTTTATAATTAAATTCTGTGCATGGAATTGAAAATATCTTCATGCATTACATGGATAACCATATCCGGTACAGACGCCTTTAGAGCGGTTTCAAGCTCGTCTAACTGACAAGTAAGTTTGCTTATATCTATTACCATTACCATGCAGAAGTAGCCCTCAAGAATTGATTGAGTTACTTCTAATACATTAGCTTGTTTTTCTGCACAGGCGGTGGAAACCTTGGCTAGTATTCCGACCATGTCTTTGCCTACTACCGTTATAACTGCTTTCATGATTAAATCTCCTTTTTTATTTTTGTTGAATAAATTCCCTTCTTCATATGTTCGCTTGATGAGTAGGTGATTTTCATATTTGGAAAGGTATTTTTGAAATAAATCTTATTTGATGCTTTGTGTCCTATCATATTGTTAAATGATCCGGGGTGTGATATACAAAAGACAGAGGCGTCAGCGGGGTAGTTCTTAAGCTGAGAATACAAATCTTCCCTTGCTATTGTTCCCTCTACCAGTTGTCTGAAAGCCGGATGAAATGTACCTGCCGTCACATCGTTGCCGTTTATGATATCACTTGATTTCAGACCTACACGAATAATGTTTATTCCGGCCTCGTCAAGGATTCTGTACATCGCAGCGGTACGCTTAACTGCATCATCCTGCTGCATTGGTATATAACTGCCGTCAAGGTACATCGAGTAAAGATGGGTATCCGGAATAACCACTGTAGGATACAGGCGAGCAATGGAAGGTGCAATCGAGACAGTTTGTTTTGCGGAAAACAAATCGTATTCGTATGTGTCATTGGGAAGACCTATCATAAGTTGTATGCCTAATGTAAAACCGTAATCTTTAATCATACGGCTGCTTTCAAAGACACATTCCACATTGTGACCTCGTTTTGAAGCCTTAAGCACAGGCTCTGCAAATGACTGCACACCCAACTCTATTGTATCAACATCAAAGTTTTTTAAATTATCAAGAATTCTATGGTCAATATAATCAGGTCTTGTTGAAAGGTGGATTTTTTGTATAACTCCTTCGTCTTTATACCGTTTCGCCACCGATAAAAAAGCCCGCTGTTCGTCCAAAGGTATCCCGGTAAATGAACCGCCGAAAAATGAAAGTTCTATTTCCTCCATATTCATATCCGAAAGAGTTGACATATATTCGGATACTGTATTGTGAATGTCTTCGGGAAGAAGAGGTTTGGCATGTGCTGTAATTTTTCTCTGATTACAGAAAACACAATCATTTTTGCATCCTTTATGTGGTATGAATATTGGAATTATAGCGTGTTTTTTCATTACTTCTCCTCAATTACAGAACCGATATCCGTAAGACGATAGTCTTTGAAATATACTATTTCAAGACCTCGAACTTCTATAAAGTCTCTGATTGCTTCGTAATCGCTGTGGCGAGTTATATCACCGTTGAAAATTATGGAATTTCCTACTTTTCCGGAAGCTCCCCCAAGAAAACCGTAGGGCTGTCCTTCTAATATAACTTGACCGTTTTCAATCAACAATACATTCATACCGGCATTTACGGCTACTTTCCATATGCCTCTGTCAGCAGTTATGATTGAATCCTCGTCAACTACTACACAGCTGCATTTTGCATAACCCTGTTTGACATGAAGTTCAGTCTGACCTTCTTTTTTGACGGCCTTTAGAAGTCCCGGGGCAGTATATTTCAGATTGTGTATGAAATATTTGCCTGTGGAACAGCCGTTGAATATGGCATGAGCCGGATAGTGGGGGTTAAGCAGGAACGGTTCGCCATGGTAGACGGAATCCCTTAAAGCACACATGTATATATCGGGATGGGTTGCTATGGTAGGATCCATTTTGACCGTTTCTTTGACTTCTATTACATTATGACCTGCGTCGGACAGGTATTTTTTAAGTATAGCATTAGCTTTTGAACTGACATAGACCACACTCATGGCTTTATTATACACTAAAAGTTACAAAAGTTATAGCAAATTTATTCGACAAAATGACAAAAATCGAGGATAAATATGATATAATCGAAACGGCTGACAAGGCTAAAAATAAAGGGTTTGTCGAATCATGACGAAATATGTCGAAAATTCAAGGGAGAGAGGTAGCTTAAGCAAACATGGTTAAAATAGGTAACGATTGGGACAAATTGCTACAAGGTGAGTTTGAAGAAGAGTATTATATAAATTTAAGAAATTTCCTTGAGGATGAATATAGGTCAAGAACCATATATCCTCCGGCGGAAGATCTTTTTAATGCTTTAAGATATTCATCTTATGAAAATACAAAAGTTGTAATATTGGGTCAGGATCCTTATCATGAACCGGGCCAGGCACACGGCCTTTGTTTTTCTGTAAACAAAGGTGTTACCGTTCCGCCATCACTTATAAATATATACAAAGAAATTGAGTCCGATTTGGGGATAAAGCCTCCTGAACACGGATATTTGGTTGATTGGGCAAAACAGGGTGTTCTGCTTTTAAATACAGTTCTTACTGTCAGAAAGGGAGAGGCTAATTCTCATAAGGGCAAAGGTTGGGAGATATTTACCGATAAGATTGTCAAACTTTTGAATCGCAGAGAAAAGCCTATGGTGTTTATATTGTGGGGCGCTAATGCGAAATCAAAGCAAGCATTGATTGACAATAAAAACCACATGATAATAACAGGGGCTCATCCAAGTCCGCTTGCGGCATGGAAAGGCTTTTTCGGGGGAGGATATTTCAGTAAAACCAATAGGTTCTTAGAACTTACAGGTCAAGAACCGATAGATTGGGGATTAAAGTGATTCGATTTCGGGTCGAAAAATGTCGAATTTTAATCATTTTTGAATCAAAATGACATAAAACTATCTCCTGATGTTGAGATGATTAAGCAATTGTGCCAAATTTAACGAATTGGCACAGTTATTGCTTATAAAAATATACGGAGTCTTAACACTAAAAAATCAGGAGGACATAATGAACTTTATAAAAGGCTTTTTAAAATTTTCGCCTGTATTTCTTCTTGCAGGTCTTATGATTGCTGAATATGATGCTCTTATAGCAGCTCCTATTGCGGCAATTTATGCTTTTATAATCGCAGGGGTTACTGAAAAAATCAAATTCCAGGATTCACTGGATGCTGCGATGAAAAGCGTCAGCAATATACTTATTGCGCTCTTCATACTTATGTTTGCCTATGCGATGGCAAGTATGTTTATGAGCTCCGGAGTAGGTGCTTCTGTAGTTAATATTGCCCTTTCTCTTGGCGTTACTGCGAAAACTGTTGCAGTAGTAGGTATTGTCTGCACAGGAATTCTTTCTGTAGCGACAGGTACTTCATGGGGAACTTTTGCAGCATGTGCGCCTATATTTATGTGGCTCAGCCATATTGTTGACGGAAACCCTTATCTCACAGTATGTGCTATCGCAGGTGGTGCATGTTTCGGAGACAATATAGGACTTATTTCCGACACTACGATTGTTTCTTCAGGTATTCAGGGCGTACAGGTAGTTGACAGAATCAGACATCAGGGTGTATGGTCAGTAAGCTGTCTCGTACTTGCTTCAATTGCTTTCTATGTTGCCGGTGTAGTTATGGGGCTGCCGTCTGAATCTGTAGATGGTGCTGCCGTAGTATCTCAGATTCCTGAGAATGTATGGGAAGTACTGGAAGTAGAAAGACCTGATGCAATTCCGCTTCTTCAGCAGATAGCAAGCGGAATTGAACTTTATATGGTAGTTCCGCTTGTTCTTGTAATAGTCCTTGCTATAATTGGTCTGAATACTTTTGTATGCATAGGAACAGGACTTGTTTCTGCATATGTTTTAGGTCAGTTTGCAGGAACTACAGGAACAATAAATGAATTCCTTGACCAGTGCATGGCAGGCTTTGCAGGTGCCGGTGAATGGGTAGTGGTAATGATGATGTGGGTAGCTGCGTTCGGAGGAGTAATGCAAAAGATGAACGCTTTCGAGCCTCTTGCAAGATTGGTTGTAAAATGCTCAAAGAAAGTAAGACATCTTATGACATGGAATGCGATACTTTCCTTAGTGGGAAATGCTACATTATCGGATGAGATGGCACAGATTGTAACCATCGGACCTGTTATCAAGGATATACTTGACGATAATGTTGAGGGAAGTGAAGAAGATATGTACAAGCTCCACCTCAGAAATGCTACTTTCGGAGATGCTATGGGTGTATTTGGTTCACAGTTGATACCTTGGCATGTATATCTTGCTTACTATATAGGAATAGCGGTAGGAGTATATCCGCTTATTGAGCTTACTCAGATCGACTTCCTGAAATACAACTTCATGGCTTATATCGCTGTGTTCTCACTTCTGATACTTACATTTACAGGACTTGACAGATTTGTACCTCTGTTCAAACTGCCACAGGAACCTGATGTTAGATTAAAGAAAAAAGAAAATAAAACGGATGTATAAAGAAAAAGTCCGAAAAGCTTTATGACTCAGCTTTTCGGACTTTTGTTATTTTAGATATTATTGAAAAAAGTGCCGGAAAATGCCGGCACTTTTAAAAGACTATTTAAAAGAATATTCTATTATTTTGTCTATGACATCTTTGTATTCCAGTCCTACACCTGCCATCATCTTAGGGAAACGGCTCACGGAAGTGAAGCCCGGAATTGTATTTACTTCACTGAAAACTATTTCTTTCTCAGGGGTAAGGAACATGTCTATTCTGGCAAAACCCTTACACCCCAATGCTCTGAAAAGAACCTTTCCGGTCTCGTTGATTCTCTTCTCCGTTTCAGCGTCAAGACGACCGGGACTGTGTATCTTAGAATCAACACCTGTGTACTTCATGGTGTAGTCAAAGAAGCAGCCGTTAAATAATTCGATTTCATCAACTCTGCCTACAATTTCGTTTCCTTTGCCGTCGCCTATGACTGAACATCCTACTTCAAAACCGTTAATCTTTTCTTCTATTATTACTTCATCATCATATTCAAGGGCAAGGTCAACTGCCTCAACAAGTTTGTCAGGGGTTTCAATGACACTGATGCCATAAGATGAACCTGCGTTAACCGGTTTTACAAACAGCGGATAAGTGAGGGATGAAACTGCATTGTGCAAATCTTCATCCGGAAGTTTTCCTATAATGCTGCATGCCTTGGGAACAGAAACACCGGCAGCCTCAGCAACTACATGAGCACGATATTTGTCCATACATAATGCAGAAGATAATGTTCCGCAGCCCATGACCGGGATGCCTGCCATTTCTATCAGACCTTGAACTGTTCCGTCTTCGCCGTTTTTGCCATGAAGTACAGGGAAAACACCATCAAGATAAGTTAAAGAAACTCCCTCGCTCTTAAGCTCCAACATGCCATGTACAGAAGTATCCGGTACTATATAAGCAGGTATGCAGTTGTTAGTATCCTCATGCCATGTGTCGTTTTTTATGTTTTCTGTATCTCCGTTGTATCGAAACCATCTGCCGTCCTTTGTAATTCCGACGGCCACTATATTATATTTGTCTCTGTTTATATTGCTCAAAACGGCATAGCCTGAATTCAGGGAAATTCCGTATTCGCTGGAGCAGCCTCCAAACAGCACTGCTATTGTCTTTTTTTTCATAATCATGCTCCTTATAAATCTTGTTTGCTGCTATTTGAGATTTTCGGGATTAAGACCCTTTAATTCGTCTATTACAAAGATTCCGTCTTTTCTGATTAGAACATCGTCAAAGTAGATTTCTCCGCCGCCGTATTCTTCTCTTTGAATCATGACAAGATCCCAGTGTATAGCCGAGTGGTTGCCGTTATATGCATCTTCGTAACATTTTCCCGGTGTCAGATGGAAACTTCCGCATATCTTTTCATCAAAAAGAGTGTCTTTCATAGGGTGTAGAACATAAGGGTTTACGCCTATTGCGAATTCTCCGAAATAGCGGGCGCCTTCGTCGGTATCAAGCAATGCGTTTATCCTTTCTGTATCGTTGGCTGTGGCATTGACAATTTTTCCGTCCTTAATTTCAAATTTGATATTCTCGTAAGTAAAGCCCTGTTCCTCTGAGAAAGTATTGTAGCTTATTGTCCCGTTCATGGAGTCCTTTACGGGAGCTGTATAAACTTCTCCGTCAGGAATATTTCTGAGACCGTCGCATTTTACAGCCGGAATATCTTTGATGGAAAATTCAAGGTCAGTACCGGGACCTTTAATTCTTACTTTGTCGGTTCTGTTCATAAGATCTACAAGCGGGTTCATGGCCTCGCTCATTTTTTTGTAGTCCAGCGTACAGACATCAAAATAGAAATCTTCAAAGGCTTCCTGAGATTTATTTGCAAGTTGAGCCATGGAAGCATTTGGGTATCTGAGTACAACCCATTTAGTCCTGTTTACTCTGTAGTCAAGTGTAGGACTTGTCAGCTTGTAGTACATATTCAGTTTGTCAGAGGGCACATCGGAAAGCTCCGAGGTGTTTTCACCGGCCCTTACTGCGATATATGCGTCCATTCCTTTCATCTGGTAGAGCTGGTAATCATTTAGGAACTCAATTTGTTCTTCATCTGCGTTTAAAAGTATTTCTCTTAGAATCGAGCTGTCCCGGTGATTTACATAAGGCTTTGCACCAAGTGCATAAGCATCCTTGATAAGTTGTCTTACAAGGGGACGGCAGCATTCGCCTTCGTAGTCTATAAGAACTTTTTCGCCTTTTTTTAGGTCACAGGAATATGAAGTTAGAAGTTTTGATAATTCTTTTACTCTTGTATCCATACAAATCTCCTTTGATTGTTGCTGTTATAAAATTATTATACAATATTATAACCCAGAATTTGAAAAATTAAAAGTTAAAACAAAAAGTATTCAATACCTGTTAAGCGACTGTTTTACGAGGGTAGCGGAGGAAATCGTTTATGTTGCAAAAGTGTTGCACTATGAACGGAATCAATGTAAAATGTACATATTATAATTTGTTTTAATAAGAGGAATTTGATGAAGACTGTTTTTTTACTTAACCCCAAAGCCGGTAAAGGAAAAGGGTTTGACAAAATAAAGAATGTTGTTTTGGAAGCTTCAAAGGAAACAGGTTTGGATGCAGGCATATATATTACAAAGTCGATAGGCGATGCAGAAGTGTTTTCAAGGCTTGCAGCAGCTGAGGCTAAAAGAGCAGGGGAAAAGGTAAGGCTAATTGCCTGCGGCGGAGACGGAACTTTAAATGAAGTTTTAAACGGTATAATGGGATTTGAATCTGCTTCTGTAGGTGTAATCCCCATGGGGACAGGTAACGATTTTGTAAGGAACTTTCCGGATAAAGACAGGTTCAAAAATGTCAAGGAACAGATTCTTGGTGAAACTGTAAAATGTGATGTTATAAAATATTCCGGAGTAATTGATGGGGAAGAAAAATCGGGATACTGTATCAATATGTTTAACATAGGTTTTGATTGCAATGTGGTTGATTTGACAGCGAGGCTTAAAACCTATCCTGTACTTAAAGGCTCTTTGGCTTATGTTGCCGCAGTTGTAGGGATATTGATAAAGAAGAAAGGCGCAGATCTTAAAATTGATGTAGATGGAGAAACTGTACATGAGGGCCCGCTTCTTTTGACTGCAATTGCTAACGGCAGTTTTTGCGGCGGAGGATTTAAGGGTGTTCCCAAAGCATCTGTTGATGACGGATTTATGGACATAAACATAATATATGATATAACGCGTCATGAATTTATAAAAAAACTGCCTTATTATGCGAAAGGAACCCATATGGAACTTTCAAATGTGGGCGACTTTATGTGCTACAGAAAGTGCCGACAAGTTGTCGTTACACCTCTTAACGGCAGTATGAAATTATGCATAGATGGAGAAATAACAAATGCCGGCCGTGTTTGCATGGAGATAATATCTAAAGCCGTGGATGTTATTGTACCGTGATTTATCAATGTAAGGGGAATGATATGGATTATACAATGATTATCGCAATTATCGGATGTGTGACAGGAGTGATGTCGCTTGCAATAGAGACGGCGCAGTTTTTTGCGAACAGAAAGCATGGGAAGTTTTCGACATTTGATGAGCTAAATAATTTTGCGTACATAAAGGATAAGGACGACCTCGGGGTCGTTCATTGCTGCCTGAATCTAAGAGTTATGAATACGGGAGGACGGCATATTTTGATTCAGGATGTATACATGAGAAGACCGGGAAGCAAGAAAAATGATATAAAAGATTGTGTATATCCTTATGAAATATTTACAAAAACTCCGTGGGAGTATTGTAATGGTATAAAAATCGAAAAACCGTCCAAGCTGCGCTTGCCGGTGAGCATACCGGAGGGTGGGGTATTTGAAGGAGTATTTGCATTTACGGATATGCTCTGTGACTGTTATTGCACTGATGAGCCTTTTGTGTATCCCATATTATGTGTGGTTATGGCAGACGGCAGTGTAAAGGAACTCACGGTTCAGACAATAATGTCGGGAGACAGGAGCTTTGCATATGTAGACAGTCCGAATGATAATTCATATTCTATGAACAATTATGAAGATGAGTATGAAATTTAGGTGACTTGACAAGAATTTCGTTATCAACCAATAAAGAAAACCGCAAAACTAAAAACATTGATTTATATGAGGAGATTTTTCTGCAAAGGAAAAGGCAGAGCTGCACTTTTTATTGATAACGGTATTTTTGATTACTAACTATATGGAGTACTTTGTGGAGTGCACTTCAAATATCAAAAAAGAAAAGTCCAGAAAACCCGTTTGTTTACTGGACTTTTTTTTGGCGGAGACGGTGGGATTCGAACCCACGAGCCCGTAAGGGCTAACGCATTTCGAGTGTTTTACTCCCAACACACTTTAGCGGCAAATCACCGTTTTTGATGCCTTATATAAGAAGTTAAAAATGATGAAAAGTACAGTAAATTCAAGGGATTATGGCTCGTAAGTCCTGAAACTGCAAGGAAAATTCGAACCCACAGTTAAGAAGCAAAAAATGGCTCAAAAAAAGCAAAAAAGAGAGAACTTGGAGAGAACGGAGAGAACTCAGGAGAGAACAAAACCCCTTTTCCCACCTACTTTTCAGGCACTCTCAAAATACTGTTGGAGAGAACTTTTACACCTTTCTTCTGCTGTTGACCAAAAAGCGCAAAGAGGTGTAAGTGATGATTACAGAAAAATATTGCAACGAGATTTTGCAGCAATACCCCGAATACATAACCAAAGACCAGATGTATCGTATCTGTCATATCAGCAAAAAGACCTGCTTGTTTTTATTGGAAAGCGGTCTTGTGCCGAACATAGATAGCGGCAAAAAAACACGCCGCTTCAAAATCAAGACGGTTGATGTTATTCAGTATTTGAAAGACAGAGATGATTACCCAGAGCTATTCAAAGCCCCAGACGGCTTTTACAAAGGAAAAGGCGGAGATAAAAAAGCTCCGTCCTTTGATGAAGTGTTCACACACGAGGATTTAATTCGTATGCGGCAGTATTATGAACGACTGCTAAAAAACAACCCAGATGTTATGTCGGTTGAGCAGGTAGCTCGGTTTACGGGCTACAACAAAAACTCGGTTAGTCGCTGGTGCGGTAAAAAAGAGCTGAAATGCTTTTATATCAAACAGCGTTATCAAATCCCCAAAGAGTATCTATTGGATTTCCTTGTAAGCAGATATTTCATAGGAATTGCCGTGAAGTCTGTCAAGCACCAGAGGTTTAATGAGCAAATACGAAAATTGCGTACAGGCAGCGATGGCAATATATAAATCTAAACATTTCCAATCTCGTTCATTTAATTTTCAACGAACGAGATTTTTTACATAACCAAATGATTTTAAGAGGCAACACAAATTTATAAAATAAAAATTTTGTCCCAAATATATAGACTTTTGTCCCACATTGTGTTATAATATAAAATATATATGGAGGTATGCTAGCATGAAAAAACAAAATGTTTTGAATTTAATAAAATACCATGTTGAGAAAAATGAAAATGCTTTCAGAAACGAAGCGTTAATTATTGCCAGATATTTTGACAGTATAGGAGATGAACAGCTTGCTGAATATATAATGAGTTTAATTGCAGAGTCTAATTTATACACACCTCAAAGTAGCGATTTTGAAAGTGAATTCCTAAAACAGATAGATATAAGAGGCATGGAGCCCTTGAACCTTCCTATAGCAATTACTGAGGATATAAAAGGTATCATAAATGCAATAAACCATAATATAGGTATTAATAAATTTTTGTTTGAAGGTTCTCCCGGTAGCGGAAAAACTGAGGCTGCCAAGCAAGTTACACGGTTGTTAGATAGGACATTGTTTTATGTTGATTTTGACAATTTAATTGATAGTAAACTTGGTCAAACAAATAAGAACATAACAAGTGTATTTAATGAAATAAACTCAATTCCCAATTCAAACAAAGTAGTTATTTTGTTCGATGAAATAGATGTAATTGCTTTGGATAGAGTAAGCTCCAATGATGTGCGTGAAATGGGAAGAGTAACCTCTACAATTTTGAGGGAACTCGATAGATTAACTGATTTAAATAAAGAGATTGTGATTATTGCAACAACAAATCTTTTTTCAAAATTTGATAAGGCTCTTACAAGGAGATTTGATGCAATAATAAATTTTGACCGTTATAGCAAAGAGGATTTAATTGAAGTAGGTGAGTTTTATTTTTCCTCTTATATAAAAAATTTTAAGGGTGTTGCAAAAGACACTCGATTGTTTAGAAAAATATTAAATCTGGCTCCTCACCTTCCATATCCAGGCGAATTAAAAAATATTATTAAGACATCCTTAGCGTTTAGTGATGTAAATTACGAACATGACTATTTGAAAAGGCTATACAATAGCTTGATTGGAAATTTAAATAAGACTGATATTAGTCAATTATATGATATGGGGTTTACAGTAAGGGAAATAGAAAAACTTACTGGAGAATCTAAAAGTGCTGTATCAAGAAAATTGAGCAAGGAGGATTAATTAAATGAATAATGTTCTTGAGCTAAAAGGAAAACGATTTGTTCAAGCTTCCAAACAAGGAAGTCGAAATGGCATATCTATGAATAGTAAAAAATTAGTTACCATAGAACAATTGATTAGATTGATAGATAAATTGCACCAAATAAAAAGTTTTTGGGAACACGAAAAAAAACCTTTTAAAGGCGTTTTGATTAGTGTTTATTATAATAAAATAGTTGCAAAAAGCAATCGTATAGCAGGACTGTTAAAAGGAAAAGACTCTAATTTTGCAATTGTTGGAGCGAAGTTTAATGCTGAAAAAAATAAGCATATTATAACATATTTTGTGGATATATCAGATTTGGATACCAGTATTAATCTCCTATCAAAATCTTGCGATGTGATGAAAGCCAAATTTAAAGATGGTATAACACAGACCATATTTAAAAATGATGAACTATTTTTCAATAAAATAAAATTTGAGAAATTCGGATTGCCAAAAACAACTTTCAAGCAAGTGATTGCAGATGTTTCCTATATTGATGATTTTGAGGTAGAGATGGCTACTCCTCAAATAAAGCAAAGTATCATTACTTTATTTGATACTGGCATGGATACTAAAAGTTTGTTTAAAAATATAGGAATTGATATTTTATCAAGTAGGATTTTGGATAACCAAACTGTATTTTTGGATGAAAATCAATTGAAACTGTTGTTCGAAAAAGCTCCTTACCTAGTTTCTATGGCAACTGTCGATTTGGCTGAATTGTCGCCAGAAGATTTTATTCAAGAGTATCATCAAAGCATGATTACTATTCCATCTCCGAGTATTGAACCAACAATCGGTGTTATTGATACTTTATTTGATAAGAATGTATATTTTAGTGAGTGGGTAGACTATCATGACATGGTAGATAATAGTATTCCAAAGAATCCAAGTGATTATCAACACGGTACTGCTGTTTCATCAATTATTGTGGATGGCGCCAGATTGAATCCGTGGTTGAATGATGGTTGCGGAAGATTTAAAGTTCGTCATTTTGGAGTCGCAGTAGGCTCTCGGTTTTCATCCTTTACTATTGTAAAACAAATTAAAAGTATTATTGCCAGTAATAGGGATATAAAAGTCTGGAACATTTCACTCGGTAGCAATCAAGAAATTAATGACAATTTTATCTCAGCCGAAGCTGCTGCATTAGACCAAATTCAATATGAGAATGATGTAATCTTTGTTGTAGCGGGAACAAACAAGCCAAATGAAAATGTCGTGAAAATTGGCTCACCCGCAGATTCAATAAACAGTATGGTAGTCAATGCAGTTACCAAGAGCGGGCTTTCAACTAAATATGCAAGGAAGGGACTTGCACTCTCATTCTTTGCTAAACCAGATGTTAGTTATTATGGGGGAAGCGAAGAACAGTATATCCAAGTATGTGAACCGCTTGGAGCAGCTTATGTTGCTGGTACTTCATTTGCGGCTCCTTGGATAGCTCGTAAATTATCCTATTTAATTGATGTTTTGGGATTAAGCAGAGAAGTCGCAAAAGCCTTGATAATTGACGCTGCACGCAGCTGGAATGAAAGTCCAACCCCTGAAGAAGTTGCTCTTTATGGACATGGTGTAGTTCCTATTAGAATAGAGGATATTGTTCAAACTCAAGATGACGAAATTAAATTTTTGGTGTCAGATGTAAGTGAGAAATGGAATACATATAATTATAGTTTTCCTGTTCCTCTTAAAGATGATAAATATCCTTATGTTGCAAGAGCTACTATGTGTTATTTTCCAATATGCGATAGAACCCAAGGCGTAGATTATACAAATACTGAGTTGAACCTTCATTTTGGCAGAATTAAAGATAATGGTAAATTGAATGAAATTAATAATGATAAACAAAACCAAGATGATGCGTTAAATACTGAAAAGAGCTATTTATTAGAAGGTGAAGCAAGAGAGAGATTTAGAAAGTGGGACAATGTTAAATATGTTTCAGAAGTTCCTACAGGTACTAACAAATCGAAGAAATCTTATAAAAACAAGAATTGGGGTATGGAAATTAAAACAAATAATAGACTAGACCCTAAAGACGGTGTTGGAATTCGTTTTGGTGTTGTTGTTACCTTGAAAGAGATTAATGGTGTTAATCGAATAGATGAGTTCATTAAAAATTGCAACTTAAGTGGATGGCTTGTCAATACCATTGATATCAAGACTAGAATCGATATACACGAAAAGGTCAACGAAGAAATTGAATTTCAATAAAAAGCTATTATTAGCATAAAGTACAAAATCAAACATATCTAAGGCATATCACACATAGCCGCTTATTCTTATTCCCATAAGAGTGAGCGGCTTTTTTTGCGTTCTCTCACTCTTTTTTACATAGCCGCCTTGACAAAGCGGCTAAATTTATGCGAAAGGAGGACGCACAAATGTCAAATTGCAAAGTGATTGCCCTGACCAATCAGAAAGGCGGTGTCGGTAAAACGACCACGGCGGTCAATCTGGGCGTGGGTCTGGTACAGCAGGAAAAGAAAGTCCTGCTCATTGATGCCGATGCACAGGCAAATCTCACAATGGCACTCGGCTACAACAGACCTGACGATATACCCATAACGCTCTCCACCGTAATGCAGAACATCATAGACGATAAATCTTTTGATGTTTGCCTTAGACAGCTCACTCACTCCGAGCAATTCTACTTGGTGGAAACCTGTAACGGCATCACAGAACAATCAGGGCGAAGCACTAAAGCAGAGCCTTGAACGCTATATCACATTCCATACTGTCGAAAATCTCGGCGCATACGGAATTGATGAAATCATAGCTTTTAATATTTATTGCGAAGCAAGAGGAAACGGCAGCTACTCGATTTATTTCCTCTTTGCGTGAGCAGCTATCAGGCTTTTCCCTCTGTTCAAAGACAGAGGGATTTTTTATGCCCAAAATCAAGAAAGGACGGTTTAACAGCCTATGAAAACTAAGTTTACAAAGAAAGGCAGGCGTATCCTGTCGGCGGCTCTCTGCTTGCTGATGATGATAACAGCTCTGCCGATGTCCGCCTTTGCGTGGACGAGCGAGGAAGGTAAAAGCTGCACATCTTCCTTTGGCGATTACTATGTCGGCTCTGACGGCGAGTATTACCGAAGCAAAGCGACCTATTCCTTTATCGTTTATGACAGTAAAGGCAACATTACCGTGCAAAGCATTAACGCAGGTAATGCCAAGCGAAAATATCTGATGACAGATAATAGCGGAACACATCAGGTTTACTGCGTGGAGTCTGGCGTTGATTTCAACACGGGCAATTCCTATGTGTCCAAAAGCGGAAAGAACAGCTCGTATTTTCAAAATCTGCCGACTGACGCTCAGTTCGGTATTATGATGGCTTTGATGTACGGCTGGCACGAGGGTAAGTCCTCTCCCGTTGCAGGCACAAATGCAGACGATTACGCTTTTGCGACCCAGACAATTATCTGGGAATATCAGCAGCAGCTCCGCACAAGTCCCTCAAACCGCCAGAGTGCAAACGGGATTGATGCGGAAACTTACTACTATTCTCTAAAAGGCAGACCCGCCGAGAAATGCTACGATTGGATTTTGTCGCAGATGTCAAAACACTATACCATTCCGAGCTTTGCAGCAAGAAGCCAGAACAGTGCGGACACCTACACTATGAAATATAATCCCGATACGCAGAAATACAGCCTGACGCTTGAGGACACCAACAACACATTGTCTGATATTAAGTTTTCTGCAAGCGGTATTTCCGTAAAAAGAAGCGGCAACCAATATACTTTTACGAGCGATAAGATGATTACTTCTCCCGTAACAGTATCGGCACAGAAAAATGTCAATCTCGATTGCGGAGAAATGCTTATCTGGGGCTGCGTTGGTAAGCAGACAATGGCTTCTGGAGCTTCCGACCCTGTATATTTCTACTTTAACCATTGTGGAGATGCACAACGAGTTCAGGGATACGCCCAAAACAGGCGATGACTTCAATCTGGGCTTATGGGTAAAGGCATTGCGGTGTTCGACCCGAAAGGTCGCAGGAACACGCTGAAATACTATTTTGATATATCCGATACGCACGAGGGTTATTACGGCAGCCGCCCTGTTCCGATATGGCAGATGAATGTTCCTATATTTGATGACATAACAGAGTTTGTTATTCCAGAAGCTATGTGGGTAGTATTTGAGAACGATGGTTTATTCAAAGAAGATGTACAAAGTGTATTTCATCGCTTCTTAACAGAGTTTCTTCCGTTTTCTGGATATGAATACGCTGGACTTCCAGACATCGAGATATATCCTATTTCCGAAGGGCGACCAACCAAAGGGCATTCTGAAGTTTGGATTGCAATAAAAAAGACAAAGGAGAGTTAAAAAATGTATCATTTAAGACTAAAAGGTAATCACTATCAGATGGGGGTTAAGAGAGGAAATATATTCAAAAAAGGCGGCATAACCTTTCCGCTGCATTTAGATGAGTTTCAGATGAAACACGGTAAGGAAAGCGAAAAAATATTAAATAAATTCTTTCCAGAGGTATGTGAGGAAATCCGAGGTTTAAGTGAAACAATAGGTGTAGATTACATTGAATTTGTTTCTTGGATGCTGTGTATGGGGTGCTGTATGTATAACTTGGATGAAAATGTTCCTGTTGAAATTAGAGGATGTACGGCATTTGCATATTCTAAAGACAATAGAGTAATATATGGCAGAAATAATGATTTGCCACCATATTTGAAAAATGGTAGTAGCAGCGAAATTTATGCTCCAGAAAACGGGAATAGATTTAATTTAACAACTTCTTCTTTTATCAATGGTGAAGAAGGTTTGAACGAACACGGTTTAGCTGTTGCTATGACTTTTGTTCTGACTGAACTTGGAAAAATTAAAGCAGGTTTTAACTCTTGTTTTACGGTTAGGTATTTGCTTGAAAAAGCAAATACCACAGAGCAGGCACTTAATCTTTTAATGCAGTTACCTATTGCATCAAATTATAATATTTTGATTGCAGACAAAAGAGGTAAAATGGTGGTAGTTGAATGCACACCGAATATAAAGAAAATCCGTGAAGCAAAAAGCGTTGACGATGGTCACTTGGTATGTACGGTTAATAGTTTTATTTCGGACGAACTTAAGCCTTATGATTTTGCTAAAGGGGATGATTATCATTCTTATACAAGATGGTCGTTATTGAAATTAGTTATCCCAGATATTATAATAAAACTTGACATAAGATGTCAGGTTTTATGTGCTATTTTATCTGTAACGGAGGACGATTAAATGCAGGAAAGCAGACTGTTTAGAATTGTTTACTATTTGCTTGATAAAGGACGAGCGACTGCTCCTGAATTAGCAGAACATTTTGAAGTATCTGTTAGAACAATATATCGAGATATAGATACATTAAGTGGAGCAGGTATCCCCATATATGCGGAAACTGGTAGAAATGGCGGCATTTACTTGATGAAGGGGTTTGTTTTAGATAAAGCTGTACTATCCGATGAAGAAAAACAAGAAATTCTTTTAGCAATGCAAAGCCTAAGTATTGCTCAAAACAATGATGAAATAATAAGAAAACTCTCTGCAATATTTAATCTCAATACAGACAATTGGCTTGAAATTGATTTTTCAAGATGGGGTACGCCGCATAGTGATAACAAAAAATTTGAGCAATTAAAATCTGCTGTTATCCATCAAAAATGCGTAAAAATTGCTTATGCAAGCTCTTATGAGGAAATTACGGAAAGAATTATACAACCGCTAAAACTTCTGTATAAGTCTATGTCGTGGTATTTGAAAGCGTATTGTACGCTGAAACAAGATTATAGGATTTTCAAGTTGACTCGAATTATGAATATAGAAGTTCTATCTGAAGGTTTTTCTAATAAGGAGTTTCCTGAATTAGAGATAGCTTCAAAGCCAGTCTATAAAAAAATTGTATTAAGATTTCCAAAGAAAGTTGCTTACAGAGTTTATGATGAGTTTGATATAACACAAGTCGAAATACAAACAAATGGAGATTTAATTGTTTCGACTGAAATGCCCGAAGATGCTTGGCTGATTGGGTACTTGTTAACTTTCGGAACACAAGTTGATATTATCGAACCATTGTGCTTAAAAGAAGTCTTAGCTGAACAGGCAAGAAAAATATATGAAAAAAATAAACCTTGACACAAGGTGTCAACATTATTGTGATACTCTTATGATAGATTATTGTTATTTGGAGGAAAGAAAAGATTATGGGTAGACCAACATCAAAAACAGATTTAATAAACGCAGCAACAGCAAACTATGAAAAAATGAATACCTTGATTTCAGGATTAACAGAGAACGAATTATCGACACCTTTTGATTTTTCCAGCGATGTAAAGAAAAAAGAAGCGCATTGGAAAAGAGATAAAAATTTACGAGATATTTTAATTCATCTTTATGAATGGCATCAGTTATTACTTAATTGGGTGCAATCAAATAGAGGGGGTAATAATACTACCTTTATTCCTGCACCATATAATTGGAAAACCTATGGTGAAATGAATTTTGAGTTTTGGAATAAACATCAAAAAACAACTTTGGAAGAAGCAAAAAGTATGCTTCAAAAATCACACACAGAAGTTATGCAGCTAATGGAACACTTTTCAAATGAAGAACTGTTTTCTAAAGGCGTATATAAATGGGTTGGCGGAAGTACTTTGGGGTCATATTTTATTAGTGTTACAGCAAGTCATTATGACTGGGCTATGAAAAAACTAAAAGCACACAGGAAAAATTGTACTGCTAAATAGCGAATTGGAAAGGAACAATAATATGCACTATGTGACTGCAAAAGGTATCTTATCAGCAAAAAATGGAATGAATTTATATCGTGGTTGCTCTCACGGGTGCATCTACTGTGACTCCAGAAGTAACTGTTACCATATGGAACACGATTTTGAGGATATTGAAATTAAAGAGAATGCTATTCCTCTCTTAGAAAATGCTCTTAAACGAAAACAAAAAAAATGTATGATAGGGACAGGCTCTATGACCGACCCTTACATTCCATTAGAATTGGAAATCGGATATGTTAGAAAGGCACTTTCGTTAATATATGAATATGGTTGCGGTTTTACAGTAATAACCAAGTCAAACCGTATTATGCGTGATATAGACCTGTTAAAGAAGATAAACGAAAAAACAAAGTGTGTCGTTCAAATGACCCTAACGACCTATGATGAAGAAGTATGTAGAAAAATTGAGCCAAATGTCAGCACAACAGCCGAACGATTTGAAGTTTTGAAACAGATGCGAGATGCAGGAATACCTACTGTTGTGTGGCTGACTCCAATTTTGCCATTTATCAATGATACGGAAGAAAACATCTCTGGCATTTTGGATATGTGTATTGAAGCAAAGGTATATGGCGTTATTTGTTTTGGAATGGGTCTGACACTTCGTGAAGGGAACAGAGAATACTTTTATAAACAATTAGACCGTTTATACCCACGATTAAAGGAAAAATACATTGAACTATACGGAAATCAATATATAATTGCCAGTCCGAACAATACAAATTTAATGCACTTGTTTCATAAAAAGTGCGAACAGTATGGAATAATCCATAACAACGAGCAGATTTTTAACTATTTGCGTACTTTTGAGGAGAAAAATATAGGTAAGCAACTTAGCCTTTGGGATTTAGAAACGAGATAAATATATTTTTGAGAAAGTGAGGTTAAATAGATGGCTTTTGATTTTAAGAAAGAATACAAGGAGTTTTATATGCCAAAGAGCAAACCAGAAATTGTGATTGTTCCAACGGCAAATTATATAGCGGTACGGGGACAAGGTAACCCAAATGAAGATGGTGGAGATTATCAGAAAGCAATAGCTGTGCTATACGCAGTCGCATATACATTGAAAATGAGCTATAAGACTGAGCATAAAATGGAGGGGTTTTATGAGTATGTTGTTCCCCCTCTTGAAGGATTTTGGTGGCAGAATAGTTGCCATAGCATAGATTATGCAAATAAAGATACCTTTAATTGGATTTCCGTTATTCGTCTGCCTGATTTTGTTACAAAAAAAGATTTTGATTGGGCGGTTGACACAGCAACAAAAAAGAAAAAGTTAGATTGTTCCTCTGCGGAGTTTCTGACAATCGAAGAAGGTTTATGTGTGCAGATTATGCACATTGGGTCGTTTGATAATGAACCTGCTACTGTTGCTGTTATGGATAAGTTTCTAAACGAGAACGGATATATCAATGATATAAGCGATACTCGGCTGCATCACGAAATTTATATGTCTGACGCACGAAAAGTTGCCCCTGAAAAGTGGAAAACCGTCATAAGGCATCCGATTAGAAAAAGAAATAATTGAAGCAAATGGTGAAAATATGATAAAAACAGCAGAATGGATATTATGTCCTGTTTGTGGTAGTAAAACAAGGTTACAGATACGAGGAGATACTGAACTAAAAAACTTTCCCCTATACTGCCCGAAATGCAAACAGGAAACTTTGATAAATGCAAAGGAACTACATATAACCGTCATCAAAGAGCCAGACACACAGATGCAGAGCCGATGAACTTGTGAGTAGTCATAGTTTATCGGCTTTTTTCATAAGTATTTTGCTTGCCCTCTTGACTTTTACTATCAATAATAGTACTATTATTGATAGTAAATAGGAGGTGCTATTATGTCATCTATAGATTTGGTAATACTTGGGATTGTGTTAGAAAAACCGCAAAGTGCTTATGAAATACAAAAAGATGTGGAATATCATCATTTGTCACGGTGGACTAAAATAAGCGTACCCTCTATATATCGAAAAGTTATTCAGCTTAGTGAAAAGGGGTATTTGCAAAGCGATATTGTAAAGGGCGATAGATTTGCAGATAAAGCAGTCTACTCTATTACGGATAGTGGAAAGCGATATTTTGATGAGCTGATGACTTCGTATGTATCACAATCTGTTCCTTTATTATTCGATTTTAATGTTGTAATTTCTAATCTGAATAAAGTTAGTAAAGAAGAAGCTCTTGTATTGATTTCTGAGTTGAGAGCAACTATACAGACTTCGGCTCAATCCAATGAAAGGTATGCTTCCGAATATGCGGATATCCCACTTGTTGGAAGAACAATTTTTGAGCAACAAAGGCATTTATATAATTCACTTCTGGAGTGGCTTAATGAATTTGAAAGCCAATTCAAAAAGGAATAATAGTATGTCTATAAAATCCAGCTTAACCATTATGTTTGAAGCTCCATTCTGGATTGGGGTATATGAGCGATATGATGATGGTCAATACGAAGTGTGCAAAATTACTTTTGGTGCAGAGCCAAAAGACTATGAGGTGTACGAGTTTCTCTTAAAAAATTGGAGTAATTTGAAGTTCAGCTCACCTATAAAATCGGAAATGGCAGAGGAACGAAAAATCAATCCAAAGCGTATGCAGCGTGAGATTAATAGTCAGTTGCAAGACAGAGGTATAGGAACAAAAGCACAACAGGCATTAAAACTTCAACACGAACAAAATAAACTTGAACGGAAATGTAAAAATCGTGAGCAGAAGGAAGCTGAAAAAGAGCGAAAATATGCTTTACGCCAAGAAAAGAAAAAAGCAAAACACAGGGGAAGATGAAAAAATTATGACTCAAAAATGGATACTGTGTCCTGTTTGCGGCAGCAAAACTCGTGACAGACTTAGAGAGGATACAGTTTTGATAAACTATCCTCTCTACTGTCCGAAATGTAAGCAGGAAAGTTTGATTGATGCAAAGGAACTACATATAACCGTCATCAAAGAGCCAGACGCACAGACGCAGAGCCGATGAACTTGTGAGTAATCACAGTCATCGGCTCTGCGGTTTCTATTAAAATTGCCCATCCATATTTTAATAGCATTGACTTTCTAACGATTGTTAGGTATAATTATATCTAACAGTTGTTAGAAAGGTGGGCGTGAATGATGGGTGATACAAAACAGAAAATATTAGATGTATCTTTAGACCTCTTTTCTCAAAAGGGATTTTCAGCAGTATCTATTAGGGATATTTGTGCTCAAGTAAATATTAAAGAAAGCTCTGTCTATTATCATTTCAAAAATAAACAAGCTATTTTCGATGAGTTGCTCCATCGCTTTGAGCAAGTGGCAACTGATATGATGATACGATTAGAACAATCTTTGTCGGTACAATCCTGCTTTATGGAGAAGCCATTTTACCAAACTGTTTGCGATACATTTTTCGAAAACTATTTTATGGACGATTTTTGTAATAAAATAATGCGGCTTCTTCTGATTGAGCAATTTGGCAATTCAGAAGTTCAAAAGATATATGACTGTTGGATGTTTGAAAAGCCACTTGAATTTCAAAGTAAGGTCTTTTATACGCTAATGGAAATAGGAATACTTCCAAAAACAGATAGTGAGTATTTAGCTGTTAAATACTATGCCCCCATTTATTTCTTTGCTCAGAGATGGTTATTTAGCGGAGAATTATCGGAAGAACAAAAAAAATCTTTTCGGAATGCTGCTTATCATCATATTGAGAAATTTTTTGCAGAGATGGGGGTGGCATAATGTCTAACATTGTAATTACTGGTGCAAATCAAGGAATAGGCTATTATTTTGTAGAACAGGCTCTGAAAAATGGAAATAAAGTGGCTGTATTAGATATAGAAACAGATAACCTTGAAAGTTTGGAACAGTCATTTTCAGATAAACTTTTTTACTACAAGGCTAATGTATGTGATGAGATGCAGGTACGCACCGCTATTACAGACATTATTAAAAAATTTCAAAGGATAGATATTGCTATTCATAATGCCTGTCTTTGTACCTTTGATAAAGAAGCGGATACCGATTTCAATATATATGAACGGGTTTTTGATGTGAATTATTATGGCGCACTTCGATTAGTAAAAAGTGTATTGCCGTATATGCAGGCACAAAAATGTGGAAAAGTCATTTTTACAAGCTCTGGCGTAGGCGTAACGGGTTTTGTCGGAATATCTCCCTAATGTCAAAAATGGCATCACGATATGTAATCAATGAAAAAAGCAATGATGCAACTTGAAGTTGCGAAAAAGCACGATAGAGTTGGTGGCATATTAAAGGAAAAATACTAAAATGAAATTATCAAATACAAGGGGGTATTAAAATATGACATTTGCGGATAAGTTACAGAAATTACGAAAAGCGAAAAGATTATCTCAAGAAGATTTAGCTGAAAGATGCGGAGTAACAAGACAATCTGTTTCTAAGTGGGAAACAGGAGTTTCCCAAACAAAAGGATATTAAGGAATAACCTGTGTTTACCTGCTTGCAAAATACTGATGTATAATAGAATGACACTTAAAAGATAGTGCCTTTTTCTATGCCTAATAAATTTTCATTAGATAACTGAAAAAGAATGACTGTTCATTTTTAGCGTGATATAATTTATGCTAGAGAAAATGATAAATTTAAATTTGGAGAAACTTATGATGAAAAAAATGATAATGACATTATGTATGTTCATTTGTGCGTTTACTTTAGTTGCGTGTTCTGGACAACAAACAAACGAACCAC
>CAJMLH010000013.1 GCA_905214195.1 uncultured bacterium
AGAAAAACCCAGACTCACTCTTATGGTGAGCCGGGCTTTTGTCTACAGTCTGAGATACTCCAATAAAACGGAGTATCTTTTTTTTCAAATATCACTTGGCATTTAAGAACTGCAAAAATATCCGTTATCAAAGGAAAAAGTGCTTGAATCCGCCGTTTCCTTGTGGTATAATGACATTCGTTCGAGTGCGGACAAATAAATTCAGAAGAAATGCAAAGCATGCTTAATATACCAAGAGGAGGTGCGGTAGATGTCAAGAAAGTGCGAAATATGTGGTAAGGGACAAGTATCAGGAAACGCTGTATCCCATTCCATGAGACACACAAGAAGAAAATGGAATGCAAATATCCAGACTGTAAGAATCGCTGAAGAGAATGGCACAGTAAGAAGAGCTAAGGTATGTACTAAATGTCTCAAATCAAATAAAGTGAACCGTGCCATCTAATTAGAATGATTACTTTAAGGGAACTGCTTTAGGACGCAGTTCCTTTTTTCATGCTGTTTTTACGGCGATAGACAGATACCGGCTTACAGCAGATTACTTTTTTAGAAGAGTTATACCACATATTATGAGGATAATTCCCAGCATTACTATCCATGCCTTAGGAGGCAAGAAGAAAGCGCATACCGTAACTACACCAAAAACCAGCAGAACAAAACCTATATCCTTGGTTTCTTTATAAAAGTTGAAACATTTCTTTTTACGACAGTTATTATTCATATTAAGCCTCCTTGCTTATATTATGAAAAGCTGTGCAAATTTGTGCGGATATATGGTAAAATAATAAAAAAAGCGAAAGCAGGAAATCATGTATTATGATAAAAAAGACTACAGCCCTTGGGGATATAACATTAAATGAAAGTGTAATTGCTAAAGCCATAATAAAATCGGCTCTTGAAGCAGGCGATAGGATTTTTCCGGCAACTGAGAAAGGAAAAATCATAGGCACATATAAAAAAATCGGAAGCGGAGATCTTTCGGGACACTTTGAGTTTGAAGAAAAAGATAATAAATATAAGATTAAGTTTTATACTGTAATAAGTTTTGGGTCAAGCATAAAGGCTGTTACAGAAACTGTTCTTGATGCACTTGAAGATAGGATAAAGACAATGTTTCCGGAGTACGGAGGAGAACTTGTCCTGAAAATAGTAGGTGTAAAGTCTAAAAACATAGCGGAGAGAGACATAGAGGTAAAGAGGGAATATGAACCTGCAGGATAAAGTTTCAGCCATTAAAGGAGTAGGAGACAAGAAGAGCAAACTACTTCATAATATAAATATAGATACCGTAGATGACCTGCTTCATCTTTTCCCTAAAAAGTATGAGGACAGAAGGCAAGTATCATACATAATGGAAGCCCCTTTTGACAAAGATGTGCTTGTAAAAGGCAAAGTCATTGCAAGACAGATGAGGGGGAATCCGTACAACAAAAAAACGCCTCTTAGAATATTAGTGCAAGATGAATCTGCCGAGCTTGAGGTGCTGTTTTTTAACGGCAGATATTTGGCAAATTATTTTAATATAGGCTCAGAATATACATTTTACGGAAAGATAACCATTAACGGCGGTCGTCGTCAGATGGCACATCCTGAATTTCACAAGCTTGGTGATAAAGATGATATGAGAGGAATTTTTCCTATCTATCCTTTGACCAAGGGAATTACTCAGGCAAATATGCGTAAGATTCAAATGGAAGCAGCACATTTAGCAGAGGAAGCTGAGGAATGGCTGCCATATGAAATTGTACAAAAATATAACCTGTGCAGTCCGTCATATGCCTTGAAAAATGTTCATTTTCCAAAAGACGAACGAAATATAAGAGAAGCCAGATACAGGATGATATTTGAAGAACTGCTTGTACTGCAAACAGGACTTTTTTATATTAAAAAAGGACAAGGGGGAAGTGACGGAACAGTAGTTTTGGAAAAGGAAATTTCCGTAGATGATTTTTTGAAACGACTGCCTTTTGAGTTGACACAAGGACAGAAGAAAGTATGGGAAGAAATTCAGCGGGATATGGCCTCGCCCAAAGCAATGAACAGACTTGTGCAAGGTGATGTGGGTTCGGGAAAGACAGTTATTGCAGAGCTTGCCATGTATAAGACCGTAAAAGCAGGATTTCAGGCCGTTATGATGGCGCCGACGGAATTGCTTGCAAAGCAGCATTTTGCTTCTCTCAAACGAGATTTTGAGTCTTTGGGAATAGAAGTAGACTTGCTTTGCAGCAGCCTTAAAACCAAGGAAAAACAACTTGCTTTGGAAAGACTTGAAGCAGGAGTAACGAACATTCTTGTAGGTACCCATGCTATAATACAACCGGGAGTAAAATTCAAGTCTCTGGGAATTGTAGTTACGGATGAACAACATAGATTTGGTGTAAATCAGAGAAGTATGCTTGCCGAAAAAGGTAATAATCCCAATGTCCTTGTAATGACCGCCACACCTATTCCAAGGACTTTGGCAGTAATTCTTTACGGTGATTTGGATATATCGGTAATAGACACGATGCCCTCGGGAAGACAGCCGATAAGAACATTTTTGAGAAACAAAGATTCCAAAGACGCTATATATGATTTTGTTTACAGCAAGGTCAAAGAAGGGCGTCAGGCATATGTGGTTGCTCCGCTGATAGAAGAGTCGGAAAGTATAGATTGCAGTTCGGCAGAAGAAATATATGAAGAATTAAAAAAAATGTATCCTGATATAAAAATCGGTCTCATTCACGGTGCAATGAGACAAGAAGATAAGGATCAGGTTATGGAGAGTTTTGCGACGGGGCATACAGATATTATAGTCTCCACCGTTGTAATAGAAGTCGGAATAGATGTTCCGAATGCGACCGTAATGGTAATAGAAAATTGTGAAAGGTTCGGACTTTCGCAGCTTCATCAACTGAGAGGAAGAGTAGGACGAGGAAAACATCAGTCATTTTGCATCCTTATTGCCGGACATGAAAACAAAGTCTCCAATAAGCGTAACGAAATAATGTGCGCTACAGAGGATGGATTTATAATAGCCGAAGAAGACCTTAAATTAAGAGGACCGGGTGAAATATTCGGGACAAGACAGCATGGACTTCCTGAGCTTAATATAAGTGATCTTATAAGGCATGGTGATATTCTTGATAAAGCAAAGGAAGCTGCCGGAGAGATAATAAAAGAAGACAGCCGGCTTATAAAGAAAGAACATTCAGGCATAAGAAAAAGAGTTAAAAAAATGTTTGGTGAAAATATTCAGCTTAATTTATAAGTCTTAATTTGTAAGTATAGAAAAATGCCCGGAAAGGTTTACTGCTCCGGGCATTCTTCTGTTAAGAAATATAAAGATAAATTTTCATTCTGCTGAGAAATTATTTTCCAGCCAGCTGTCTTTCAGCCATTTCAACTAACTTCTTAGTCATATAGCCGCCAACATAACCATTCTGTCTTGCAGTCAGGTTACCCTTGTCAGTCTGTTCATAGTTAGAAAGACCAAGTTCATTGGCAACTTCAGTCTTCAGACTGTTTAATGCAGGTTTTGCATTGATGTTCATCTTATCCTGTAATGACATTTTTGTTCACCTCCTATTACAGTAATAGTTTGATACCAAGATAAAATAATATGTCATGAAATAATTGGATTTGATGGTTTGCATTGGAAATTTAATTGTTTGCTTTTAGTGTCTTGATAGGGTAATATAATTGTATAGATATTAAAAATGAAAAAGAGGAATTCATATGAGGATAATTGCAGGAGAATACAAAGGCAGAAGACTTGAAACGCCTGAAAATTACGATATACGGCCCACTACAGATAAAGTTAAGGAAGCTATGTTCAGCATATTGTCAAACGATATTCCGGGATCTGTATGTGTTGATTTGTTTGCAGGAACCGGAAACTTGGGCATTGAAGCTTTGTCAAGAGGCGCAAAGAAATGCTACTTTTGCGATAACTCTAAAGTTAGCATAGGAATAATAAAGAGAAATATAGCTCATTGTAGGGCAGAGGGTGCTGTTGTATATGCAGGAGATTTTAACAGGTGCCTTGAAAGAATAAAGGAGAGTGTAGATGTATTTATAGTCGATCCTCCTTATGAAGAAAATTTATACGAAAAAGTTTTTTCAAAAATCGATGAACTGAAACTTCTGTCAGAGGACGGTATAATAGTGGCAGAACACGGAAAATATCAGGACATGCCGGAAGAAATAAACGGCTTTGTAAAAATAAAGGAAAGAAAATACGGACATATATTTCTCAGCCTTTATACTTGGGCATGATATAAGCAAATCGCTTAAGATATAACTTTACAGGACAAGTTTTATCCGATTCAATAGAGGTTGATTATGGATTTTATCTGTGATAAAATATCTCTCAAAGATTCGGAGGAAAGTTTATGAGAACCAAGGCATTATATGCCGGGTCATTTGACCCGCTTACATTGGGACATCTTGATATTATAAAGAGGGCGTCTGGCATTTTTGACGAGGTTATTATAGGTGTTGTCGTAAACCTTGAAAAAAAGACGATGTTTTCATTTGAAGAAAGAATGGAAATGATAGAAGAAGCCGTTTCGGAACTTGATAATGTAAAGGTGGATATGTGCGACGGTCTTTTGGCTGATTTTGTAAACAGAAACAATTTTAATGTAGTAGTTAGAGGTTTGAGAGGCATGAGCGACTTTGATTCTGAGCAGCAGATGGCGCAGCTTCATCGCTATTTGTACAAAGAAGGCATCGAAACTGTGTTCCTTATGGCAGATTCAAAATATGCATTTATAAGCTCTACCATGGCAAAACAGGTGATTTCACTGGGAGGAGCCGGAGAGAATCTTGTACCGCCGTGCGTATTAGAAAAAATGAAAGGAAGATTGAACAAGTAATGGAAGATACAATGAAAGTTTTAAAACTGCTCGAAGAATTGGAAGATATCGTGGATGATGCGACAGGATTGCCTCTTTCAAATAAAATTATGGTAGATGCCGAAGAAATATTTCAGATTGTAAGAGAAATAAGGCTTGCTTTGCCGGATGATGTTCAGCAGGCAAAATGGATCAGAGATGAAAGAGACAGAATTTTAGGCGAGGCTAAGGCAGAGTATGAACGCATCATAAGAGAAGCCAAGAAGCAGGCTGACTACCTTGTGGAAACAGATGATATCACGCTCAGAGCAACTAAACTTGCAGCAGAGATAAAACAAGATGCCGAAACTCATGCAAGAGTTTTAAGAATGAGAACTTATGACTATGTAGATAAGATGCTTTATGATATGCAAGGCAGGATGGATGAGCTGAATATGAAGTATTTCGGAGAAATGTACACAAGTCTTGAAAATACTTTCGCAGGTATAAACGAGACTTTAGCTGCTAACAGAGAAGAAATGAAGAATTTAGCTTATAAAACTCAGAATGAAGTTGAAAGCGGCACTTTTGCGCCGGGAGAAGAATAAAAAGTACAATGAAAAACGGGACCGCCATATGATGGTCCCGTTTAATGTATATTCTAAAATCACACCTTATTGAATAAGATAGGTGTATGAAAGCAGACAAACAAAGAAAAACTCAATTCATAGTATTGCTGACTGCTGCGTTTTCAGTAGCAATGATAATGTTTCCAAAGATTACCGAGATGGGCTCTAAGACTGCCATCGCACTTTGGATAAACTCCATAGTACCTGTTATGCTGCCTTTTTTCATTTTTTCGGACTTTATAAAGAGGACAGGAGATTTGGGAAAACTCCCACCGGTTATTTATCCGTTTGCAGTTGCATTTCTGTCCGGATATCCTATGGGTGCAAAGGTTGTAGGAGATTTTGTTAAAGAAAATAAGATTACTGTAAATAAAGGAAAAAGCATTTTAAGCTATTCCCTTGTGACAGGTCCGGCATTCATAATATTTACTGTGGGAACTTTTATCGGAAGTCAAAAGGCTGCTGCCGTGATTGCCGCAGCACATTATGTTGGAGCATTTATAAACGGTTTGGTTTTCAGAAACAATGAAGAACAAAAGGTTTCAGCGGTCAAAAAAAGTGATGCATCCGACCGTGATTATCTTGAAAATTTTACGGAGTCGATAGTATGCGGATTTAAAGCAATGGCTATGATTCTGGCATATCTTATGTTTTTTACAATAGGGATAACATTATTAGAATATTGGGGAATGTTTTCGATTTTGAAACATCAGTGGCTCGATGGGTTTGTTAAAGGCATTTTCGAGATGACGATAGGTATCAATTTTGTGGGGCTTTGCGATATAAGTATCAAAATGAAAGCGGTGCTGGCATCATTTTTGGTATCTTTCGGAGGACTGTCGGTTATAGGGCAGTCAGTGTCTATGACGGCAGGAACAGGCATAGGAGTTTTTGACATTTTAAAAATTAAGATATCACATGGCATATTTACGGCAGTTATTACTGTTATATTGATGAACCTTATGGTAATATAAAAATATGAAGAAAAAAAGTGTTGGGATAATAGCTGAATACAATCCTTTTCATAACGGACATCTTTATCAGATAGAAGAATCGGTAAAAATCACCGGTGCTGAGGTTGTTATTGCTGCAATGAGCGGCAATTTTGTACAGAGGGGGATGCCTGCAATCGCTGACAAATGGCAAAGGGCAGAGGCGGCAATAAGAAACGGAGTCGATATTGTAGTTGAAATACCGACTGTATTTGCGTGTAATTCTGCACATAATTTTGCAAAGGCAGGGGTGGAGATACTTGAAAACTTAGGGGTGGATTTCATTTCTTTCGGAAGTGAATCGGGAAATATTGACGAATTGAAAGAAATTGCCCGGGCAATGGAGGAAAATTCCGAATATATAGAGGAATTTATAAGTAAAAATATAAAAAAAGGATTGTCATATCCTAAGGCAAGAAGGGAAGCTCTTGCATGTCTTTTAGGAGAGGAGAAAGCCGGAATTCTGGATAGTCCCAATAATATTTTGGCTATTGAATATATAGGAGAACTTTCAAAAGCCGAGCCGGTTACTGTAAAGAGGACAGGTCCGGGATATAACGATTTTGAGACAACCGAAAAATTTGCATCAGCGACAGCCATAAGATATCTATTAAATGAGAACAAAGATATAAGCGGTCTTATGCCTAAAGAATCAGCAAAAATATTTTTGGAATCGGAAATTATTGACGAAGATGTTTATTTTGCGATGATATGCCATAAAGTTTTGAGCAGCAATGCACTCGATATGGAAAAGGCTCCGGCCGGAGGAGAGGGCTTGGGAAATAAACTAAAATCGTCTATAAGAATGTGCCGCAATTTGGACGAGCTGTCGGAAGAGTTAAAATCGAAAAGGTACACGAGGACGAGGATAGATAGATTTATTTGTCAGACACTTCTTGGCATTAACAGAGAGCAAAAAACTGATAATTATGTTAGGATTTTGGGGCTCAGCGATAAGGGCAGAAAGTATATTAAAGATGTGAAAAAATCAGAAAAATGTAAAATACCTATTATTACCAACATAAATAAAGACATAAAAAGTTTTGAGAATATAAGGTATGGGATATCCGTTGATATTTTGGCGGCAGATATTTATAATCTTGCTGCAGGAAGGAATCTTTACAGGTTTTCGGAATATTTGAGAAAGCCTTTTTGTGAATAAGGATTTGTTAATAAAGATATACAACAAAAGTGAGCCTAACTATTGCAAATTCAGAGAATTTTGTTTATAATATATAAGGTTAATCAGTTAATTAAAATATACGGAGGATAGATATGAAAGTTTTAGTTATCAATTGCGGCAGCTCTTCACTTAAGTATCAGGTTCTTGATATGACTAACGAATCTTTGCTCTGCAAAGGTCTTGTAGAAAGAATCGGCATGGAAGGTTCTGTTATCACTCATGAAAAAATCGGCATGGACAAGAAAAAGACAGAAGTTCCTATGAAGGATCATAAGGATGCGATAGAGCAGGTATTAAATGCTATTCAGGATCCTGAATGCGGCGTTGTTAAGTCAATGGACGAAATCGGAGCAGTAGGTCACAGAGTAGTTCACGCAGGAGAAAAGTTTGCTTCATCTGTTCGTATCACAGACGAAGTAATCAAGGCTCTGGAAGAATGTGTAGAACTTGCTCCTCTGCATAATCCGCCAAACCTTCTGGGAATTGCAGCTTGTCAGGAACTTATGCCGGATACACCTATGGTGGGAGTATTCGATACTGCTTTCCATCAGACAATGCCGCCTGAATCATATATATATGCTATTCCATATGAATATTATCAGAGACATGGAATCAGAAGATATGGATTCCACGGAACTTCTCATAAATATGTAGCAGAAAGAGCTGCAAAGATGATGAATGTAAATTTGGACGACCTTAAACTTATAACTTGTCATCTGGGCAACGGAGCATCGGTATCTGCAATCAAGAGAGGTAAATGTATAGATACATCCATGGGATTTACTCCGCTTGAAGGTCTTGTAATGGGTACTCGTTGCGGAGACATAGACCCTGCTATTGTTACTTATATCAGAGAGAAAGAAAATCTTCCTCAGGGAAAAGCTAACGAAATTCTAAACAAGAAATCAGGTGTTCTGGGAATTTCAGGAGTTTCAAGTGACTTTAGAGATATAGAAGAGGCTGTTGCAGACGGAAACGAAAGAGCGGCTCTGGCTCTGAAAGTGTTTGCTCATAAAGTAAGATTTTACATAGGAGCTTACATAGCAGAAATGAATGGCGTAGATGCTATCATATTTACTGCGGGCGTAGGTGAAAACGATGTTACAATGAGAGAAATCATCTGTAACAACTTAGGTAATCTGGGAATCAAACTTGACCCTGTAAAGAACAAGATGAGAGGAAAAGAAACTGAGATTTCCACAGATGACTCCAAAGTTAAGCTTCTCATGATACCTACCAATGAAGAATTGATGATTGCAAGAGACACTTACAACATCGTAACTACAGGAAGAGCATAATTTGCCCTTTAAGAAGCATAAAATATAAGATAAATTAAAGTTTTTGTTGACAAACGCTGGGTTTAAAGTATATACTTAAGCAGTTGACAATCATTTCATCCTTATTTGCGTTATTTTGGAGCAAAAGGATGAACTTCAAATAAGAAGTGCGAATAAGGAGGTGTAATACATGGCAGTACCTAAACGAAAAACTTCAAAAGCAAGAAGAGATAAGAGAAAATCCGCTAACATGAAGATGAAGGCACCGGGACTTTCAATTTGCCCACAGTGTCATGAGCCTAAGCTTCCTCATAGAGTTTGCCCTAACTGCAACTACTATGACGGAAAAGATGTAGTACAGGCATAAATCGGATGGATTTTAAACGGCAGAGTTATTGTTATATCTGCCGTTTTTTATTTTTTGTTTTAAAATTTTCATACATATGTTTTATGAAAAAGTCGGGATTTTTCATACGAAAGAGTAAATAATATGACAGAGAAAACCATTAAATTGAAGCGAAGGAGATTGTTAAATGATAGGTGGCTGTTATATTGAAAAAATAAAAGGAAGGGAAATACTTGATTCAAGGGGAAATCCTACTGTAGAAGCCGAGGTCACTTTAAAAAACGGGATTTGTAAAATCGGAATTTCTCCCAGCGGTGCTTCTACAGGCATGTTTGAAGCAATGGAACTACGAGACAGGGATAGCAGGTATAACGGCAGAGGTGTGACAAGAGCTGTAGAAAATATCAATACGATTATAAATAAAGCCCTGAAAGGAAAAGATGTATCGGATATAAATGCCGTTGATAAGTTAATGATTGGACTTGACGGAACGGAAAACAAGTCGAGGCTTGGAGCAAACAGTATTCTTGCAGTATCAATAGCTTGCTGCAAGGCGGCTGCTTCGTCGCAAGGAGTACCTCTCTACAAGATTTTGGGAGGTGAAGCTGTCGGAAGAATTCCTGTACCGATGATGAATATTATAAACGGAGGCCGTCATGCACCCTCATCCAGGCTTGATATACAAGAATTTATGATTGTGCCTGAAAAACACGCAACTTTTAAAGAATCACTGCGTAAGTGCAGTGAGGTATATCATAATCTTGCAGATATTTTAAAAGAACGGGGTATGAGTGTTTCAGTAGGTGATGAGGGCGGATTTGTGCCTGAGATTTATTCTGATGAAGAAGCTATAGAATTGATTTTAAAAGCGGTTGAAAAAGCCGGATATAAAGTAGGAATAGATTTTTCATTGGCACTTGATGCTGCTGCATCTGAGTGGAAAACAGATAAAGAAGGTGAATACATGCTTCCGAAATCGGGAAAACGCTTGACATCACAGCAATTGATAGAGCATTGGCAGAAGCTTGTTGATAAATATCCCATAATAGCTGTTGAAGATGGTCTTGATGAAGAAGATTGGCTTGGCTGGACTAAGATGACAAAACTTCTAAAAGACAAAGCAAGTATTGTAGGTGATGATTTGTTTGTAACTGATATTTCAAGAATAAAAAAAGGAATTTCATTAAAGTGTGCCAATTCCGTGTTGATAAAGATGAATCAGATAGGAACGGTATCAGAAACAATCGAAGCGGTAAAAACGGCAAAAGAGGCGGGATATGAAGTAATTTGCTCTCATCGTTCGGGAGAAACAGAGGATACAACCATTGCAGATCTTGCCGTAGCACTTAATATGGAAAGAATAAAAGCAGGAGCCCCGTGCCGAGGCGAAAGAACTGCTAAATATAACAGGCTGATTCGTATAGAAGAGGAAATTTTTAATATTTAAACTTGAAAAAATCCCGGTACGAGAAAATCGTACCGGGATTTTGATAATGCATTTGACAGGCAGAGGGGGGATTAAATGAGACCGAATTCTTCCAACGCATCATATACCATATATTGAGTCTTATTGCTTGGCTGGCAAAGAGGCAATCTATACTCCATACTGCACATACGCATCATGCTTAGAGCAGCTTTTACAGGAGCAGGGTTTACTTCCAAAAACAGTGAGTCTATAAGTGGTTTTATTGCCACTTGTTCTCTTCCTGCTTCAATATATTTTCCATTAAGGAAATTTCTTGTCATTTCTGAAAATCGTGCAGGTATAATATTAGAGACCGTTGAAATACATCCGATTCCGCCAAGAGACATCAGTGGAACGGTTTGATCGTCATTGCCTGAATACAGGTCAAAACCCTCATCAATGTAGGAAGCTATATGACATATTTGAGAGATATTTCCTGAGGCTTCTTTGATACCTGCTATATTAGGATGCTGAGACAAGACGGCTACAGCAGACGGTGTAATGTTTACTCCTGTTCTTGATGACACGGAATACATAATTATAGGTATTGACACGCTGTCTGCGATTTTTTCATAATGAGAAATAAGGCCGCTTTCCGTACATCGATTATAGTATGGTGTAACGACCAAAAGTCCGTCAGCTCCGGCATCTTCCATAGATTTTGACAGCTCTGAAGCAGCAGATGTATTGTTTGTACCTGAACCGGCAATGATAGGAACACGACCGTCCGTTAAGTCTACGGCAAATCGTACAAGCTGAAGTTTCTCCGTTACAGAAAGGGTAGAAGCCTCTCCCGTTGTTCCGCAGATTACAAGGGCGTCTATGCCCTGATTTATCTGCCATTCTATAAGTTTACCCATAGAAACATAATCTATTTTCCCGTCTTTAAAGGGAGTTATAAGTGCAGTAGCAGTTCCTTTGAATAATGACACAGCATACACATCCTTTCATAGAATAATAGTGTTAAATTATTATATTCAATCCGCCCGATTTTGTTGAAACATCAATAAAAAAGTGATACAATAAATTGTTACGAACTATGTTAAAATAAATTTATAATAGAGAGGTATTTTTATGAATGGTAAGCTGAGTGTGGGTATATTAGGCGGTACAGGAATGGTTGGTCAGAGATTTATATCTCTTCTTGAAGATCATCCTTGGTTTGAAGTGACGGTGATAGCAGCATCCCAACGCAGTGCGGGACTTCGTTATGAAGATGCAGTTAAGGATCGCTGGAAAATTGAAAAACCTATGCCTGATGCTGTTAAAGATATAGAAGTTATGAATGTAAACGATGTGGAAAAAGTTGCAGAAAAAGTAGATTTCGTATTTAGTGCGGTAGACATGACAAAAGAAGAAATCCGTGAAATCGAAGAAGCTTATGCAAAGACTGAAACTCCTGTAGTTTCCAACAACAGCGCTCATAGATGGACAGAAGATGTGCCTATGGTAATACCCGAAATAAATCCGGAACATTTTGAAGTGATAGAGGCACAGAAAAAGCGCCTTGGTACAGAGAGAGGATTTATAGCGGTAAAACCAAACTGTTCTATTCAAAGTTATGTTCCTGCATTGGAAGCATGGAAAGAATTTGAGCCTTATGAGTGTGTAATAACTACTTATCAGGCTATTTCAGGAGCAGGAAAAGACTTTAAATCATGGCCTGAAATGGTTGAAAATGTGATACCTTATATAGGTGGAGAAGAAGAAAAAAGCGAACAGGAACCGCTTAAAATTTGGGGCAGCGTAGATATGCAAGCAGGCAAAATAATAAAAGCACAGGAGCCTAAAATAACTTGCCAGTGTATTAGAGTTCCTGTACTTAACGGACATACTGCTGCAGCTTTTGTAAAATTCAGAAAGAAACCTACCAAAGAACAGCTGATAGAAAAGCTTGAAAGCTACAGTGGATTCCCTCAGGAAGAAAAGCTTCCTATGGCACCGGAGCAGTTTATAAAATATTTCGAGGAAGATAACAGACCTCAGGTAAAAGCAGATGTAAACAGAGATAAGGGAATGGGAATATCCATAGGAAGAATAAGAGAGGACAGCATCTACGATTATAAATTCGTCGGTCTTTCTCACAATACGGTGAGAGGAGCAGCAGGGGGAGCTGTTTTGTGTGCCGAAACATTAAAAGCAAAAGGATATATAAAAAAGAAATAAGGAGAAGAGATTATGTCATACATTGAAGCAATAGTGCTTGGACTCGTGCAGGGTCTTGCGGAATTTTTGCCCATAAGCAGTTCAGGACATCTGGCACTGCTTCAGCAGTGGTTCGGTATAGAAGAAGATAATGTGTTGCTGTTTGCCGTTCTGCTGCATGTCGGAACTTTGATTTCAGTATTTATAGTGTACTGGAAAGACATCTGGGAACTGATAAAAGAATTGTTTATAACTATAAAAGACTTATTTACGGGAAAAGGGCTAAGACTTGAAGAAAGACCTGTAAGAAAGTTAGGTGTTATGATAATCGTCGCAACAATTCCGACAGGTATAATAGGCTTGTTGTTTAACGACTTTTTTGATAGCCTTTACAATTCAGTAATACCTATCGGAATAGGTCTTATAGTAACCGGTATTCTGCTTGTGGTTGCTGAAAGAACAGGCCGTTCAAACAGAGGTATAAATCAAATGAATTACAGGAATGCACTTTTTGTTGGAACGATACAGGGAATTGCAATTTGTCCGGGAATATCAAGATCCGGCTCGACATTGTTCGGAAGCCTTTTGTGCAATCTTGACAGAACATTTGCTGTTAAGTTCGTATTTTTGATTTCAATACCTTCAATTTTAGGTTCTGCTATATTGGAAGCACCGGCAGCAATAGAAAGCGGAATTCAGATGGCAGACATCGGGCCTATACTTGTTGGAATGGCTGTAGCGGCAATATCGGGACTTGTTGCCATAAAAACCATGATTAAGATAGTTTCAGGTAAAAAGTTAAGCTATTTTTCATATTATGTATGGATATTGGGTGCGATAGTTGTAGGATACGGAATTTTCTTTGCATAAAATTCAAGGGTAATTATTATACGGAAAGGATTTAAGGATGGCTGAAAAAAAACGGGGACCCGGCCGCCCTCCGGGTTCAAAGAATAAAGCGTCCGGAGGCAAGGCTTCAACCAAAAGCACTTCCGGACGAAAAAATTCATCAAAAACCGGTTCAAAGGCCAGAGAAAAGGCGCAGGAAATTCAGTCCGAAAGAAAGGCAGACAGGCGTGTAATAGATGAGATATGGTCCATAATCTCCATTGCAATCGGAGTGTTTCTCATAGTGGCAACATTTACTGATGGCGCAGGAAAGTTGGGAGAGATGATAGGAGACTGCCTTAAAGGGTTGTTTGGCTTTATGGCCTACATATTGCCGTTTTATCTCATAATATTCGGTATATTGCTGTTTACCGGGAAAACAGTTTCCATATCAATAAAATCAACCTTATTGCTGTTTTTAATGCTGTTGATGCTTTCGACTGTGAATTCGGCAACATTTATAGAAGATGCAGCTGTACCGAAAGTAAATTTTGAGAATATGAAAATATTCTATACTGACGGAGTCACATTGAAAAGCGGCGGATTTTTCGGCATGATATTGGCATCATGGCTTATAAAATGGCTTGGAACCGCAGGGTGTTGGATTTTTTCGCTGGTCATTACAGCGGTGTGTTTGCTTCTTATAATAAACACACCGGTTTCAAGGTTCATAACTAAAGTAGGAAATAAGATAGAAGAAAGAAAACTTGTCAAAGAACATGCTTATCTTGATGTTGACGAGAGCGTTATAGAAGAGGGACATCAAGTTTCAATGAAAGATATGGGAAAGAAGTCTCTTGATAATGGTACAGCTCTTTCTGATAGGAAAGAGGCGATTAAGATTGTAGACGGAAATGCAACGCCTTACAGTGCTGAAACTCCTGCAAACGGCGACGGCGGCAGAAAGCGCATGTTCCCATCATTCAGAAGCAAACCTCAAAAACCTGTCATCGAGAAGAACAGTGTTTTAAGATATATGAAAGATGACACTCTGTTTAACAGAGAAAATGTTACGGGAAGTTTCGGTCTTGAAGAATCTGCTGATTTTGGTGTGGGATATGGTGTAGACGGCATACAGACAACTAATAATTCAGCAGGCTTCGGATTGACTTCAGAACATATATCAGGAACTGAATTTGCAAAAACAGAAGCAGATATATCCAATGAAGATGCAAATGTTTTTGTTGACATTGATAAAATGTCCGAAACAGATGGCACGGATAACAAAAAACTCTCAAATAGGGAAGCTCGTGAGGCGATGCTTTCAAAAGATGAAATCAACAATTCAAAGATTAAAAAATACAAAAAACCGCCGATAAACCTGCTTGAAAAAATTGCAGGAGGCACCAAGACAAACAGCAGACTGCTTACAGAAAAAGCTCAGAAGCTTGAAGAAACTTTGCGCAATTTTCATGTGGATGCAAAAGTGGTGCAAGTCACTCAAGGACCTACGGTTACAAGATATGAAATTCAGCCGGCAGTAGGCGTCAAGGTAAACAGCATAGTAAGGCTTGCGGATGATATTGCATTAAACCTTGAAGCAAAAAGTATTAGAATAGAAGCTCCTATTCCCGGCAAAGCAGCTGTAGGAATCGAAGTTGAAAACGATGCTGTAACGATGGTGCGTATAAGAGAAATAATAGATTCTCAGGAGTTTAAAAACAGTAAATCCAAGATTACTTTTGCTGTGGGAAAAGACATAAGCGGAAAAGCTATAGTAGCCGATTTGAAATCAATGCCCCATCTTCTTATTGCCGGCTCTACCGGTTCGGGAAAATCCGTATGTATAAACGGAATTATAATTAGCCTTCTTTATAAGGCAAATCCCGATGAAGTTAAACTCATACTGGTAGATCCAAAAGTAGTGGAGCTTGGTAATTACAACGGGATACCGCATCTTATGATTCCTGTTGTTACTGATCCGGGCAAGGCGGCAGCAGCTCTCAACTGGGCAGTTTCCGAAATGACTGACAGGTATAAAAAGTTTGCCGAAGAAGGTGTTCGTGATTTAGAATCATATAATGAATATGTAAGAGCCAACGGTGAAGATGAAAAAGCAATGCCTCAAGTTGTGATAATCATAGACGAATTAGCCGATTTGATGATGGCTGCTCCGTCACAGATAGAGGAATCTATATGCAGGCTGGCTCAGATGGCAAGGGCTGCGGGAATGCATCTGATCGTTGCTACTCAAAGACCGTCAGTTGATGTTATCACAGGTGTTATTAAAGCCAATATTCCTTCAAGAATAGCTTTTGCAGTTTCATCTCAGGTGGATTCAAGAACCATTTTAGATATGCAGGGAGCCGAAAAACTTGTAGGGAAAGGAGATATGCTCTTTAATCCTATGGGAATGGGAAAACCTGTCAGAATACAGGGTGCCTTTATTTCAGACAACGAAGTAAATAATGTAATAGATTTTGTAAAAGGTCAAGTTGAGGGCGTAGATTATAACAGTGATATCCTGACACGAATAGAAAAAAGTGATTCTCGTGATTCCGATGATGAGGGTGATAAACTGCTGAGTGATGCGATAGAACTTGTTGTAAAAAGCGGACAAGCGTCGGTATCTATGCTTCAGCGGCGATTCAGGATAGGCTACAACAGAGCGGCTCGTATAATGGATATGATGGAAACAAGAAACATAGTCGGACCGCAGGATGGAAGCAGGCCGAGACAAGTGCTTATAACGGAGCAGGAGCTTCAACAGATGAAAGAGGATACAGAGGAACTGTAAATGAAGATATATATGGAAACTTTGGGCTGCCCCAAGAATTTTAACGATACTCAGGCAGCTAAAGGCATTATGACAGAAGCAGGATTTGAAATAACAGAAATGCCTGAAAACGCAGATGTTATAATAGTAAACACATGCGGCTTTATAAATGATGCAAAAAAAGAGTCGATTTCAAGAATTTTTGAACTTTCGGAATATAAAACGGAAAACAAGAAACTATTGGTTTCCGGATGTCTTTCCGAAAGGTATGCAGATGATTTGTTTGAAGAAATGCCTGAAGTCGACGGCTTTATCGGAGTAAATGAATACGAAAAACTCCCTGAGCTTTTAAATTCTCTAATGGAAAGCAAAAGATACAACTGGGTAAGCCGACATGCTTGTGATAAGCTTGTGACAATGCCAAGGCTTTTGGAGGAAAACCCATATACTGCCACATTAAAGATTGCAGAGGGCTGCAACAACAGATGTGCATATTGCGTTATACCTTCCATAAGAGGACCTTTCAGAAGCAAAGCAAAAGAAGATGTTATAAGGGAAGCAAAGTGGCTTGCTCAAAAGGGCTGTAAGGAGCTTATACTTATAGCTCAAGATGTTACACTTTACGGCATTGATCTTTATAAGCGTCAGGCGCTGCCTGAGCTTTTAAGAGAACTTTGCAAGATTGACGGAATTCGGTGGATTAGACTGATGTACTGTTATGAGGATAGAATAACAGACGAGCTTATAGAGGTAATGAAAACAGAACCTAAGATATGCAATTACATAGATATTCCGATACAACATTCCAGCGATAGTGTTTTAAAGGCGATGAAAAGGCGTTCTACTGAGTATTCCATAAGAAATACCATATCAAAGCTTAAAGATGCTATTCCCGATATACACATAAGAACTACACTTATAACGGGATTTCCGGGAGAAACAGAAGAAGATTTTGATAAGCTTCTGTCGTTTGTAGAGGAAATGAGATTTGCACGGCTTGGTGTGTTTGCTTATTCTCAGGAAGAAAATACACCTGCCGGAGAAATGGAAAATCAAATTCCGGAAGAAATAAAACAACAGCGTCTTGATGCTATAATGAGGCGTCAACTTGATATTTCTCTTGAATTGAACAGGGAGAAAATAGGTAAAGTTCTTGATGTTATAACAGAAGAACAAGACGAGGATGGAAGTTATATAGGAAGAACCGTATATGATGCTCCGGAAATAGATAATTCAGTTATATTTACATCGGAGCGAGAAATCAAACCGGGGGATATAGTTAAAGTTCTGATACAGGATGCATTCGATTATGATCTTACAGGTATGGAGGTATAGAGATGAATTTACCAAATAAGCTTACTATTGCGAGAGTTATTGCAGTACCGTTTTTTATAGCAGCATATTATTTCGGCTGGTATTTGCTTGCTTTTATAATATTTGTGGCTGCTTCATTTACAGACATGCTTGACGGTCAAATTGCCAGAAAGCATAATTTAGTAACAAATTTCGGAAAAATAATGGACCCTTTGGCAGATAAGGTTCTGGTATATTCTGCCATTTGCCTGATGATACCTATGTATGTACCGGCATGGATGCTTATAGTGATATTGGCAAGAGAATTTACCGTTGCGGGAATGAGAACCGTTGCGGCATCTGAGGGGATAGTAATAGCCGCAGGAATGAGCGGCAAGATTAAGACAGTTCTGCAAATGATAGCGGTTTGCTTGCTTTTGCTTGTTCCGGCATTTCCGTTTTTCGCACCTTTATGGTATGTGGCTCAGGCATTTCTTTGGGCTTCTTTGATAATGACGGTTTATTCCGGAGCAGAATATGTAATCAAAAATAAACAAGTATTTTCGCTGAAATAGGAAGTGATGTTATGAAAACGGCAATTCTTACAGTAGGAACGGAGATACTGTTCGGGCAGATAGTAAACACAAATGCAGCTTACCTTTCAAAAGAGCTGAACAACTTGGGATTCGATGTAATGTATCATTACAGTGTAGGTGATAATCCCAAAAGACTTGCGGATATGATAAATATTGCTTTCAAAGATTGCGATATGATAATAACTACAGGAGGACTGGGACCTACACAGGATGACCTTACCAAGGAAGTTATAGCAGAGGTCATGGAAGAAAAAATCGTCGTAAACGATTTAGCCATGGAAACTCTCAAAAATAATTATGTAAGGTCAGGAAGACCAATGACCGAAAATAACCTTAAGCAGGCTAATATGCCTGAAAATGCCCAAGTTCTCCCAAATGACCAAGGAACGGCTCCGGGATTTTGGCTGGAGAAAAACGATAAAATTATAGTTTCACTGCCCGGACCTCCAAGGGAAATGACAAATATGTTTACCAAAGAGGTTTTGCCAAGACTTAAAAAAAAGCAGGACAGTGTTATAAATTACAGAATACTCAGAACTTTCGGACTTGGAGAATCAAAAATGGAGACAGTGCTTCTGCCTCTTATAGACGGTCAGACAGACCCAACTATTGCAACTTATGCCAAGGAAGGTGAATGCAGTCTGAGAATCGCATCTAAGAGACCTACATATGAAGAAGCTGCAAAAGCTGTGGACGATATGACAGATAAAGTCATGGATATAATCGGAGAATATGTGTACAGCAAAGATAATGAGGAACTCATAGATGTTGTAGGAAAGCTGCTTCTATCAAAAGGGATAACTGTATCTTGTGCAGAATCATGTACGGGAGGATTGTTTTCGGGAGCGATTACAAGTATTCCCGGAATTTCCGATATTTTTGACAGAGGAATAGTTACATACAGCAACAAAGCTAAAGTCGAAGAACTTGGAGTGTCTTTGGATACTTTGGAGAAGTTTGGAGCAGTAAGTGCAGAGACTGCCGAAGAAATGGTTTTGGGGCTTGAGTTAAAGACCGGTTCGGATTTGTGTGTGTCGATAACAGGCATATCCGGTCCGGGCGGCGGAAGCGAGGAGAAACCTGTAGGACTTTTTTATATTGGTATAAGATGGCAGGGCAAAACAGATGTAATCAAGGTTCGCTCACGAAATGTAAACCGCAAGTGGAACAGAAACTATGCGGTACTGAACATGCTTTATGAAGTATATAGAAGAATTTCTCAAGATAACATATAAATAGCTTGACAATTGACCCGGAGCAATATATCATATTTACATAAATTCCCAAATTTATTTGAAATAAATGTATTGACCCGGGTTGAAAAATATTGTATTATAGATATGAGAACAAATGTTCGCTAAAGGAGAGTTTTCATGGCTACAAATAAAGCAGATAAAATAGTAGAAAGAAAAATTGATCAGGCAGAAAGAGACAAGGCTCTGGAGGAGGCTCTTTCAAAGATAACCAAGCAGTTCGGAAAGGGCGCAATAATGAAGCTTGGAGACAAGAGCGCTCAGATGAATGTGGAGTCCATACCTACAGGATCCATAAGTCTTGATATAGCAACAGGGATTGGCGGAGTTCCAAGAGGTAGAATAGTTGAGATATATGGCCCGGAGTCTTCGGGTAAGACTACTCTTACACTGCATATAGTTGCAGAGGCTCAAAAGAACGGTGGCAAGGCTGCGTTTATAGATGCAGAGCATGCTCTTGACCCTGTATATGCAAAGAATCTTGGAGTTGATGTTGATGAACTCCTTATTTCTCAGCCCGATACAGGTGAACAGGCTCTTGAGATATGCGACATGTTGGTTAGGAGCGGTGCGATTGATTTAGTAGTAATAGACTCTGTTGCTGCGCTCGTTCCAAAGGCTGAAATTCAGGGAGAAATGGGAGATGCCCATGTAGGACTTCAGGCGCGTTTGATGTCGCAGGCGCTTAGAAAGATAACCGGAAGTATAAACAGATCTCAGACATGTGTAGTATTCATCAATCAGCTCAGAGAGAAAGTCGGTGTTTCATATGGAAGCCCTGAGGTTACCACAGGCGGTCGTGCGCTGAAATTTTACTCCACAATGAGACTTGAAGTAAGGAAAGCCGAGAGTATTAAAAACGGAGACACCGTTATGGGTAACAGAACAAAGGTTAAAGTTGTAAAGAACAAAGTTGCACCTCCGTTTAAGCTTGCCGAATTTGATATTATGTATGGCGAGGGAATATCAAAAGAAGGCGATATACTCGATTCGGCGGTAAATAACAAGATAGTAGACAAAGCCGGTTCATGGTACAGCTACAACGGAGAAAGAATAGGTCAGGGTCGTGAAAATATCAAGACCTATCTCAAGGAGCATCCTGATGTTACAGAGGAAATCAAGAGTAAGATAATGGAACAGATGAGTAATTCAGAAGTTCCGGAGGGCGAACCTGAAGTATCTGAAGAAGAATTTTCCGAGATAATGGATATGTTCATCGACGAAGACGGTGTAGTTATAGAATAGAAATACATATTGGATAAAAAAAGACACACAGAAGTTATTGCTGTGTGTCTTTTAGATAAAATTTGTCATGAAAAGCATGGTGAAATTAGCGAAAACACTTGACATTAAGCCGTTTTGATGGTATCATAATTGAGTTGAGCCGCACAGAATAGGTTTGAAGTGAATCTGGGCAGCGTTTTAAGATGCATGGATATCCACCTACAATGGCGAGACTGGATAGAGGAGGAGAAAAATATAATGTACGCAGTAATTGAAACAGGCGGAAAGCAGTACAGAGTACAGGAAGGCGACACCATCATGGTTGAAAAGATGGATGTTCAAGCCGGAGATAAGGTTACTTTCGATAAGGTACTCGTTTTAAACGACGGAAAAGAGTTAAAAGTCGGCACGCCTTACTTAGACGCAAGCGTAAGTGCAAGCGTAGTTGAAAACGGAAAGGCTAAAAAAGTAATAATCTTCAAGTATAAGGCTAAGAAGGACTACAGAAAGAAACAGGGTCACAGACAGCCATATACTATGGTTAAGATTGATTCTTTGGGAGGCGAGAAAGCAGAAGCTCCTAAAGCAGCAGCCGCAGAAGAAGTTAAAGAAGCAAAGCCGGCAAAGAAGGTTTCAGCTTCAATGAAAAAAGATGAATTGATTGCTTTTGCTAAAGAAAACAATATCGCTGTTGATGAGAAAGCAACTAAGGCTGTTATCATCGAAGCTATTGAAGCAGCATTAAAGTAATCTGCCAATAGAGTAAGGAGGCGAGAGTAATGGCAAGTAAAAAAGGTGTAGGTAGCTCTAAGAACGGTCGTGACTCCGAGTCCAAACGCCTTGGACTTAAAGCAGGAGACGGTCAGTATGTAAGCGCTGGAAGCATTTTGGTAAGACAGAGAGGAACTAAGTTCCACCCGGGCAACAATGTTGGTATCGGTGGAGATGATACTCTGTTCGCTAAAATAGACGGAGCTGTTAAGTTTGAAAGAAAAGACAGAAACAGAAAGCAAGTAAGCGTTTATCCAAAAGAAGCTTAATTAAAAACTTGGGACCCTGTACATAATAAGTTACAGGGTCTTTTTATAACAAAGAGAAGGGAGGCAGAGCGCAGATGTTTGCAGATAGAGCGAAGATTACAATCAAATCAGGTAAAGGCGGCAATGGCGCAGTTACTTTCAGACGAGAACCTTTCGTTCCCGAGGGCGGTCCCGATGGCGGAGACGGAGGCAGAGGCGGAGATGTTGTCTTTGTAGCCGATAGAAATTTAAGAACGCTGATGGACTTTAGATATAAGAGAAAATACGAGGCAGAAAACGGTCAGGACGGAATGAAGAAAAAAAGATTCGGCAAGGCAGGCGAAGATCTTATAATCAAAGTTCCGATGGGAACAATCGTTATAGATGAAGAAACAGGATTGATTATGAAGGATCTTACGGAAAACGGACAAAGTTTTGTTGCTGCCAAAGGAGGTAAGGGCGGTCGAGGAAATGTTCACTTTAAAAACTCTGTGAGACAAGCTCCTAACTTTGCGGAAGCCGGAGGCGAAGCAAAAGAAAGAAAAGTTATACTTGAAATGAAGCTTATTGCAGATGTAGGATTAGTTGGATTTCCCAATGTAGGTAAGTCTTCATTGCTTTCTATGGCAACAAGTGCTCAGCCTAAGATTGCAAATTATCATTTTACTACTATAGATCCGAATCTCGGTGTGGTAGATATATTTGATGACAGCTTTGTCATGGCAGATATAGCAGGAATCATAGAAGGTGCAAGCGAGGGTCTTGGACTTGGTTTCCGTTTTCTTAAGCATATAGAGAGAACCAAGGTATTGATTCATGTTGTAGATGTGTCCGGAAGCGAGGGCAGAGACCCGAAAGATGACTTTGACAAGATAAACAAGGAACTTGAAGCTTATAGCCCAAAGATACTGAAAAAACCTCAGATTGTAGCGGCTAATAAGATAGATATGATAGATGAGGATTCTGAGGAATATAAAGAATTCAAATCATATGTAGAGGGCAAAGGGTACAAGGTGTTTCCGATGTCTGCGCCTTTGAATATAGGGGTTAAAGAAGTGCTTTCAGAAGCGTTATTGGAACTTAGAAGAGTTGAGCAGCTTCCTGAGGAAGAAGAAGACTATACTCGTTATTTTGACTTTGAGGAAGAGGAAAGAGATCCTGAGTACAGAAATATTGAAGCATGGTATAATGAAGAAGATGATGTTTATGTACTTGAGGGAAAACAGCTTTCAAAAATTTTCCGTTCAACCAATTTCAATGACATGGGTTCCCTCAGATACCTTTATAAATATATTGAAAGTAAAGGTGCTATAGAGCAGCTCAAGGAGCTTGGCCTTGAGGAAGGCGATTTAATAAGGATAGAAGATTACGACATGGAATACTGGGACGAATAATTAAAAAATTACAAAAGGCAGGCAAAACCTGCCTTTTTTATAAGTTTTGTGAGGGTATCTTTTATGAAACCTCTTCATAAAATGTACAGATGAGGAGGGTATTATGAGGAGATATCAAGACAAACTTTTAATTCAGACGGTGGTATGCCTTGCCATATTTGCTTTAATAAGAATGAGCAGTGTGATAGGCGGAGAAAAGATAAACGAGATAAAAAACAGCATAAGAGACTATGCAGAGACTAATTATTCTATAGAAGATATACGCAACATTGGAGATGAATTGGCACAGAAAGCAGTAAATGCACCGGAGACTTTGGTATCAGTCATAACTCAGGCCAATGAAGCAGGAGAATTCGCCGCTCCCATAAATGAAAAGGACAGAGATGATATAAAAACAGTTCATGCTGTAGGAAACGGCAATATAATTTATGCCGGAATAGATAAAAATCTCGGAATGTGTGTAAGAGTGCAGCATGAGGATAAAGTATCGGTTTACGGAAATTTGTATACTTTAACGACAATAACTGGAGAACAGGTTAAAAAAGGAGACATTATCGGAACTTTTGACAGTAAAGCAGGTAAAGAATTTTATTATCAACTGGAATAATATGTGGTACAATAAGCATGATGACTGTAATTTAATGAATGTGAGGTGGCGGAGTTGAGCCGGTACATTTCAAGAAAAGAAATAGAAAAACTGTATAGCCTGTGGCACACACCGGACAGAGTAAAAGCTCATTGCAGCGCCGTTTCGGCAGTAGGTGTCAAATTGGCAGAAGAACTTAATAAACACGGTTATAGGCTAAATACGGAGCTTATACGCAGTGCCGGACTTGTGCATGATGTGGCAAGAACAAAGGAGCGTCACGATCTTGTCGGATATGATATTTTGGAAAAGATGGGATATCATGATGAAGCAAATATCGTAAAAGTCCATATGAGATATCCGGCATTTAACACTGTGGACAAGCTGAATGAATGCGATATGGTATGTCTTGCAGACAGGCTTGTTAAAGAAAACAAATATGTAGGACTTGATGAAAGAATAGATTATATCATAGAAAAAGCCAAAGATTCTCCGGAGGCTGTGAAACATATACTTGAAGATAAGAAAAAAATAAGAAAATTGATAGATGAAATAGAAGCTGTAATCGGAACTACTTTAGATGAGATTTTTGAAGGAGGAAATGATGGAGTTTGAAAAAAGACTCGGTGAAATATTAAAACGAGTTGAAAAACCGGGAAGATATATCGGAGGTGAAGTAAATTCCGTTAAAAAGGAATCTGAAGAAAAACTGGCATTTGCCTTTCCGGATTTATATGAGATAGGTATGTCATATTTGGGCATGCAAATATTGTACAATGTAGTAAACAAGACGGATAATTTAAGCTGCGAGAGAGTTTTTGCTCCGGCGCCCGATATGGAAAAGCTAATGCGAGATGAAAGACTGCCGCTGTTTACGCTGGAGAATAAGACTCCGCTTAAGGAAATGGATATGGTGGGATTCACATTGCAGTACGAAATGTCTTTTTCCACTATCTTAAATATGTTAGAGCTTTCTGATATACCCCTTTATTCTTCTGAAAGAGGAGAAACATGCCCTATAATTGCAGCCGGTGGTCCATGTGCTTTTAATCCTGAACCTCTTGCAGATTTTATAGACATATTTCTTATAGGAGATGGAGAGGAACTTTTACCTGATATTATGAAACTTCATCTAAAGTGTCGCAAAGAAGGACTCACAAGAGATGAATTTTTAGAAAAGGCAAGCAATGTTAAGGGTGTGTATGTCCCTAAGTTCTATCAGCCGATATATAATGACGATGGGACCGTAAAAGAGTTATGCAAACTTAATGAAGCCGCACCTGATAAGGTATTAAGATTCATTCTGCCTGAGACAGAGACTGCGGAATTTCCGACAAAACCTGTAATTCCTATGGTTGAGGCCGTTCATGACAGGTCTGTGGTCGAGACTTTCAGAGGATGCACAAGAGGATGCCGTTTTTGTCAGGCAGGAATGATTTACAGACCTGTAAGAGAAAGAAGCAAAGAGACCATACTTAAGATAGCAAAAGAACAGATAGAGTCTACCGGAAATGACGAGCTTTCATTGCTTTCACTATCTACAAGTGATTATTCTGATTTTGAAAATTTGACTCTTGAGTTAATGGAGTATTGCAAGAAGAATAATGTGTCGCTTTCTTTACCGTCTCTTAGAATAGATAAATTTGCTTTTGAGGTTCTTGGAAAAATTCAGGAATATAAGAAATCAGGGCTTACATATGCTCCTGAGGCAGGGAGTCAAAGACTTAGAGATGTAATAAATAAAGGCGTTACAGCAGAAGATATTTATACTTCGGTTGAACAGGCAATATCTTTAGGATGGCGTCATATAAAGCTGTATTTTATGATAGGACTTCCAACAGAAACATGGGAAGACCTTGACGGAATAGCAGAAATAGCTTCAAATATAATTGAAATAAACAAAAAATACAACGGACCGAAGGGCGGTCGTTTTCGTCTGACAGTCAGCGTTTCAAATTTCGTTCCAAAGGCAGACACTCCTTTTCAGTGGGAAAGGCAGAATACTCCGGAAGAATTTATGGAAAAACACATGTACCTTGAAAAAAAATTAAAAATAAAAGGCGTTACTTTTAACTATCATGACAGCTTTACAAGTGTTTGTGAAGCAGTTTTGGCAAGGGGAGACCGCCGTGTGGGACAAGCTATAGCAGAGGCTCACAAACTTGGATGCCGTCTCGACGGATGGACAGAACATTTTTATCCCGATAGATGGAAAAAGGCATTTGAGTTGAGTGGAATTACCCCTGAATTTTATGCATTCAGAGAACGCAGTGAGGCGGAAATTCTTCCATGGGATCATATTGACTGCGGAATAAACAAAAAATTCTTTGCATTGGAAAGAAAAAGAGCATACAAAGAGGAAATCACACCTGATTGTCGTTACGGATGCCGTGGATGCGGCATAAATCAAAAGGTGGAATGTAAATTGGAGGGAATTTATGGCTGAAAGATATGTACTTAAGTTTAGTAAAGGAGGCTATGCAAAATATACCTCCCATCTTGATCTTCTGAGATTTTTTAAGCGAGCTTTCAGAAAGACAGGTATTGATTTAAGGTATTCCCAAGGCTTCAATCCCCATCCAAAGCTTGGATTTGCTCAGCCTTTGTCGCTGGGTTATTCAGGTGCAGAGGAACTTCTTGAATTTGAGACGAACATATATAATGAGCCTGAAGATATAATGGAGCTTTTAAAGCCGGAAATGCCGGAGGGACTTGAAATCAAGTGGTGCGGTCATTTTGATTCAAAGATAAAATCTTTAGCGGGAGAGGCTGAAAGTGCCGATTACAGAGTGACAATTCCTTTTAAGATATCGCAGGAGGAACTTGAAAGAATCATAGACTCATATATGGCTCAGGATAAAATAACAGCTATGAAGCGCCGCAAAAAAGATAAGAAAATGGTTGAGACAGACATCAAAAAACAGATAAGACATATTGAGGGTTTTTCTGCTGATGGAGTTACAGTTCTTGATATGACCTTAGATTGCGGAAGTATATCCAATTGCAGTCCGGAACTTGTTATATCATCGTTTTGTCGATTTGCTGAATTGGATATACCAAGGTACTCAATGGATGTAGAGCGAAAAAAGATAAAATTTTACAATAATTTACAAATTTAGCCTTGACACGACCAGAATATTACAGTAAAATTCTGGTAAAGGGGTCAGGGGGAAATGAATAAACTAAAGAATATCAAAAGCTTAGAAGAGTTGAAAGAAATTATACTTTCAAACAAAGAATTTATAAAGAAAGCAGCCCTGCCTTTAACGGTGGTGGCTGCTCTTTTGTTTTTATGGATAACAGGAGGAGATGGTAAAGAAGAGATATCAGTTAAAGAATCTCAAGAGCAGTCGGTCAAACACGAAGAATTGAAAGGAGAAGATGAGTTTGATTCGGAAGAAATAGACGAAACGGAGGACATATATGTAGACATAAGCGGATGTGTAAAAGAACCGGGTGTATATAAGGTTGCAGCCGGGACAAGAATCTTCCAGGTAATTGAAAGAGCAGGAGGACTTACGGAAGGAGCTGATATAGAGTCGGTAAACAGGGCTGAGGAAGTTACAGACGGACAAAAAATAATAATAAACCTCGTGGGCGAGCAGAAGCCGGAAGCGATTGGAAACACTTACTCTGAAGAAGATTCTGATAAGGTAAACATAAATACTGCCGATTCATCGAGACTTCAGGCAATACCGGGAGTAGGACCGGCCACTGCACAAAAAATAATAGAATACAGAGAGCAGAACGGAAAGTTTAAATCAGTGGAAGACATTAAAAATGTCAGTGGTATAGGTGATAAAACCTTTGAAAATATGCGTCCTTATATAACTGTATAATTTTTTCCAATCATGTAAACAATAGTCTATGAGGTGATTATATGTTTACTAAACAAAAGAAAAATTACAAAATTTTCGTATACACTGCGCTTGTATTAACAGTATGTCTTTTGATAACAGCTATTTTATGGCCAAAAGAAGAGAAGTCTGCTGATAACCTGGCGAATGCACAGACTGAAATTCAGCCGCAAGAAGATGAAACGGGCGGCAAATCAGATGTTGACCGTAATAAAGAACAAAATGACGGTTATTCGGAAAATCAAGACGAGACGAAAGAAAATCAAAAGCATGACATCAGCAGTGAAGTTGAATCATATTATATAGTTAGAAAGGACGGCAGCCGGATTTCAGTATATTTCTTAAATGAAGACGGAAACGAAGTTAAATTGGAAACCACAGATATTGTCTATGAACTTCTTACTCCGGAAGATCAAAAGGCATTTGCAGAGGGCATCAAGATAGATACTCAGGAAAATCTGGCTGCCCTTTTGCAGGATTTTGAAAGTTAGAGGATTGATGAATGAAGAAAGTCTTTAAACGAGTTTTCGTGCTGTTTTGCTTCGTTATAAGTTTTATAGCCGTATCGGGGATAATTTCAAGTTATTTTGGTGAATCACAAGAAGCTGCAAAGGTTGTAAGCGAGAAAGTACTCATTCCCGGAGGACAATCAATTGGTATAAGAATGGATGTTAAGGGCGTACTTGTAGTTGGACTGGAGGAGATAGAAACAGAAAACAGTGTAATTAGTCCGGGATACGATGCAGGTATACAGATAGGAGATATAATAGTATCTTTGGACGGACATGATGTATATTATGCCGATGAAGTCACTGAAATAGTTGAAAATGCCGATAAGCCTATAAAGATTAGAGTTTCAAGAAAAGATGAGATGTACGATTATATTGTCAAACCTGTTATTGAATATGGTACCGGACGGAAAAAAATAGGTGTTTGGGTAAAAGAAAAAATAGCGGGGATAGGAACATTATCTTTTTATGATCCTGATAACAATGTGTTTGCGGCACTGGGGCATGGCATATATGAAAGTAAAACAGGAACTCTCGTTGAAGCAGGTGACGGAAAGCTTCTTAAAACAGAGGTGAAATCTATAAAGGAAGGTGAGGCAGGTGTTCCGGGTGAAATAAGAGGCATATTTTATGAATATGAGTTGCCTCTTGGAAACATAAAGAAAAATTGTGAATATGGAATATATTCCAAAGGTATAAATGTTGATAAGACCAAGCTGAAAAATCCTATGGTAATGGCAAGTCAGGAGCAAGTAGAAGAGGGTCATGCATACATTTTGACCACAATAAATGGTAATAATGTAGAAAAATTCGACATAAATATAAATAAAGTCAATCGACAAAAAGAAGCAGGAAGTAAAGGTCTTGAAATAGAAGTTGTAGATAAAAGGCTTTTGGCATATTGCGGGGGTATAGTGCAGGGCATGAGTGGGAGTCCGATAATACAAAATAACAGAATAATCGGAGCAGTAACCCATGTTTTTGTCAATAATCCTACAAAAGGTTACGGAATTTTTGCAGAATGGATGGTAGAAGAAGGTGGTACTTTGACCAATTAAAGCACAAAATATAGTATGCCGTCGAAAAAAGTAACAATTTGAGTTAAAATAAGTTACCATGATTTGAGAATATATATTAAACTAAAAAAGTCAGGATCAAAATCTGACAAAAAAGAAAGATTTGTGTGTACAGGAGGAAAAAATGAAAAAAATTAAAGTGGGGATAGTGGATGATAATCTGGACTTTTGCGAAGTGGTGAGAGACTATCTTAAAAAACAAGATAATATTGATGTACTTTTCACGGCTCACGACGGAGTAAAAGCTATGGAGTATCTCAAGGTTGAGAAAAATTGTCCGGATATACTTATACTCGACCTGATTATGCCCCATATGGACGGCTTCGGCGTATTGGAAAGTCTCAATAATATTGAACTGAAAAAGTACCCGAGAGTTATAGTAGCTTCTGCGGTAGGTCAGGATTCGATGATACAAAAATCGATGGCCTTAGGTGCTCAGTATTATCTTGTTAAACCGGTAAACTTAAGTTTGTTGGTAAAGAGGATAAACCAACTTGACGAAGCCCTTTACGGAGGTTTGAAAGGAGATGTGGAGAACTCAAATTTGCGTAAGTCTCTTGTAATGAAAGAATCATTACTTAATAACGATTTGGAAATAGATATAACAAATCTGATTCATGAGGTAGGAGTACCTGCACATATAAAAGGATATCAGTATCTCAGAGATGCTATTACCCTTTCGGTAAATAATATGGATTATTTAGGTGCAGTTACAAAAGAATTATATCCTGCTGTGGCAAAGATGAACAATACAACTCCAAGCCGTGTAGAAAGAGCAATAAGACATGCAATAGAAATTGCATGGAACAGAGGCAAACTTGAGACATTAGACTCACTATTCGGCTATACTGTAAAGACTGACAAAGGTAAACCGACAAACAGCGAATTTATTGCAATAATTGCAGATAAGCTAAGGCTGGAAAGAAAAGTAGGCTAAAGATTTATTAAAACAAAAGCTGAATTTTAACGGATTTACCGGCGAAGCACCTTAATTTTTGAAATTAGGGTGATTCATTATTTTTAAGAATCTTTTATCAATTGTAAAAGTTCCATGAGCATGGTACAATAACCATGTTGAATTTTACATTTTATAGAGGAGATCCATTATGATAACACAGGAAATGATAGATAGAATAAATGAACTTGCACATAAAAAGAAAAATGAGGGTTTAACAGAGGAGGAACAGGCAGAGCAAAAGACTCTCTATAAAGAATATATAGCGGCTTTCAGAGAAAATCTGAAATTTCAGTTAGATATGATAGAAGTTGTAGAAGATGGAGACAATAAGAAAAAATAGAATAATCAAGAAATAATTTATGATTTTCAGCAATGATATATGCAAAAATGAGTATTGGACTGTCATAAACATTTTTATAAGAAATATTTTACAAGAACCGAAATTACGACAAGTTTTTCGGTTCTTTTATTGTATCTTATATTTGAAGTAATTTTCAAAAAGGAATAATACTTTAATATTAAAAGGGGAAAATGGGAAATAAGATGGATAAGAGTAAAAAAAAGGCTGACAGAAACAAGGTTAAAAGCAAAATAAAAAGGAGCTGTATGCTGATAGCTTCTGTATGTATTCTTATAGGTATAAGCAGTGTTTTTGCAGCTGCACGCAGTGAAGAAGAGATTTTGAAAGATTTGATTTCTGTCAGGACTGACACTCTCAATGAATTTTATTCAGGCAGGATAAAAAAAGAGGAGGCAATAGAGAGAATAACTGCAATCGAGGACGAGCAACTTTTACAGGAAGACATTGAGAAGATAGAAAGATACTTTCAGACCGATATAGAGCAAATTAAAAAATATTTTTTTGAAGATATAACAATTACAGAATCTAAAGAAAAGATGATTTGTGCAGAAGTGACTATTCAGTGGGAAACAGAGGGAGCCGGCACAAATGAAAGTTATGAAACCACATATGATGTCATCTGTTATAAGGAAGATAAAAAATATAAACTGGTACAATTTTTTTAGAGAGGTGTTTATTTTTGACGGATTTTTGGTATAATACTTAAGATAAATATAAAGGAGTACTGACTTACATGAGAAAAGTTTATTTGGATTATTCGGCTACGACTCCTGTTAAAGAAGAAGTCTTAAAAGAAATGATTCCTTATTTTACTGAAAAATTCGGAAATCCGTCAAGCTTGTATGATATAGGGCTTGAGTCTAAAGATGCTGTAACCCATGCCAGAGAACAGGTGGCATCTCTTATAAATGCAAAACCACAGGAAATTTATTTTACGGCAGGTGGAACAGAAGCAGACAACTGGGCTGTTTTTGGAACTGTTGAAAAGTTAAAGGAAAAGGGTAATCATATAATAACAACCAAGATAGAGCACCATGCAATGCTCCATTCGTGTCAATTTCTTGAAAATGAAGGCTGTGAAATTACTTACCTTGATATAGATAAAGACGGAAGAATTGACTTAAAGCAGTTAGAAGATTCAATAACAGACAAAACCGTACTTATAAGCATAATGCTTGTTAATAACGAAATAGGAACTATACAGCCGATTAAAGAGGCTGCCGCTATTGCAAAGAAACATGGTATATTATTCCATACAGATGCTGTACAAGGTTTGGGAAATGTTCCTATAGATGTAAAAGATATGGGAGTTGATATGATGTCTGTTTCTTCCCATAAAATTTACGGACCAAAGGGCTCAGGCGCATTGTATATAAGAAAAGGTGTAAATATTGCAAATTATATGCATGGCGGAGCACAGGAGAACCGCAAAAGAGCAGGTACGGAGAATTTAGCCGGTATAGTTGGATTTGGAAAAGCTGCTGAGCTTGCAAAAGAAAATTTTGCAAACCATGTAGAACATTGCAGTAACCTCAGAGACTACTTTAAGGACAGAATTTTGTCTGAAATTCCGGATACTTATGTAAATGGAACTATGGATGGCAGACATCCGGGAAACTTGAATATAACTTTTAAATATATAGAGGGCGAATCCATACTGCTCCTTCTCAATCAATATGGTATAAGTGTGTCTACCGGTTCGGCATGTTCTTCAACTTCTCTTGAACCGTCACATGTATTGAGCGCTCTTGGAATACCTGTTGAAATGATCCACGGAACAGTAAGATTTACTGTGGGAGATTTTACAACAAAAGAAGATATAGACTATGTGGTGGAACATCTGAAAACAATTGTTGAGAAACTCAGAGAAATTTCTTCTGTAAACGCAAAGAAAGGTTGGTAAACAATAATGGCTTTATATAATGATATAGTAATGGACAACTTTTTAAATCCGAAAAATGTTGGAGAAATGGAAAATCCGGACGGAACAGGGGTATACGGCAGTCCTGTGTGCGGAGATATGATGCAGATTCAGATTAAAGTTGATGAAAATGATAAAATAGTTGACGCTAAATTCAAGACTTTCGGATGCGGAAGCGCTATAGCTTCTTCAAGCATGGCCACTACTCTTATAATCGGAAAAACCGTTGAAGAAGCTCTTGAACTTACCAACAAACAGATTATCAATGAATTGGGAGGACTGCCTCCTGTAAAAGTGCATTGCTCGGTATTGGCAGACAGAGCTATAAAGAATGCTATTTATGATTATGCACAAAAAACCGGTAAGCATTATGCTGCTCTTGAGGGTTATGACCCACAAGCAGATGAGGATGATGATCATGGTGAAGAAGAATAATAAAGTTCTGTTAGGACTAAGCGGCGGAGTGGATAGCACCGCCGCTGCTTTGTTGTTAAAAGAAAAGGGATACCATGTAACAGGATATTTTTTCGATGTAACGGGTAATAATGATAAAGCAAAGACAGAAGCAAAAGAAACAGCAAGACAGCTTGACATAGAACTTATTTGTGATGATGTTTCGGAAATTTTTAAAGAAACTGTAATAGATAATTTTTGCAGAGAATATTTGAATGGAAGAACGCCGAATCCATGCATAATATGCAATCCAAATATAAAATTCAGAAAGCTTATTGAGAATGCCGATAAGATAGGAGCTGATTATATTGCTACAGGACATTATTGCCGCATAAAATATGACAGCGATAGAGAGAGGTACTTCGTAAGACAAGGATTAAGTAAGGAAAAGGATCAGTCATATATGTTATACAGGCTTGATCAAGATGTCCTTAAACGCCTTATTTTCCCTTTAGGAGAGATTAAATCAAAAGATATGACCCGAACATTGGCAAGAGAAAAAAACTTGCAGAATGCCGAAAAAAAGGACAGTCAAGAAATTTGTTTTATAGAATCAGATTATGCCTCATATATAGAATCTCAGGGATTTTCGTCTGAAGAAGGCGATTTTGTTGATAAAAGCGGAAAAATATTAGGACGCCATAAGGGAATTTTAAATTATACAATCGGTCAGCGTAAAGGTCTTGGAATTGCGCTTGGAAAACCGGCATTTGTGACGGAAATAGATGCGAAAGGCAACAGAATCGTTTTAGGCGAAAATGAAGATTTGTTCAGCGATAGAGTTGAATGTGAAGACTTTTTCTTTACTGCAGGTCATCCAAAAGAGTATGATGGTATGAAAGTTATGGCTAAAGTCAGATACTCAGCAAAACTTGAACCTGCCCGCATTAAAGTTTACGATAAAAAAATTATAACAACATTTGAAACTCCACAAAGAGCAGCCACTCCGGGACAATCCATAGTATTTTATATAGACGATATAGTCATAGGAGGCGGATTTATAAAGTAAATTCTATTATCTTCTTGTAATATAAACTCTCCTCTTTTCAGATAATAATTCATGAAGGGAGTGATTATATATGCAAAAAACAGCAGTTACAGTAGCTGCCTTGGCAGCTGTAGGAACAGCAATGGCTGTGGCATACGGATGTATGAGACCATCTGCAAAGCAACAGTTAAGACAGGATATTAGAAGTACGGCTAAGGATGTGGAAAATGTCAAGAACGAGATGATGAATGTCGGTCAGGATGTCACTGAAATGGCTCAAAATCTGAAAAAACAGTTTTAAAAGTTTTTAAATAGATATGCTTCTCTCAGATAGCCTTGAAAATAGGGGGAGAAGCATATTTTTTGTACGCTTACGATAGACTTTTAAACCTGCCTGTGATAAAATATAAAATTGTTCAGGAGGATTTACATATGGAAAAATTAGGACTAAATGAGATAAGAAAACTGTTCAGAGACTTTTATGTCAGCAAGGGACACTATGCTTCAAAGAGTGCGTCTCTTATACCTCAGGACGATAAAAGTCTTTTAATAATAAATTCAGGCATGGCCCCTCTAAAAAAATACTTTGCCGGAGTGGAAACACCACCTTCAAAGAGAATGACAACATGTCAGAAATGTATAAGAACAGGTGACATAGATAATGTGGGAATAACTGCCAGACACGGTACTTTTTTTGAGATGCTGGGGAACTTTTCCTTTGGAGATTATTTTAAAAAGGAATCTTTGGCATGGGGACTTGAATTTATGACCGAGTGGCTAAAAATGCCGTTTGATAAGATATGGGCTACAGTTTACGAAGATGATGACGAGGCTGTTGAAATATGGAAAAATTTAGGCATGCCGGAAGAAAGAATTGTCAGACTCGGAAAAGAAGATAACTTCTGGGAAATAGGTCTTGGTCCTTGCGGACCTTGTTCAGAACTTTATTTTGACAGAGGCCCTGAATACGGATGTGGAAAAGACACTTGCAAGCCCAGCTGTGACTGCGACAGATATCTCGAATTCTGGAACCATGTATTTACACAGTTTTCCAGAGAAGAGGACGGAACTTATACTCCTCTTGAGCACCCTAATATAGATACAGGCATGGGACTTGAGAGAATGGCTTGTATTATGCAGGGTGTGGATTCCATCTTTGACATTGATACAATTCGTCATATATTGGACGGCGTTGTAGCAAAGTGCGGGGTTGAATATAAAGATGGACATGCACCTACCGATATATCTATAAGAATAATAACAGACCATCTGCGTTCCATTACATTCATGATAGCCGACGGCATAATGCCGAGCAATGAAGGAAGAGGATATGTACTTAGAAGGCTTCTCAGAAGAGCTGCAAGACATGGAAGAATTCTTGGAATAAAAGGCTCGTTCCTTGTTGAACTTTCAAATAAGGTTATAGAAGTTTCAGGGGAAGCATATCCGGAACTGGTAGAAAAGAAAGAATATATACAGAAGATTATCAGCGTAGAAGAAGATAAGTTTGCAGCAACTATAGATCAGGGAGAAAATATAATTTCCCAATATGTTGATGAACTTAAAAAACAGGGAAAAACTGTGCTTGACGGTGAGAAAACTTTCAAACTTTACGATACTTACGGATTTCCGCCTGAACTTACCGAAGAAATTTTGGCAGAAAACGGAATGACTGCAGACAAAGAAGGCTTTGCAGAAAACATGAAGCGTCAGAAAGAGCAGGGAAGAAAGTGCCGTAAAAACACTGAGTGTGAAGCGTGGAAAGAAAACAAAAACCTGGTTGATGTTCCTGAAACTAAATTTGAAGGATATGAACAACTTACAGGGAAAGCCAAAGTTCTTGCTATAATTGATGAAAGCGGCAGCATCGAAGAGGCTTCTGCAGAACAGAATGTAAGAATTTTCTTAGATAAAACTGTATTTTATCCGGAGGGCGGAGGTCAGGTTTCAGATAACGGAATTATGTCTACTGAATCCGGTACAGTGTATGTTTTCTCTGTAGAAAAAAATGACGGAATCATAGCTCACTGTTGCGAAGTTACTGACGGAACAGTAAAAGTGGGAGATGAGCTGATTTTAAAAGTTGATGTTGCGAAAAGAAATTGTTCGGCAAGAAATCATACGGCAACTCATCTGTTACAAAAAGCTTTGAGAGAAGTTCTTGGAACTCATGTGCAACAGTCAGGTTCAAGTGTTAATGATAATCTGCTTCGCTTTGATTTCAGCCATTTTGAGGCTGTGACAAAAGAACAGCTAAATAAGATCCAAAAGATGGTCAACGAAAAGATAAATGAATTTCTTCCGGTTACCGCCAAAGAAATGTCCATGGAAGATGCAAAGAGAGCAGGGGCTATGGCGTTATTTGGGGAAAAATACAGAGAAACTGTCAGAGTTGTAAGCGCCGGCGGATGGTCTATAGAACTTTGCGGAGGTACGCATGTACAGAATACCGGTGAAATAGGTGCATTTAAGATTATTTCAGAAAGCGGTATCGCTTCAGGTGTAAGACGAATAGAAGCTGTTACAGGTACAGGCGTATTGGCGGAAGCTTTAAAAGCTGAGAAAATTGTTGAAGAAACAGCAGACGCTTTAAAATCAAATAAAACAAATGTTGCAGACAGGGCAGCTGCTTTGTCTGAGGAACTTAAAGCGGTGAAAAAAGAACTGGAAGAGATGAAAAAAGCTGCAATGGGTGGAGAAGCAGACAGTTTAGTTTCATCCTCACAGGATATAAACGGAATTAGGCTTGTAACAAAGGAATTTTCCGGATATGGTATAAATGACCTTAGAAATATTTCTGATGATATAAAGGCTGCCCACAAGAATATTTGCATGGTTTTGGCTGCAAATAATAATGGAAAGGTGACTTTCCTTGTATCACTTACAGATGATGTGGTGGAAAAGGGATATAATGCCGGTAAGATGATAAAAGAAATCGCTGCTGCATGTGGCGGAGGCGGAGGTGGAAAGGCTGATATGGCTCAAGCCGGAGCAAAAGATGCAACAAAAATAAATGAAGCCTTTGAGGTTGCTAAAAAGCTTTTGTCATAGTATAATTAACCCATCGGATAGTTTTGTTTAGTATAAGGAAGGGGTAGACAATGGATAAGAATACAAAGATGTTTGATTCTTTTAAAGCCCAAAAGACAAATAAGCAAATAGTCAAAGAAGTATATGAATGTTTAAAGGAAAAGGACTATAATCCAATAGATCAGTTAGTAGGTTATATAATAACCGGAGACCCATCTTATATTACCAGTTTCAATAATGCAAGAACACTTATAAAAGGTGTAGACCGAGATGAACTGGTAGCGGAGATGCTCAGAACTTATATTGATGTATAGTATGATGAATTCGGGTGCTGCGTATGGTTGCAACACCCGCTTTTATTTGTCGGTTTAGATTAAAATATTTTAAAGGAGCGTAATTACTTTTATGAGAAAAATCGGACTTGATGTAGGAGATAAAACTGTTGGAATTGCAGTTTCGGACCCTCTTGGATATACCGCACAGGGGATAATGACATTAGATAGAGTAGGTATACGAAAAGATACAACTAAAATACTTGAAATGGTTAAAGAATATGAGTGCGATACAATAGTTATAGGATTACCTAAAAAACTTGATGGAAGTGACAGTATACAGACAGAAAAAGTCTATGAATTTAAAAATATGTTAGAAAATAAAATGCGCAGCACCGGCATGAAAAATATTAAGGTAGAATGGCAAGATGAAAGGCTTACTACCGTAATGGCCGAAAAAGTATTGATTGAAGCCGATGTTTCAAGAGCCAAGAGAAAAAAAGTGATTGACAAGCAAGCTGCGGTAATAATTTTACAAAGCTATTTGGATAGTATGCCAAGATAGTAGTAATGAAGGAGAGGTCTTTTAGACCTCTCTTAAGCTACGGACAACTATTCCTTAAATTTAGATTTAAGGAATAGTTGAGGGGCACAAAAAAAGAAATGCACCTTATTTTGCCGGATTTCTTTAGTTTAGAACATGTTATGGCTTATTTTAGGTGCATTTTGATTTCCGTTATTTAATTATTCTTTATTATTTTACTTTAACTTTCTTTTATAATATTTAATACGCTGATTAAAATCAGCCGCCTATCAAGAAGTCCAGAATATTCATTGTATCATCTCCAAGTGCTTTATATAGCTCTGTGTATCCGCACCGTGTGCAAGTTAAGGTATTGAATCGCTTATTCTGAACATCGAACAGTTTTGCAAAGTTTCCTCCTGTTGCTTGAAACTGATCCGTTTCATAACTTGTATTGCCGCATTTTGGACAAGTGTATTGTATTCTATCCATTTTTACCTCTTTTCATTGACCATGATTATAAATTTTATTGAATTATATGTTATCATATAAACCACAAAAAAGCGAGGCTCTAATTTGCGTTTTAAGCGATTTTTTTTGAAGAGACAATAAAATATACAGTCATAAATATAGATGATTAGAATAATTTACGACTATTAAAGTTGAGGTGCGTTATAAACCATCAATTGGTGGGAATTAGAATAGTCATACCGGCTTTAAGATCGGAGGCGCTGATATTATTAACTTTACTTAACTTATATATGGATTCTCTTATATCATCATCATTCATGTACTTATCAGCTATGGACCATAAAGTGTCTCCGGAAGAAACTTCTAATTCTATATATTCAGGTATAGTGGAACTGTCTGCTGTGTTTATGCCTAAGGCAAAATTTACAGTCATGGTGAACAATATTATTGTAATTGCTACAAATAGCGTAAATCTCAATCTGCTTGTAATTCTGTAGGTTTTAGTCATCAGGTTCCTCTCCTCCAAACATTTGTTCTTCTCATATAATATAACAGAATAAATGTTCGCTGTCAACAGAAAAAAGAACAAATGTTTACAGAAAAGTGGAATTTTGAGATTGATATGATTTTTTATAAAAGTATTGCTTTAATGGTTCAAAACAATATATAATCTATATTGTGAATTTAAGCGAGGTGAATTATATATGAGAAGTAAAAAAAGAAATAACAGTAAATTTATTATAGCTGCTGTGTTTATTTTTTGTATTACCGTAGTGCTGTATTTGGTCATAGTCAATCTATCACCCGGACGGGCAAACTCCCGGCTTGACAGTAATTCCGGTGATATATTGGCACCCTCTCTCCTTGCTGTTTCAGATATAAGCCAAAGTGCAAAAAACGGAGAATATACTGTAGACGGCAAGATTCAGTACAGCAAATTGTTTGGCAAAAATGTCGTTATAGGAGATTCCATTACAGAAGGATTGAAAGCATATGGCTTTTTAGATGATAATCAAGTTGTCTGCGAAATCGGCGGTTCCGTTATGAAAGGCAAAGATGCTGTAGCTAAAGCAGCAAGGCTTGAACCGTTAAATGTCTTTTTTTCTTATGGCACGAATGATATGGGGATGTACAGCGGAGATGCTGAGGCATTTATTGAAGATTACAGTTCTATTATAGTTGAATTTATAAGTCTGTATCCGGATGCAAATATTTATGTAAATTCCATAGCAAAACCATCAGAAGAAAAGATCGCATCAGGGGGTAAATTCTATAAGTGGAAAGACTTTAACAATGAAATAAAAGCCATGTGCGATTCATTTGGACTTCATTATATAGATAATACTTATATTTTAGAAGAAAATCCTAAGCTTTATGCAGGAGACGGCATACATGTATTGCCGGATTATTATCCTATTTGGATTATGAATATGATTAAAAAAATAGGCAACTGTTAATCAGTTGCTTATTTTTTCGTATATTTCATCTAAGAATTTATTTATTTTTTTCCTGAAAACTATACATAGAATAAAAGCTGTTACGGCTAAAACAGCAAGTATAATCATTCCTATATATTCTTCTTTGTGCCACATGCTTCCTATCATTATGCTGCCCATCATACCGGGAAGCCGTCCTATAAGTGAAAGCAGTATAAAGGGTTTGAATTTCATATCGGAAACTCCGGCAGCATAGCTTACTACATCTTTAGGTATTCCCGGGATAAGGTAAATAAAGAATACTATAGTATAAGCTTTTTTTGAATTAAGCTTTTTTACATAATCTTGAGTTTTTTCCTTGCCGAAAAATATGTGTACAAAATCGCTTCCGAGCCACCTTGCAAGCAAAAATGAAATCAAAGTACCGGCTAAGGCGCCTATTATTGAAAACAACAGCGCCGGAAAGAAAGTGTATAGATAACCTGCCGCAAGGTTGAAAAATTGTCCCGGAATTATACTTATTATTATTTGTATCATCTGAATACATATATATATAGGTATTGACTCCAATTTATAGCTTTGAAGATATGCGATTATATCGTTGAAATCACGAAATTGTGATATCCACTCTTTTTCAAAAAAGTATATATATAGAGGTATTCCTATTACAATTGCCGCAAGAAGTAAAATCTTTAAAGTAGAAATTACTACATTTTTTTTATTATCCTGTTCCTTTAAATTCCGTATCCCCATCTTAAAACCCCATAATTTTTCTATAAAGAAATCAAACCTTCATTCAATAATTCATTTATGGATTTTATTACACCGAATTTTGAATGTTCATAAGTTAGACCGCCTTGGAAATATACGCAGTAAGGCTCTCTCATAGGTGCATCGGCACTAAGCTCTATAGAGGAACCTTGTACAAAAGCACCTGCTGCCATTATAACCTGAGATTCGTATCCGGGCATATCCCATGGAATAGGTGTTACATGAGAGTCTACCGGAGCAGCCGCTTGAATAGCTCTGCAAAATGCTTCCAGTGCTTCAGGCGTTCTTAGCTTTACAGCTTGTATTATGTCGCTTCTTGATTCTTCGGCTTTAGGACAAACTTCAAATCCTAACTTTTCGTAGGCTTTGCCGCAAAGCACTGCTCCCTTTACAGCTCCGTTTACAACTTTAGGTGCTTGGAAGAGTCCTTGGAACATAGTTCTTGTCTGGCCGAATGTCAGACCGCACTCCCCTCCTATTCCCGGGCATGTCATACGGTACTGTACTTTATCTATCAATTCAGCTTTTCCTGCAACATATCCACCCGTCAGTGCCAATCCACCTCCCGGGTTTTTAATAAGTGATCCTGCCATTATATCTATTCCGACATCTGTAGGCTCTTTTATATCAAGGAACTCTCCGTAACAGTTGTCGGCCATCTTAACTATTTCAGGATTTATTTCATTGATGAAAGCCGTACATTCTTTTATCTGTTCTATTGTTATGGCTTTTCTCCAACCGTATCCTGTAGCCCTTTGGATAGTTATCATTTTAGTCTTTTCGGAGATGGCTTTTTTTATTCCTTCCAAATCTATTCTGCCATCCGGCAGCAATTCTACTTGCTTGTATGTTATACCGTAGTCTTTGAGGGAACCATTGCCGCTGCCTCTTATTCCTATTACTTCTTCTAAAGTATCGTATGGACCGCCTGTGCAGTAAATAAGTTCATCGCCGGGTCTTAGAATTCCCATAATAGTAATTGCAAGGGCATGAGTACCATTTACTATTGTAGGTCTTACAAGTGCTTTTTCAGTATGGAAAATATCAGCATAAACTTTTTCTATTGCATTTCTGCCGGGATCATCATAGCCGTATCCGGTATTCCAGTTGAAGTGCATATCACTGAGCCTGTTTTCCTGAAAGGCTGACAGTACTTTGTATTGATTGTATGCCATAATATCGTCAAGATTTTTAAATTGATAAGAAACTTCCTTTTCGGCTTCATCAACCAAATCAAGAACTTTAGCATTTATATCAAATTTTTCCATGAGAAAATCACGAGTATAATTCATTATTTATCTTTCCTTTCTTCTTCCCATTCCATATCTTTTACCAGATCTCTTTTTACATTGACTTTCTGACGAGCATAAAGCTGTGTTGTTGTCACCTGTTCATGATCTAAAAGTGCTGCCACATCGAATATGGAGTTACCTCTTCCGATAAGGCTCGTAGCCGCAGTAGCCCTTAATTTGTGGGGGCTGTAGCCTGCATCTCTTGAAGTGCGCATTGCTATTGCAGTATATTTTTTAACCAATTGTCTTATTTGTCTAGCTGTCATTCGTGTTCCTTGAAGTGATAGGAACAAGGCGTCTTCGTCGCCTTTTGCGATTTTGTTTTCCGACGGTCTTTCATTGTCAAGATAGTCGGTTATCACTGATTTTACAGACTTATTAAGGGGCATGATTGATTCTTTGCCTCTTTTTCTGTATATTTTAAATTCTCCTCTGTTAAAGTTAAATGAGGATATATTGAGCTGCTGCAATTCCGAAAGTCTAAGACCATATGTAATAAACAGTATCAATATTGTTTTATCTCTGAGCTTAGTCTTGTTCCAGTATTTTTTTTCGTGCTCTGTAAGACCCTCGCCGGAGGAAACTGCATCAAGCATTATCATTACCTCATCGTCCTGAAGTGCCTTTATTTCCTTTTCACCGGGGCTTGGAACTCTTATGGGATCGAAGCCGTCAGTGATATTTTTATTTACAAGTCCGTCACGATATAGATATTTAAAAAATACTGATACAGATGATCTTTTTCGAGCAAGACTTTTGTTGGCATTTTCGTATATATGAATTGTTTTGTCCAACTCTACTTTGTATTTACGACAGTAATCAAGAAAGAGATTCACATCTACAGCTTGTACACTTTGTAACTCTGTTAGTTGTATATCTGAAATATTTTTTGCAGATGTAATATCTGTCTGTTCTATCAAATATTGCATGAAAAATTTCACATCGTGAAGATAGGCCAATCTCGTATTTAAAAGAACATTCCCTTTAAGATATATGAAATAACCTCTGAGATAGGAAGGCAGTTCCTTTTCAATTTCTTCACATTGAATGTAAAGTTCATTTTCATGTTTGATTATATTGTCCGGTTTGTCGCTTTTGCTGTGAATTTGTATTTGCTTTTCAGCCATATTATCAATTCTCCTAAAGCTTCGTCGTCATTTTTATAATCGCTTATATTAAACCATGTTGCTTCTTCGTATCTCTTGAACCATGTTATTTGCCTTTTGGCAAAATGTCGTGTATTTTTTTTGATGAGCTCTATTGCTTCATCTTTGGAATAATTACCATTTAGGCAGGCAATTACTTCTTTGTAGCCGATACCTTTCATGGAAATATCGTTTTCTGTAAGTCCGTGGCTTAGTAATGACTCTACTTCTTCAAAAAGTCCCATTTCAACTAACAAATCTCCCCGTCTATTTATTCTATCATAAAGTTCATCTCTATTTCTTGTTAGAATTATAA
>CAJMLH010000014.1 GCA_905214195.1 uncultured bacterium
AGTACCCTAGTTATTGGGACTAGGGTACCACCAACTCTTTTTGTCCTATAGGCCTTATTTTATATGGCGGGCAGTCTATAGGATTGCCTGCTGTTTTTTATTATCCATATTTCACAGAAATAGATCTTGAAATTTGTTATCAACGTAAAATTTTAACTGCGAATTTATTTGTTGGATGCTATGTGATATACTTGTGACACAAGCAAATTGCAAATCGTATATTTGAAAAATAACATGGGAGGAGGAGAGAAACAATGAAAAATATAAAAATCCTGATAATGCTTTTATTGTAGTTGCCAACTGGATGCGTAACCATTCTACAATTTCGTTTTTAGGATTGTAGGAACAAATTCATAATCCGAATTTAAACCTATCGAATTCGATAGGTTTAAAGCAGAATCTGGGGATAATGCTTTTACATTGACGCCACAACAGTGGATAAAAGCAACGGATGCAATCGGTATCGTATCAAAATCAGGACGATATGGCGGCACTTATGCGCATACGGATATAGCCTTTGAGTTTGCTTCATGGATTTCACCAGAATTTAAGCTTTATATCATCAAAGATTATCAGCGATTAAAGAAAGATGAAGCAGACCGGTTGGCAATTGGATGGGATGTAAAGAGAGAACTTTCAAAAATAAACTATCGTATCCATACAGATGCAGTAAAAGAATTTTTGATAACTCCTACATTATCTCCGCAGGAAATGGCATATACATACGCTTCAGAAGCAGATATTCTAAATATGGCTTTGTTCGGAAAAACAGCAGCACAATGGAGAAATGAAAAAGGAATAAAAGGGAAAACTCTTAATATCAGAGATTTTGCTTCAGCGGAAGAATTGGTTGTGCTTATCAATCTGGAAGATACGAATGCAGATTTGATAAGACAGGAAGTGCCTAAAATTGAACGACTAAAGATATTACGAGAAAAGGCATATCGTCAGCTTGAAATTCTTAAAAAAAATCAGGAAGCGATTGAAGCATTGAAACAAAACCTAATTGAAGATTCGGAAAAGCGTAATTTAGATAACTGATGGTAGACTAAATATGGTTTGTAAAAAATAGAAGATGAAATGGAGTTGAAGCATTGCCATGCGTACTCCGATTAGAAGGTAGGTATATAATGAGGAATGGCTCTTTAATAACGGAATGTAAAAAGATATTTGATTTTTGGAAATTAGAAGAATATTTTGCACCATCGGATTATCCTGAATTGGCTTTAACAATAAAAGAGGGAAAACAATATATTCCATTTGATGCATATTATAATGCTTATAGTACAAGAAGTTTACCGTTAAAAGAATACAAGTCACATAATGAGTATTTGAGGCAAAAACATAAATCTGATAAAAAGTTGTATAATCGTGCAAATGTTTATTGTGGCTGTTACAAAATTAAAACCTTTGTGGAAAAAATGGCTGAAAAATGTAAATTAGATATGGAAAAATATGCAGAGATAAACGAATTATATGGAAGGTTTTATATTTTTTCAGTTCAGATAGATTTAGATGGAAAACTTACAGAGGAAGGTGTGCAAATCAGCCCTTTCTTTTATGCTGTACTTTATATGATGAAAACAGAAGGCATAGATGGTAATCTTATACAAGAGGACGACATATGTAAGTTAAATGAAGATGTAAATGAAATACTTAAGCAGAATGACAAAAAAATACTTGACTTTACAGATGTAACGGAAGTTAAAAACATTGTGTTTGACAAATTAGAAGTTGAGAATGAAAGTGATATAGGACTAGAAGGTGCTTCGGATAATATTTATGCATGCAAAGGTTTAAAGAAAGAAGATGAAACGAGTAACTTTTTAAGTTTTTATTTGGATGAAATAGAAAGAGTTCAAAATAACTATGAGAATAATGAGAATGTAATAAAATATACCACCTCGTTATTGACAGATAATCAGAAAAAGATAATGATAGACAGCGATGTTGATACTATGAAAAAATGGTTAGAAGTAGATAGATTTCCACTGGCAAAGTATCCATCAAAGTTCTCACCGACATTAATGCAGCAAATAGCTATAAACATAGCCATATCAGAAAAGGATAGAAATGAAAAAATCTTTTCAGTAAATGGACCTCCAGGAACGGGGAAAACAACACTTTTGAAAGAAATTATAGCTTCAAATGTTGTGCAATTAGCAGAAGTTTTAATCAAATATGGAATTGATAATGGTAATTTTGTTTCTCGAAAAATTGAGTCCGCATCAAATGCTAGTTATACAGAGAAATATTATGAAATACCAGAAGAAATTGCTAAATATGGGCGGCCTCGTTGGCTGGATGGAAGACTCTGTTATAGAATATTCACGAGTTCGCTCCAATTATGTAAATGAGGGTGGAAGTGAAGTAATTAAGCAAAGTGTTGTAAGAAATGATTATGATATAGCAGTTGGAGCTTTAGGCGGCAAATTCCTCTATGCAGGAGGAATCGTTGGTGGTGTAAATACTACGGATTCCGGTGAAACAAGGATTATCGACTGCTTTAGCACTGCGGATGTCTCATTTTATGCAGCTAACTATGTTTCGGTAGGTTCCGGTATTGCAGGATATGCAGGGGGAATCACAGGAGCACTTAGAGGTAACTCGCATATTGAAAGATGTCATTATGCAGGAAATATTCATTCTAAACAATATAATGCAGTTCTTGTAATTCCAATTATACAAACCGATGTAAATATAAGTGGTATATCATATATAAACAATGATACTTCAACTGTAGAAAATAGTTACTTCAAGAGAAGCAGCAGTACAACAACTAAAGATTTAAATGCAGTCGGAACAAAGGAAGATACGGAAAAGTATGCCGCAAAGGTTACAATTGATAAAACAGCATTAGTTAATAGTCCTGTTAGCACAGAAAACTTACATCAATTTGCAACACAGGGAATTCATCCGAGAGGAGATCATCAGATTACACTACATGTAGAGCCAAAAGATTCTGATCCAAATGATGAAATTACAGAATATCGCTTTGATGGTTGGCATAGAAAAGACATGGAAAAAAACTATGCTGATGATATAAAAGAATTGGATTGCACAGGTTCTACGGCAGTAAGTAATGACAAAGATTATGTAGTAAATGAAGAGAGCAAGTCTTTAGATAACACATTATTTATAGCCGACATGAAAGCAAGAGTAGCCTTTCATGAATTAGACGGAAAAGAAATAATTGACGAATCATATTATAAATATGATGAAGCCTTAAAAGAAGTAACACCTAAAGATATTCCTGAAAACTCAATGTTTTATGGATGGACAACAGAGAAAAACCCAAAAACTCAAGGAGGTTATCCTGCAATAACAAGTAACGAGTTAGAAGAATTAAAGCAAAAGAAAGCTATATATAATGCGGGAGATTCTGTTGAAAAGGCAATGAACCTATATCCAATATTTAAAAACGATTTAGCAAATATAACTACGGAATTTGAGGGTCATGAGCTTGATAATAATGATTTGGCTTCGTTGAGAGAAGATGTTGGACAAACTCTAATAGGTTATGATAACAAAGGAGCATATATCGATGTAGAGGGATTATCTCCTGATAAAGCATTTCCCGAGGGATATAGATTCTTGGGTTGGTTTAAACAAGATAAAGACGACAAAACCGAAGAGATATGCGTAAGTAAAAATCAGAGATATTATGTACCGGATGCATCAGAGCCGGTAACATATGTGGCGAGATTTGAATATAGAGTGCAGTATTATGTAAGTTTAAAACAAAAAGATGATATAGGGTATAACTATAGAAACTTCTATACAGAGTGGGTTAAATACAAGGAAAAATTTGATTCGGCTTATGCGGAATCTATTGTGCCTAAAGATTATGACCATCATTTTCATCACTGGTCTAAAGAGGCTATAAAAGATGGCGGAAGTTGTTCAGATACAAATGATGCTATAGCAGATAAGACAGAGATTACTGAACCTATGAACCTATATGCACACTGGAGCGGAAGCGGAAACGATAATATCTCTATAATTAGTGATTTTCCCAATGCTGCGAGTCTTAAAATTGATCCAAAACCTTTAAATATTGGATACTTAGCAGAATCTTTCACCGGTTATCAATTTAGATTTTGGGCGGAAGAACAGAGAGATGTACTTTTGGGGCCAGGACGCTGGGTAGCAGATTTAGGCCAGGATAAGTGGTATACAGGTCGTTCTCACTCTGCCGGTGATGAATTTTTAGCAGAAGCTCACTTGGCGGCTGAAATTACTTTCCATAATAAAGATATACAGCAAAATAAGCAAGTTTTGCGAGCATATGGAAGCAAATTGTTTCAAGAAAAATCTACAACTATCAAGTACCACTATCCAATTTCAGAAAATGAAGAAGTAGATTCAAAGTATGATTTGGAAGAAGAAGCTTCTCCTTCTGATGAAAGTATGAAACATAAAGACAAGGACCATGAATTCTTAGGCTGGATACAAGGAAAATCAAAAGGTTCAAAAAATGGAATCCCATTAGACGGCTATGTATGGAAAAAGATATACAACATAGCTGATGACAAATACTGCACATCAGATGCGGAAAGTGCATTACCATATTTGATAGAAAGTGATAGAACAGTAACTGAAACTATGGATTTATATCCTGTATATACAAGATATAACATAGAGACTACTACAAATATTCATGAAGTAGAGAATTTACCGACAGGGGTAGAATATCCTACCATGCCAACATATACATTAGCTAATAAGGATAAAGGCATATCAACAATAACCGTAAATGCAAAATCAGGTATAGACACTGTTATTGCAGGTGATGATACAAAGTATAAGTTAGTCGGAATGAAGTGTATTACTTCAGATGGATCAGAGACAAATCTGTGGAAAGAGGGCAACCAAAACCAAGATGGCAGTTATACCTTTACTATGGATGTTAAAGCCGGAGAAAACTATAAGTTTATAGCGATATATTCTCCTGTTGTAGTTGTATATCACTTAAGTGATAAGGATTTGTCATATGAGATTAAGAATATAAATAGTCAAGTAGGTACAATGCTTGTAACTACAAACCCGGACAATTCAAATATGTATATGATTGGATGGGTAAAGGATAAACCTACCACCGGTTTGTATCATACTTGTAGTAATGTTGAAGAGTTCGATACTAAGAATTATCAAATTGTAACAGAGAATAATATAATAAAACAATCTATGGAACTTTATCTGGTGTTTGTAAACACTACTATTAAGATAAATAGTAATATAGATAATGAATTAGAAAATAAGGATTCAATAAGATATCTCAAGAATCAAGATAATAATTTCTCTCTTGTTGCAAAAGAAGTTAACGGATATAAGTTTAAAGGCTGGTACAAGGGATATCAGTCGGATAGTAGTTTAGGTACTCAGTTAACCGGTAATAATGATTATCCTTTAACAAAGAAAGAAGTTCTTGGAACAGATACATATACCGCAGTATATGAACATGCCATAGACATTAACTATCATGATTATGAGGGCAATATCCTATATACAGCAAAAACAACCAGAGAAGAAAATAGAAGCTTTGTTAAAGATAACCCGGATGATTCAACAAAAGAGATACCTATAGATATTGATGCATTTGTATTGATTAACGAAAAGATACATCAGTTGGAAGAATCAAAAGGCACTAATATTCAGTTTGTAGAATGGAGATTGGAAAAGCAGGGTTCCGACAACAAATATGTATATGAGGGGTGGAATGACTTTAAGAACACAACTATTACAGAGGAAGTAAATTTGTATCCTGTTGCATATGAAGTAGGCTTTTATACACCAAAAGAATTATCCGATGGGGAAGATAAAATCTTTAGCGGAATAGAATATTCTGTTCAGCAAGAAAACGACGGAAGTAAGAGATTAGATGCATTGTTTACAGCAGAGTATGCTGCATCAAAGCTAAAAATTACAACTAAAGAGTACACTTGGGAAAAGACTAAAGATAAGCCTAACGGCACTAAAATAGTAAAAGGTCTACAAGGAATACATACGGATGTATATATGGCAGGAACACCTGATAAAGATGGAAACCCAACATATATAAATGCCGGTGATGGAAATGTTGATACAGATACAGATGGAATTGCTATACATAATATCTTAGGCAGTCTGATTATTAAAAAGGACTATGTAGATACTGCAGCATCAGGAGAGACTATCATATTAAATATCAAAAACATTGATAATGACGGCTCTGAAAGAGATGTTATAAGTATACCTATTACTCTTGATAACGAGGGAAAAGGCGAAGTTAATATACGAATGCCAATCGGTAAATATGTAATAGAAGAAGATCTTAACTGGTTGTGGAGAGACACTTTAAGTAATATTGAAATAAATGGTATTCACAAAAAGACTTTTAACGCAGAGATAAATATCGGTGTGTTATCGCCACAAACGGTTGTTTTCCATAATGAAAGAGGAAACGAAAAATGGTTCTCCGATTCCTGTATCAAACATAATGAGTTTGGAACACCAACTATAATGGGAGGTGAATCCAGATGAGCAGAAAAAAGAAGAGGGACAAATTTAAATCGGAGGTAATAATATGCATTACCCTTATCGTTTGTACTTTAATGTTAGGGACAATAGCATATCTCCAAAGAGAAGCAGAACTGTCAAATTCATTTACTGTTGGAAATGTTGAAGCTGAGATAGAAGAAACATTTAAAGATGATATTAAGACAGATGTATCAATAAGAAATACAGGAAATGTAGATGCTTATATAAGAGCTAAGATATTGATATATTTCGTTGACAGTAAAGGCAACATTACCGGAGAAGTTCCTGTGAAAGATGTGGATTATACAATCACTATGGGAGACAACATTAACTCAAGCTGGATAAATCCATCCGATTGTTATTATTTTACTAAGTCGGTTGCCCCGGGAGCGAATACTGATATTCTGATAAAGGAATGCAAGCAGTTGAACTCAGATGTATACGAGGGCGGCAGTAGGAGGTTAGTTGTAGATATAGTAGCGGAAGCTATCCAGGCTAATGATTCTGCAGTAAATGACGCATGGAAGAGTGTAGTCTCAGAAAATGGACAACTAAAGCCTAAGGTAATAGGGAATTAACTATAAAAAGCATATAGGGAGAAGAAATGAGAGCATATATGAAAGATAGCTTGAAAAATAGAATAAAAAGAGAACTAACCATACTTTCTATGCTGCTTATTTGTATGATGGTTATATCACTAAAACCGGTATTTGCTGCTACACCAACTATTGAATACAGTGGAAAAGATGCAAAAATAACCTTTGAGAATATTACCGGGACTGATTTCTTCGAGAACTTTAAAGGTGTTATGCCGGGAGACATAAGAAGCCAAGACATCCTTTTGAAGTCAAAGCCTTTAGAAAGAGAAGCCGGATTTTATTTAAAAGCCGAGTGTGATGAAAAGACAAAAGAACTTCTTAAGGATGTAAAGATAAATATTGATGTCAATGGTGAGGAAGTAGTAGAAAATGGCATAATATTTGATCAGGTTAAATTAGGTACTGTTGAAGGAAAAGCGACTCTTCCGGTAAAAATTACAATGAACTTCCCTCTTACAATGGGAAATGAGATTGCAGAGCAAGAGCTACATGTAAAGTGGTATATAACTGTTCAAGAAGATGGTAGAGAAATAGCACAAGGAACTTTGCCATCCGGGAAACCACAAACAGGTGACCAAAGCAATATAATTAAATATATGGTTATTCTGTTTATAACCGGCATAGTAGCAGTAGCTATGTGCATAAAAAGCTTTGTAGATAGAAAGAGTGAGTAATGTAAAAGGGCTGTGCTGCTGCACAGAGCAATATGCCTTCTTTATAGGCAGACAAAGTGAAGACCATATAACAGAAATAAAAACAATTTAACATAACTATTTTAAACAACAGGCAGTCTATGTTACTGCCTGTTGTTGTCTTTATTCATTATTCTGCGAGGATTTCAATAATTGCAGTATTGCCTCTTAGCAATTCCGTCAGTTCATCAACAGACAAATTGATATGTCCGAGTTTAGTGTAGCTCCAACTGTTTGAGCCGAAGAATACTACAAGTTGATTGCCGGAGTATAGCACGATATCTCCCGGCTTTGTTGTCATCTGCACATCGTTTTCGGAAAAGCTCTTTGGCAGCTTTCCGACTTGTTCAAAACCTCCGTAAGCCGTTGAGTTGACTGTAATTGGGCTATTTTCAGCATAGGCAAGCAGTTCTGAAACGGTTTCATTATTCTCCCAGATCACATTTAGTGGAATTCCATTTACCCTCACCATCATCATCACCTCCTGTAATTCTGTTTTAGTTTGTGTGTCAGCCGGTACAGACGCATCTATGTCAGGTTCTGCCGTTATTTCTATATCGCTTTTTGTATTGTCCGTTATATTTTCCGGATGCCGGCAGGTACATCCACAAAGCATGAATGTGCTGAGTAATAGTAAGGATAGGAATACATGCACTTTCATTTCAGGTTTTCATTAAAAAAGGATTTCAGCTTTTCAAAAGGAATCGCCTCTGAATTATCATAGAGATCTACATGGTTTGCCTCCGGAATGATGAGCAATTCCTTGTTGCTTCCGGTCAATTTTTCATAAGCTCCCTCACTGAAATAGCGGGAATGGGCTTTTTCACCATGCACCAGCAAAACAGCGGACCGGATTTCATCAGCATATTGTAAAATCGGCATGTTCATAAATGACAGTGAAGAAGTAATATTCCAGCCGTTATTTGAATTGAGGGAACGGGGATGATAGCCACGCTCTGTTTTGTAGTAGGCATAATAGTCTTTGACAAATTGTGGTGCGTCATCAGGCAGGGGATCTACTACGCCGCCGGCAAGGGCATAGCTGCCATTTTTATAATCCTCTGTACGCTGTGTGTTCATTGCCTGTTTCTTCGCATAACGGGCATCGGCAGTATTTTCACTGTCAAAATAACCATTTGCATTGACACGGGTCATATCGTACATGGTCATAGAGGCAGTTGCCCGAATGCGGGTGTCTATCGCTGCGGCATTGATTGCCATACCACCCCAGCCGCAAATACCGATTATGCCTATCCTATTAGGGTCGACATTTTCCTGTACGGACAGAAAATCCACAGCAGCACAAAAATCTTCCGTATTGATATCCGGAGAAGCCACATAGCGAGGGAAACCTCCGCTTTCTCCTGTAAAAGATGGATCAAAGGCAATCGTCAAAAATCCAAACTCCGCCATTGTTTGAGCATATAGGCCGGATGACTGTTCCTTTACTGCTCCGAAAGGACCGCTGACTGCAATAGCAGGCAGTTTACCTACGATGCCTTTAGGCAAATACAAATCTGCCGCAAGGGTAATTCCATAGCGATTGTGGAAAGTAATTTTGCTGTGATCTACTTTGTTGCTTTTGGGAAATACCTTATCCCATTCATTGGTCATATTTAAACGCTCCATATAACATCCTCCATTCAGTCTTTTAATTTTCTTCCGGCATCTTTGAGCCGATCAAGCAGTTCTTTGGATTGATTGTTCTTTCCGTATGCTGCAAACATCCCGCAATCCTGAAGATTCAAATATTGCAGAAACGAGTTTTGGTATTCAAAAATTGCTCCGCTGTAGACAAGGTCGCTGTCTGAGGACATGAGCAACGCTGCCTTTTTCAAATTCTTCGGCTTGTCAAGGGCATAGATGCGGTTAATGGTGCATTGCAGCTGCCCGGTAAAACTGTGGTAGTAGATTGGGGAGGCAAGCACAATCATTTCTGCATCTTTTAGCAAGGGATAAACACTTTGCATATCATCGTTTTGAATACAAGTACCATTCCCTTTGGTATGACAGTATTCACAGGCAAGGCATCCGCCTATTTTCATTTTACATACATCTACGATATGGACAGTATGTCCCGCTTCGGTTGCGCCCTCTGCGTAGGCACGAATCATGGAAGCTGTATTTCCGTTGGGGCGGGGACTGCCGTTGAGAATCAAAATATTCATTATTCAATCTCCTTGCCGATTTGGTATGCTTTTTCCAGAGCAGGATGTCCGGCAATTTCACCGATACCGTTCACCCCACCTGCAAAAATGGTATCTGCCAGCTTGCATCTGCTAAAGCAGTCTACCCAACCCTGAATCGTTTTGATTGTTCCCTCAACGACATAAGGGGCATCTTCTGCCGCTGTTGCAAGGAGATATACCTTAGTGAACGAATAATTAGAATCGTAAAGTGGATTTGCACGATCCAACATTGTCTTGAGCTGCCCGCTTACACTGTAGTAGTAAACAGGTGTTGCAAAAACAAGGACATCCGCATCGTGCATTTTGGCAGTAATATCTACTGCATCATCCTCAATTGCACAATGCCCCATATTAAGACAAGCCATACATCCTCTGCAAAATCCAAACTTTTTTTCTCGGAGATAAATGGTTTCTATATTGTGACCGGCGGCCTTTGCACCTTTTGCAAAGGATGCGGCCAGCATTTCAGAGTTACCGCCCTTGCGAGGGCTGGAAGATATGATCAAGATTTTTTTACTCATAAAAATCCTCCTTCGTGTGTCTTGAATTTCGATAATTCTTCTGATATACTCATGATAATACATAAACCTAACTTTAGGTCAAGAACTTTTTAGGAGGATTGTATGTATACAATAGGTCAAATATCTGAAATGTTCAATTTGCCAATATCGACACTTCGGTATTATGATAAACAGGGACTTTTTCCGGGTATTGTACGCAAATCCGGTATTCGAAAATTTAGTGATACAGAAATAGAAGCACTTCGTGTCATTGAGTGTCTAAAAAAATCCGGACTTGAAATTAAGGATATTAAGAAGTTTATGGACTGGTGCTCGATGGGCTCATCTACCTATTCTCAGAGGAAAGAACTGTTCGAGAGGCAGAAAAAAACAGTAGAAGCCGAAATCGAACACATGAATCGTGTACTGGATATGCTGAAATTCAAATGTTGGTATTATGAACAAGCCATACATGATGGAAATGAAGATAGAGTACAAAGCATGATGCCGGATAACTTGCCGGAGGAAATCCAAAAGGTATATGATAGTGCCCATAGGTGATAAAAAACACAGATTTGCTTATTTTGCAGATTAAAATCAAGGAAACATCTTACCTTTAAGAAAGACCGCACTTTTTAATGATTAGAGCGGTCTTATTTTTATGATGAAAAGATATATTTTGAAATGTGCTTAATGTTAGATGTATAAAATAAATGATCAAACAGGTTAAATACATCTATATATAACTAAATGGTTAAGGACAAGGCTGCCTTTTATATCAGTGCTGAAATCAAATGAAAAATATGATAAATAAATAAAAAATATGAATTTCATCAAAAAAGGTTGAAAAAAACACAGGTATAAAGTATATTATACAGGTGAAATTTTATGCAGGGAGGCTTGTGAGATGGCAGTAAGTTATAAGCGCCTTTGGAAAATGTTGATTGATAAGAATATGAAGAAGAGCGATTTGGAAAAAAAGGCACACTTGACCCACTATTCCATGTCTAAATTGGCAAAGGAACAGGATGTGTCAACAGATGTACTTTATAAGATATGTTCTACGATGAGATGTAAAGTTGAAGATATAATGGAATTTGTTGACGAGAAACAGGTGGATATAGATGTCGAATAAAATTTATCCTGATGGTAAAAGGAGGCAAAATGACTGAACTATTAGCCCCGGCGGGAAATATGGAAGCGCTTAAGGCCGCAATCTCCAATGGCTGTGATGCGGTTTATTTGGGAATGCAAAAATTCGGCGCCCGTGCGTATTCATCTAACTTTGATGAAGACTCATTGAAAGAGGCAGTTGAATATGCACATCTTAGAGAAGTTAAAATTTATGTAACAATGAATACAATAGTGTTCGAGGATGAGCTTGAGGACATGACCAATCAGCTCCGCCAACTTAACGAAATCGGTGTTGACGGTGTGATTGTTCAGGATTTGGCTGTATTCGATTATATAGTTGAGAATTTTGTCGATATGGAAGCACATTGTTCAACGCAAATGGGACTTGATGACCTTGAGGGAACCTTGTTGTTTAAGGAAATGGGAGCCGATAGAGTAGTGCTTTCAAGAGAAGTGGAAATCGACAAGGTAAAAGAAATCAAAAAAGTTGCGCAAATACCTCTGGAGATATTTGTTCACGGAGCTCTTTGCGTGTCTTATTCCGGCAACTGTCTTATGTCGGGACTGATTGGGTACAGAAGCGGCAACAGGGGAAGATGTGTAGGCTCATGTCGAAAGCCGTATGAACTTATAGACAAATCCACAGGTGAGTCACTGGGACGAAGCTATCTTTTATCTATGAAAGATTTGAACACGATTGATTATATAGATGACTTAAAAGAAATCGATTCGCTGAAAATAGAAGGCAGGATGAAAGAACCTGCATATGTGGCCAATGTTGTGTCAAAGTACAGAAAAGCTTTAGATGGAACTGTGACTGATGCGGATAAACAGAACCTTAAAAAAACTTTTAACAGGACATTTACCAAAGGCTATCTTTTCAATGAAGACCCTAAGGATATAACGAACATAAAAAAACCAAATAACTTCGGGTACGAGATAGGACGAGTTTCCGGAACTTTTAAGGGAATGTACGAGATAACTCTAAGTGAAACTCTTTATCAGAATGACATAATCAGAATAGACCATGACAATGAAGATATTAACTTATCGGTGGTAAAACTGTACGACAGAGAGGGCAGGCTGATAAATAAGGCTGAAAAAACTTGCTATATCAAGATTAAAGAAAAGCTTTCAAAAGGAGATATACTGTATAAGACAAAGGAGTATCTTTTTTATAAAGAACTTGAGGAAAATCTAAATAAGGAATTCAGGCGTTTTGCATTGAATCTTAAGGTTTATGCGTATCCGGGTTCGAGGCTTGTTATAGATGCAGAGGGGCTTGGATGCAGTTATTTATATGAGAGTGAAGAAATTTTGGTAGAGGCTGTAAACAGTCCGACTACAAAGGAACAAGTTGTAAAGCAGTTATCTAAATTGAACGATACTGTTTTCGCTTTAAATAATCTGGAATTTGAAGAATACAATGCATTTATTCCCGTAAAAATGTTAAACAACGCAAGACGGCAGATTGTGGACGTATTATATGCCGCAAAGCTTGACAGCAAACAAAGGAGGGTTTTGCTCCCTGAGGCGAGAGAAAAAATTGCCTTTGAGCAAAGAGCTCCTTATATAACGGCGTCTGTTGCAACAAAGGAACAGTATGATGCATGCATAAAATGCGGAATAAAGGAAGTGTATTTCGACAATATTATCAGAAGAAACCAAGTTAAATATGAACCAAAAGACGGGGAACTCCTGATAGGCGGATACGGCGGTATTTATTATTACAGAAACCGAAATCCATTCGTTACGGATTACTCCTTAAATGTATCAAATTCAGAAGCGTGTTATAAGTTGTATAAGTTGGGAGCTAAAAGAGTTACCTTATCATATGAACTTAACAAGAGGCAGATAGGTGAGCTTGTTGAAGCATACTATCGAAAAAATGACGGTTATCCTGCACTTGAGATGGTAGTGTATGGCAGAGCACCGCTTTTATTCACAAAATACTGCCCGCTTAAAAAGATGGGTCAGTGCGGTGTATGCAAGTCAAAATCATATGAAATAAAGGATGAATACGGTTCGTTTCCTATTATTTCGCATCAAGACTGTACGACGACTATACTTAACGGTAAGATACTTAATCTTTTGGACGAGATACCGTCAATAGAAGGTGTGGAAGCTTTTCGACTGAACTTCACAACAGAATCCGGAAAAGAAGTCACAGAAGTTGTAAAAGCAGCGTTAGGTAAGATAGATGGCTCAGAGAGCAAAATTATCTTTAACCGCAAAACCGATACAAGAGGACATTTTAACAAAGAGATTATTTAACAGGAATGAGGATAATAAGATGATTCGAGTAGAAAAACTTTCTTATGGCTTTCCTGCAAAGGATTTATATGACAATATTTCATTTACGGTGGAGACAGGCCGGCACTGCGCTCTTGTCGGTAGTAACGGCACAGGTAAATCAACTTTGATGGACATGTTGATACACACCGATGATTATCTTTTTGACGGAAAGATAATAAAGGATGATGAATGTAGAATAGGATATGCAGGCAGGTTCAGCGTAAGGGATGGTTTAAGAGAAGTTACTGTGTTTGAATATCTAAGTGAGCGTTTTGTAAAAATTCAAAATGAAATTGCCGATGTCTGCGAGGAAATGACTACGGCTGAAGATATGGACGCTGTATTTGAAAAATATCAGAATCTTTTGGATATAAATGAGGCGATGGACGGAGATAATTATGAAAATAATATCCGTAAACAGCTTGCATCAGCCGGTATGGAAAATCTGGAAAATATAAGTATTTCTAAAATAAGCGGAGGTGAATACAAACTGTTGCAGATTATGAAAGAAATGCTTTTATCGCCCAATCTTTTGATTTTGGATGAGCCGGATGTATTTTTGGACTTTGCAAATTTAAATAGTCTTTGCCGAATGATAAATGGGTATAAGGGTACAATTTTAGTTGTAACTCACAACAGATATTTGCTCAATCATTGTTTTGACAAGGTTTTACATCTCGAAAACAGAGAACTTCAGGAGTTTGAGGGTAATTATACGGAATATCGATGCTCAATTTTGAGAGAAAAATTAAAATTAAGACTACAGAATATTCAAGAAAGTGAAGAAATTCAACGCACCGAAAAAATGGTGGAAATTCTGCGGAAAAGAGCTACTCTTATGGTTAACCCCGTCATAGGTAGGGCTGTAAATGCCAAACAGTCCCAACTTGACAGACTTATGGACAGACATATAAAAGCGCCGTTTATAGAAATCAAAGAGCCTGAAATAGTTTTTCCTGAGGTGAGTAGGGAGACAGATGACGCTGCCGCAGAAACTTCAAACCCTGTGCTTAGCATAAAAGATTATAAGGTTGGATTTGACGAGATATTGTTAAATGATGTGAACTTTGATTTGTACCGTGGAGAAAAAGTAGCTGTTGTAGGTGCAAACGGCAGCGGCAAGACTACGCTGATTCGTGATATTACAAGCAATGCCAAAGATGAAATTAAAGTAGATGAGAACATAGTATATGTAAGTCTCCAGCAGTTTAACGACCGTGGTGAAGAGGATGAAAGAACCGTATATGATGTTATGATGGATGAAGGCTTTGATACAAAAGAGACTTCGGCCTCATACCTTGCAAGGTTTTGCTTGGGAAAAGATATGCTTGAACAGAAAGTGGCAGAACTTTCAGGCGGAGAACAAAATTTACTTCGTATTGCCTTAATGGCAAATACTAAGGCTGATTTTCTGATACTTGACGAACCGACAAGCCATTTGGATATATATGCACAGGTAGCTTTGGAAAAAGCATTGTCAGAATACAAAGGCACGGTACTTTTGGTAAGCCATGATTTTTATCTCATAGCAGGCTGTGTGGATTATGTACTTTTTGCTGAGAATAATACATTGAGGCGTATGAATGTGAAAAAGTTCAGAAAGATGGTATATGACCGTTATTTTGACCGTGATTATCTTGAAGAAGACAGAAAACGGCAAGAACTGGAGAAAAACATTGCATCTGCATTTAAAACAGATGATTTAGTAACAGTAGATAAGCTATGTACACAGCTTGAGGAACTGAGCGGAATGCAAAAGTCGCAGAGATGAACTTGGCAGGTATGAGCGTCAGTATGCAGCTTATACCTGCTGTTTTTAGATATATTCAAATGCAATACACAAATTATATTGATTTTTTTGTTGGAAAAAACATAATACACCACAAAATTACAGTATTTAATTAAAAAAGTACAAGGATTGGTTAATTTAGTACATTGAATAAAATCGACATAAAAACTAATATTATTGTATAGGAGTAATAAGTGCCATGGATGGTAAAAACAGAGAACTTATTATAAGGACTTTGGAAATAAGACACAAGTCTTTTCATCTCAGCAAAAATTTAAGAATAATATATGTACTGAAAGGGGAGTTGACCCTAAAGTTTGTGGCAGGGAAAACAACCATAAAAGAAGGCAGCATAGAAATTATAAATATAAATGAACCGGTATGTTTTTTCGCCGGGACTGAAGGTAATGTCGTACTTCTTTTTGAAATTGACGGCGCCTTTGCAAAGAAGATGCAGCCCATGATAGACAGGGCATTGTACAATTGCAACACGACTTTGTTCTATCCGTGCAGAACGCAGAATAAGTATCAGGAACAGTTAAAATCCAAACTGCTACTTGTGTATAATTTGTATACATATACAGAAGATTACTCTTTTATCAAAAAAGTGCTTCAAGAGATTGAGGACTTAATAGTGGACAAGTTTCACGACTTGAAAAACATGTTGGTGCAGACTGATGTCTCCGATACAAATCTTAATCGTTTTTTGAGAATATATGATGCCATATACAGCAATTCCGGCGGCAAAATAAACCTCAAAGAAATCGCAGAAAAAGAATATGTAAGCGTTCAGTATCTTTCAAAGGAGTTCAATGAAAAATTGAATATGAACTTCAAAGCCACTGTTGAATATTACAAAGTAATACAGGCGGTAAGATATTTGATAACGACTAACATGCCGGTGACACTTGTCTCCGAAAACAGCGGATTTTCAGCACCAAGGTATTTTTATAAACAGTTCTCTTATTATTTGGACTGTACGCCTATGTTATTCAGAGCCAAAACAAGAGGAGAAGATGATCGTGTCTGGGAAGTTCCATCTGATAACGAGCGTATTAAAGAACTTGTAAAAAAGGTAATGGATTCGGGGATGGATATTTTCAGCGGAAGCGACAAAAACATAGCCGAAGTTGAAAGCGTTCGCATGAATATCGGAAATAAAAGTGATATGATGCCGCAAAAAGAAAAAGCCGAAGCCGATATAATAAGAGAAATATTTAGAGATGTAGAAAAAATCAGAGGCATACATCCGACGGCAAAATTTATTTTACTTTCCGAAGACGAAGAAACAAAGCTTAAGAGATTCCTTGGTCAGGAAGGTGTGAAACCTGCAACTATGCTGATTTCCGTAAGCGGCAGCAATAAGACTTACGGAGAGCTGGCCTATGATATAGAATCTGTATTAAGTTATATGAACCTTCTGATAAGCATAGCTTCCGGAAAAGGTGTAAGAACATCTTTTAACTGGGAAATAAGCGGAATGTCAGAAAGCGTTAATTCTATTCTTGGATATGAACCTGCAGATGTGATAGTAGGACTGTTGTCCTTTACATTCAACTGATGTGGGCGCATATATATGAACACAATATGGAGGTATTGAAATGAAATTTAAGAAAGCTATTGCTTTGATTCTTATCTTAGCTATGGTATTTTCACTTTCAGCCTGCGGCGGCAAGAAAGAGGGAGATTCAAAGACTCTTGTTATCGCCATTCAGGATGAAATCGAGGGTACAGATGTACAGCAGATAGGCTGGGACAATGTAGTTCATCAGCTTCTTTACGCTCCGCTGGTAACTTTCAGCGAAGATTTAAGCGCTATCAATCCGGGCTTTGTAGAATCTTATACAGAGTCAGAGGATGGCAAAGAAATAACCTTTGTGCTTCCTAAGGATGCAAAGTTCTCAAACGGCGATGCCCTTGATGCAGAAGCTGTAAAAGCGTCTTTTGAAAGAATGAAAGAAATCAGCCAGTACTCCGGCGACATTGAAGCCGTGCAGGACATACAGGTAGTTGACGAAAGAACTTTTAAATTCATCCTTTCAGAGCCTGCTCCTTACATGTGGGCGAGCCTTGGAAGTTGCTTCAGTGGAATCGTTGACACAGCAGTAGCGGAAGAAGTCGGAAACGACGAATTCAACAGAAACGCTGTCAGCAACGGACCTTTCATGGTAAAGGAATGGAAAGCAGGTTCGGAAATAGTTCTGGAAAAGAATCCTAACTATGTAACCTCAAACCCTGATGTTGAAAACAAGGGCGTTATGAACTTCGATCAGGTAATAGTAAGATTTATACCTGACGAGTTTACAAGAGTAAGCGAACTTGAATCGGGAAATGTAGATATCGCATATGATATTCCTACTGCCAGCGTAAAATCAGTAACTGAAAACGATGATCTTGAAGCTTATTTCTATGAGCAGGCAGGTTCTACATACATAATGACCAATACAAATGACAATGCACTTAAGGACAAGAATGTAAGAGATGCCATAAATATCGGTATTGACAGAGATGCTCTTGCAGAAGCCTTAGACGGTCAGGTTTCACCGCTTTACGGATTCATTTCTGCTGCTCAGGCAGGTTACAGTGCAGACAAGGAAAAGGAATATGCAGATAAGTTTGCGTATAATCCTGATAAGGCAAAAGAATTGCTTGCCGCAGCAGGTTACACAGACAGTGACGGAGACGGTATCGTTGATAAGAACGGCAGTCCGCTCACTATAGAATTCTGTTCACCTACAGATAAGGCGTCAAGTAAGGCCGCAGCACCTGTAATTCAGGCTCAGCTTAAAGAAATAGGCATAGATATGCAGATTAAGGAATATGAAGCTGCATATATCAAACAGCTTCAAAAGGACAGCAACTTCCAGACTATGGCAAGAAGCTATGTATGGAATGACGCAGATATCCTCTACTATGTATTTACAGAAGCATCAGGATATCCATGGTATGAGAAGTCTGTAACAGACGCTCTTGTAGATGCAAGATATGAAACAGATATTGAATTAAGAGTCGACAAATATGAAGCGGCACAGGATGAATTGTTCAAATACACACCGGCTGTTTCCATGTTTGCAGACAAGTATTGCATCGCAACATCTAAGGCTGTAAAAGGATTTAAAGTTACAAACGACGGAAGATCAATCTTCAACGATACTACTAAGGAGTAGAACTGATGGATCTTATGACATTGGAAAAGAGATTGGATCAAGTTATAAGTACAGATATGACTGACCAAACACCGGGTATGGTGCTTATGATAACCAAAGGCGAAGAGGTGCTTATAAGAAAGTCATATGGACTTGCCGACCTTGAAACAGGAGAAAAAATAACAGAGGACAGAACTTTTGTTATAGCTTCCAATACAAAACAGTTTACTTGTGTAGCTATAATGATGCTGAAAGAGCAAGGTCTTATAGACTACGATGAACCTATAGAAAGGTTTTTCCCGGATTTTCCGGACTATGTAAAGTATGTTACGGTAAGGGATTTAATGACGCATGTCTCAGGTATCAGAGAATACTTTGAAGAAGACAAATGGCTGCAAATACCGGATTCTGCAACTGCGGATACAGAAAGAATGCTTGAGATAATCAAGAACTTCGGGGATTTGACATTTGAACCTAAGACACAGTATTCCTACTGTAACTCCGCTTATGTTATGTTAGGTGATATTGTACGGCAGCTTTCAGGAATGCCTTTTGGAGAATTTCTTAAAAAGCGTATATTTGAACCGCTTGAAATGAACGATACAATAGCGCCGGACTACAAGGATGTAAAATCAGACAAATTGACGGAGGGTTATACAAAGGATGATAAAGGCAACTTTGTAAAGCAGGATTACAACATGGCTCTGGTGGGCTATGCAGACGGCAATATGCAGTCTACTGTAAACGATTTGTTTAAGTGGCATAAGTATCTTTATATGAGTGATTCGGAAAAACTTCTCAAAAGAGAAACTTTAGCCGAAGCCTTCAAAGACAATTATCTTTTGGATGGAACGGCAACAGGCTATGGATTCGGATTCTTTTTGGGGGACTACAAGGGCCATAAAGAAATATGGCACACAGGCGGAACTACAGGATTCATATCGAGAGTTTCACGATTTGTAGATGATGATATTTCTCTCTTCATGCTGACAAATTATGAAGGACTTCCAAAGAATGAATTGTATGAAAAAATCGCTGCGGAAATATTTCGAGTTTAGAATCTGAGAGGGAGGGTCATCCCCTCCCTCTTATGTATTAGTACAAGAAGGAGACGAGAAATGAATGATATTGTTCGTTTTGTGGTGAAAAGACTGATAATGGGCGTAGCTATAGTGCTGTTTGTTTCAGTTCTTGTTTTTGCCATAATGCAGGCCATGCCGGGCAATCCTATCGACCTTATGGTGGATACGAGAGTTTCTCCGGAAAGGGTTGCGGAACTTGAAGCCCAGTGGGGGCTTGACAAACCGCCGATAGTTCAGTTTTTCTATTGGCTTGGTAACATATTACAGGGAGATTTCGGTATGTCGGTATCCATGAAGCAGAATGTAGGAGATCTGATAATGCAGAGACTGCCATATACATTGATGCTTACAGGTGCGGCATTACTTATAGAATATATTATAGCTATTCCATTGGGACTGATGGCAGCTGTAAAAAAAGATAAACTTACAGACAAAGCTTTAACTGTCGGAACTATAGTTCTGTGGTCCATGCCTCAGTTTTGGCTTGGTGTATTGCTGATGTTTATCTTCAGTATTACTTTAGGTGTTTTGCCGCTGTCGGGTTACAGCGGATTTACATCCCTTATATTGCCGGCATTTACACTGGCGCTGCCTACACTGGCTCAGATTTTCAGGCTGACCAGATCAGAGGTACTTGATGTTATGCGTGAGAGATATGTAATGACTGCCAGAGCTAAGGGTATAGCCGGTAAAAAAGTTTTGATAAAGCATGTATTGAGAAATGCACTTATTCCTGTTACTGTAATGTTCTTCTTATCATTGCCTTGGCTGATAGGCGGAGCTGTAGTAGTTGAAAATGTGTTTGCATGGCCGGGAATGGGTCAGATGCTTTGGAAAGCCATATCCAAGCAGGATTTTATGGTGGTTCAGGGAATTATTTTTGTTATAACGATTTTGACAGTAATTTGTAATCTTATAGGTGACATAATATCGGGAATACTTGACCCAAGAATTCGTTTGGAGTAGAGGAAGACAATGAAAAAGAAATTTAAAGGCATATTTAAAAATAAAATGTTTGTCATTGGTATGATACTTTTCGGCACAATGCTTTTGATTGCGATATTTGCCCCTTTCATAGCGCCTCATACTTTTGACGAACAGAACATGGCAATGAAACTGGCCGCCCCAAGTGCTGAATATCCTTTAGGTACAGACCAGTACGGAAGATGTATTTTCAGCAGGGTGGTTTACGGTTCTCGTATAGCCTTAAGCGTAGGAATAGTTGCGGTTATAATTGAAACCGTAATCGGAGTAACCTTGGGAATGCTGGCAGGCTACTACGGTAAAAAAATCGATAAAGTGATAACTTTTGTAACAGACTCAGCGTGGGCGATACCGCCTATAATTCTTGCGATGGCAATAGTTTTAATGCTCGGCTCAAGCGCAATGAATGTTGCGATTGCCGTTGCTGTTGTAAGCTGGGCACAGTTTACGAAAATAATAAGGGCAAAAGTTCAGTCATTAAAGGAACTGTCATATATAGAGGCAGCCAGAATATATGGTGAAAGTGATTTCAGCATATTGATGAGGTACATACTGCCTAACTTGACATCTACGATAATAATACTTGCAACTCTGGCTCTGCCATCTGCAATCTTATCGACTACATCGATGGGATTCTTAGGTCTTGGCGCACAGCAGCCGCAGCCTGACTGGGGAATGATTCTCTCCGAGGGCATACAGTACCTTAGAAACGCTCCTTGGATATCAATGGTACCGGGAGTTGCAATAGTATGGACTGTTTTAGGATTTAACTTGGTAGGAGAAGGTGTAAAAGATCTTCTTGACCCAAGACTGAAAGTGTAAGGGAGGAAGAGATGGACAACACTATTTTGAAAGTAAAAGACCTGTCAATCAATTTCGAGACCAAACACGGACTGGTAAGGGCGGTTGACCGAGTTAGCTTTGATATAGAAAAGGGACAGGTGTTTGCACTTGTCGGAGAGTCGGGATGCGGCAAATCCACCACTGCTATGGGTATAATGAGATTGCTTCAGGAACCGGGCAAAATCGGCGGTGGCGAAATTATATTTGAAGAGCAGAACCTTACAGACCTTACTGAAGATGAGATGAGCCATGTAAGGGGAAAAGAAATAGGAATGATATTTCAAAATCCTTTAGACTCTTTGAATCCGGTATACAGCATAGGATATCAGGTTTCTGAGGGATTGATAGAAGAAGGTAAATCTAAAGAAGAAGCCTACGAAACGGCATACAACACATTGAGAGATGTAAAGATTTCCGATGTTGAGTCAAGAATGAAATCATATCCTCATGAGATAAGCGGAGGAATGAGACAGAGAGTAATGATTGCAATGATGCTGTGCCGCAATCCAAAGCTTCTTATTGCAGATGAACCGACTACTGCTCTTGATGTGACTATTCAAGCAGGCATAATCGAATTGATGAACGAGCTTAGAAGCAAGTATAATTCTTCAATTTTAATGATAACTCATGATTTCGGTATAGTTGCCGATATGGCCGACAGAGTAGGTGTTATGTATGCGGGAAATATTGTAGAAATAGCTGATGTATTTGATATATTTGATAATGCAGCGCATCCTTATACTAAATTGCTTATGAAGGCTCTTCCTACTATAACTAAAGACGAAGGACGACTGGAGACAATAAAGGGCACAGTTCCCGATTTGTCTATGGATATCAAGGGATGCAAGTTTGCTGACAGATGCCCTTCATGCACTGAAAAATGCAGACAGGAAAGACCCGAAATGAAAGAAATAAGCAAAGGACACTTTGTGGCCTGCCACTGCTGTGAAGGAGGAAGCTCCTATGAATAACAATAAAGTAGTAGAAATAAAAGATATAAAGAAGTATTTTCCTTTGAGAGGCGGCGGAAGAAAAAACAAGAAATATGTCAAGGCCGTTGACGGAATTACTCTTGATGTTTATGAGGGCGAAACTCTCGGACTTGTAGGTGAAAGCGGAAGCGGAAAGACCACTCTTGCCAAGATGATACTTGGCCTTTTGCCTCCTACCGAAAACACAGTTCTCATAGACGGAAATGACATATGGAAAGACAAGAAAACTAAGGGCAGGGGCAAAGAGGTAAATGCGGTTTTCCAAGACCCGGCATCTTCCTTAAATCCTCGTTCGACTATATACAGGACTCTTGAAAGACCTCTTCTGATAAACGGATATTCAAAGGAAGAGGCAAAGGAAAGGATTCTTGATACTGCAGAAAAGGTAAACCTTAGAAAAGAACTTTTGGACAGATTTCCAAACGAACTTTCGGGAGGCCAGCAGCAGAGAGTAAGCATCGCAAGAGCTATTTCACTGATGCCGAGGATACTCGTCTTAGACGAACCGACCAGTGCCCTTGATGTTTCCGTGCAGGCTCAGACTCTCAATGAACTTCTGAGATTGCAAAAGGAACTGAACATGACATATATTTTTATAACCCATAATCTTTCGGTTGTAAGATATATGAGTGACAGAATATGTGTTATGTACGGCGGTAAGGTTATGGAAATAGGCAAGACTGAGGATATATATGACCATTGTATGCATCCGTACACATTGGGTTTGATGTCTTCCGTGCCGCCGCTTCATCCGAGGGAACGAAACAGAAAGAAACACCTTCTCAGCGGAGATATGCCAAGTCTTATAGATGTAGGCGAGGGATGCAGATTTTGCAGTAGATGTAAGTACAGCAAGGAAATCTGCCAAAATACACAGCCGCCGCTTAAAGAAGTTGGTGAAGGGCATATTGTTGCATGTCATTTTGCAGGTGAGCTGGATTTTTAAATGTCTGTAATAATTGAAAAGAGATTGAAAAAATGAAAGATTTAAAGATAGTTAATGCAAAATTTCCGGATTTTGAGTCCAATGATTGGATTGAAGCCGACATTCTTATTCATTATGGTAAAATAGAAAAAATAGGAGATGTTTCAGAGGAGTGTAAGGAAGTCATAGATGCTTCGGGCAAAGTCGTATCTCCGGGCTTTATAGATATACATGCTCATGAAGATGAATTCAAGGGGAATCGGGAGGATGACTTTTTCACTGCACAGAGAGGGCTTCTGATGGGAGTTACTACAGAAATCGTAGGAAACTGCGGAGACATGTATAACTCTCCTGAGACCTTTGTAAATCGCATAGATAAAGAGGGCGCTCCGGTAAACTATATGACATTTATAGGTCAGAATTATCTCAGAGAGCAAGCAGGTGCAATGGATCGCTATAAAGCAAGCACCGTGGAGCAGTTAGATAAGATGAAGATGATGCTTGCGGCAACTAAAAAGTACGGCCCTGTGGGACTTTCATGTGGGTTTGAGTATGCGCCGGGAGTAACTTCCGAAGAAACGGTGAATTTGGCAAAGGCACTTGACGAAGAGGGGTATCTTATTTCTGTTCATTTCAGAGAAGATGGACCAAAGGCGCCCGATTCTACAAGAGAGTTGATTGAAATATCCAAGGCTACAGGCTACGGCATAGAGATGTCTCATATAGGAAGCTGTGCCGCAGTGGGATATATGGATGAAACTTTAAATGTTATAAAAGAGGCGAGAGATGCCGGAGTAGACATTTCCACAGATTGCTATCCGTATAATGCCTTTTGTACAGGCATAGGAACGGCCGTGTTTGACGAAGGCTGTTTTGAAAGATGGGGTAAAACCTACAGCGATATTTTGGTGCTGGACGGACCTTATGTTAACCAAAGATGTAATAGGGAGCTGTTTGAAAAACTTAAAAAGGAAGACCCTGATTTGCATGTGGCAGTGTTTGCAATGAATCGGGAAGAAGTGGATAAGGCATTTGCAACTCCGTTTGTCATGGTTGGAAGTGACTGCGGATTTGTAAACAGGCACGGTCATCCTCGTGGAGCAGGAGCATTCCCTAAAGTTATCAGAGAGTATGTAAGAGAAAAGAAGATGCTTACTCTTATGGAAGCACTCAGAAAGATGACGGTAATGCCTGCCGAGCGTGTAAAACTAAAATATAAGGGAGAGATAAAAGAGGGCAACGATGCGGATATTGTAATCTTCGATGAAAACAATATTGCAGACGGTGCAACCTTTGAGAATCCTACAGAAGCCCCTAAGGGAATAGACTATGTAATAGTCAACGGTCATATAGCCGCAGAAGCCGGAGTTGTTAAATCAGACAACTATGGTAAGTATATAAGATATAAAAATCGTTAAAGAGGATTAACGGATAATTGCAAAATATTAAAAGCCGCCTGAGGCAGGATGATGCTTTCTTTATCGGATAAACCGATAAGGGAAATTTATGTCAGATATAATCCTGCACCGGGCGGCTTTTGTAATGCAGTGTTGTTTTGTGGTTTCATGTCCAATGCCGAAGTGGAGATTTTTGAGGATGGGGAGAGAGGCACAGGTCGTTCATATTACCCGATTGTTGTTACTCTTTTTTAGGTGTTACGCTTTCCTCGCCGTGCCCACTCTATGGGGTACAGTTCAAGTTGACATGTAGAAAGACAGCGGTGGCTATGACTTAATACCCATTTAAGCCGCTCTTTTTAATTCAGCATGTATATACCCCAGTTGAGATATCCGGCGAAAAGAAGCCACACCATATAAGGTGCAAAAAGTAATGCGGAAGTCTTTGATATTTTGTAAAATAGTATAATCGTTGCAGTTACCAGTATTATGAGCGCTATAAGCCATATAAAAGCCAATAGATATGCGCCCATGTTGAAAAAAATAAGCGGCCAGACAAAGTTACATATAAGCTGAGCGAAGTAAGCTGTCATTGCTCTGCGGTATGGTCGGCCGGATGTGATAACCATATATGAAGCTATTCCCATCAGAAGATAAAGGACGCTCCACACTACGGGAAACAGCCATCCGGGAGGGGCGAAAACAGGTTTTTCGATTGACTCAAAGACTTTCATGCTGTTATTTGTGATAAGAGCAGACAGACCTCCTGACGAAAGTGGTATGAGGATGCATATTGTAAATGTTTTCCAATTTATTTTCATAAAAATCCTTTCTTTGCAGGTTGACGAGCAGATGATAAATCTTGGCTGCGTACCTGTCAGTCGGTTGATATAAAAATTATTGTATATTTATTATAATCCCATTGCAAAATAATTATGTATTGCTTTAATATAAATGAAACGGGACTAAGTCACAGAAAATTTATGAAAAAAGGGTAAAATAATAAAAAACAGCTAAAGGAGATGAAAACATGGGAATATTCAGCTTATTTGCAGGAACTAACATAAATGAAGGAATAAAACAATACGAATCAGCAGAGGATGCGGTGCTGCTTGATGTGAGGACGGCAGGAGAATACAGAGGCGGACATATTCCGGGAAGTATAAACCTTTCAGTAGATAACATAGACAGAGTGGGAAAGGTGATTCCTGACAAATCAAAAGAAATTTTTGTATACTGTCTCAGCGGTGCAAGAAGCGGTCAGGCTGTTAATTTTTTAAAGAGAAGCGGATATGAAAATGTAACCAATATAGGAGGTTTGAACAGATATAAAGGAAAGCTCGAAATATAGAAGAGAAAAATATTTATTTAAAAAACAGGAATATTTTACATTGGACAAGGAAAACTGCGTCGGAATTTCTATCGTTAAGTTCTAAAAGATAGAAATTACCGGCGCTTTTTTATATCGACGAGACTTTATATAAATTTCATAAAGTTATGATAAAATGGCGTCACGAAATTATCCTGACTTGAAGCTGAGTTATGTACTCATTTTCGTCTGCCGTATCGTGGTTGTCGATTATATATAGCTCTATAGCTGTATCATCAAGTGAAAGTCCGTTATTTTCTGCATAGCCTATAATATTTTGCCATATGCCTGCAATCTGAGCATATCCACCCTTGACTGTGACGGAAAGATAGTTGCCCTCCGGTATAACAGAGTCATATTCCTCGTCTTCATCCACTATGTAAAATGCAGAATCAAAATGACCGTAACCGCCGGTTTTGAGATAATCCACAGGCAATGTTGCACCAATATCACCGTTACCTATTATATAAAGCTGATCCTCATATTCAGACTGTAGCTTCTTGATTACAAAATCAAGATCGTCATCTCTTATGACATTTTCACTGAGCTTTAATATATGGCGTTCAGGTAGGTGAAGAACTTCTATACCCTTATTGGAAAAATCCTCTGATGTATGTCGCTTTATTTCCTCTATCCTTACAGAAAGTTGTGCTTTTAGCCTGTTCATTTCAGCAACTTTACGGTCTATAGCTGAAATTGCATTTTCAAACAGTTCTACAGTTTTTTCAAGATTGAAGTTTTGAATATGCTTTTTTATTTCGCTCATTGAAAAGCCTATGGATCTGAGTTCTCTCAATATGTTCAGCGTTCTTATATCGTTTATACTGTACATTCTGTATCCGTTTACATCTCTTTGTGGTTTTAAAATTCCAATCTCCTCGTAATACCTAAGGGAGTCGGTTCCGATATTGTAGAGGGAAGAAATCTCGCCTATCTTATAATATTCTTTCATTTTTTGCCCTTTCAAGAAAAAATTTTAAAAAATACAAAAAACTATTGACCTTAGTATTATACCAAGGTTTAAAATTTATTACAAGGAAGGGTGAATTAAAAATGACCAAAACAAATAAAAAGTATATCAAATCAAAGTTTTTCAGTTATGTAATGCCGTCTGTTGCGGCGATGTGGGTATATACAATATATACAATGGTCGATGGAATTTTCGTTGCAAGAGGTGTTGGAAAAGATGCCCTTGCAGCAGTTAATATATCCATGCCGCTTATAAATGTTGCCTTTGCTCTCGGAATACTTCTTGCGGTTGGTGCAAGTACAAAGGCATCCATATATAAGGGACAGGGACACAGTGAAAAGGCAGACAGAGTTTTTACGCTGAGCAGTATAACGGTGGCATGTACCGGGTTAATCGTTGCAGCCATAGTAATGCTCAATCTGACAAGGGTAGCAACATTGCTTGGGGCGACAGAGGAGACTATAGACTATGTTAAAAGCTATTTAGGTGTAATCATACTGTTTGTACCGTTTTATATGACTTCATATAATTTAGAGGTACTTATAAAGGCGGACGGTTTTCCTAAAAAAGCTATCAAGACAAGTCTTGCCGGTGCAGCTACAAATATAGTTTTGGATGCGCTGTTCGTACTTGTATTCCACTGGGGAATAACAGGGGCTGCCGTCGCTACGGGATTATCTCAGGCACTGACCTTTACCATATATCTTAGACATTTCTTGTCGGATAAATCAGGGTTCTCTTTTGTTAAAATAAAATGGTCGGCAAAAGAATCAGGTGCGTTGGCGAAACTGGGTATCGCCGACTGTGTAACAGAACTTTCGGTGGGCGTATGTATTTTTATATTTAATCAAACTCTTCTTAGAGTTTCCGGAAATGACGGAGTTGTAATTTATACTGTAATATCATATTTCGGACAGCTTATACTGATGACGATGATGGGTATAAATCAGGGTACGCAACCGCTTATAAGTTATTATCACGGTAAAGAAAAGCAAGATTTTTGCAAATACATTTTCAGAATAGCCTTGGTTTGTGCCGGAATTTGTTCTGCTGTAGCCTTTGCCATAGGAATGATATATCCGGATCCGATAGTAGGCGTGTACATCGACAAGACTATGAATGCAGAATTATTCGAGAGAGGGGTGGAAGCGTTCAGACTTTATTCTCCGTCATTTATACCTTTAGGAGCTGTAATCATTCTTATGGGGTACTTCACCTCCATAGAGCTGCCTAAGTCTGCTATGAGCATATCAATAGGAAGAGGACTTGTTTTTGCAAGTACATTCGTAATTCTTTTGTCATATATTTTCGGAGAAGCAGGAGTATGGATGTCGGCAGCAGTATCTGAAATGTGTGCCCTTATACTTGCCCTGATGCTTTACAGGAAGCAGAGGCGAACTGTTAAAAGTAAAGTGGCATAGTGAAATTTTTATAAAATGGGTTGAGGTTTAAGCCTGCATATTTTACAATAAAATTACAGGAGGCAGAGTGATGAAAAGCTTTTATGTAACTTACAGATTTTCAAGTTCAAAGGATAGAGAGGCATTCCTTAAGGAAGTAAAAGAAGCTGCCGAAATAAGCAGAAATGAGCATGGGTGCTTGAAATACGAATACTATTATCCTGTTAATGATGAATACAGCTTGCTTCTGTGGGAACAGTGGCAGACGGCAGAAGATCAGATAGAACATACGAAACGAAGTCATTTTTCAACGATTGGTAATATTAAAGAAAAATATGGTGTAAAGACCGAAGTAATAACAGAATAAACATAAAAGAAGAACCTTTCAATGCTTAGGAAAATAAGCATATTTGAAAGGTTCTTTTTTGTGAGGCATTTTGAATCATAAAGCGATGTGTTTTGCAGCATTATTGTAGAGGCGTTTTGCAGTGAGGCTTAAACGAAAAAATATTTTCTTATATAAAATTCGTTATAATAATGTATTTCAGTGAGTTTTCAATAGTCGTCAAACAAGTTTGTTAATTTAAAAGCATTATGGCATAGACTTTGCTTATATATATGTTAAAGACGATGTGAGGTGAAAGAAGTGAACTGGAGGGAAGCAATAGGAAATAATAAAAATATAGTATTTGTCGGCGAGTCCGGATGCGGCAAAACAGAGCTTGCTCTCAACTGTGCAGCTGAACTGGGGGAATTCAGAAAAAATGTAACCCTTATAGATATGGATCAGACAAAGAGTGTTTTCAGGTCGAGAGACTTTGAAGAGGAACTTTCAAAGCATAATGCAGCGCTTTTATGCGGCGAAAAGTTTTTAGATACACCGGTAGTACCTCATGGTGTCGAGCGATTGCTCAAAGATAAGGATAGTATAAATGTGCTAGATGTAGGAGGAAATGAAACAGGGGCACTTACAATGGGTCAGTTTGCAAAGCAACTTCATGTTAGCGAAAATGTAGTTTATTTTGTAATAAACCCTTTCAGAATTTTTTCTCTGGATGAAAAACATATATCGGATATGAAAGAACGGATTAAGGCATACGGCAGGTTTGTCGAGTTTAAGTTAGTGGCAAACCCCAATCTCGGTCAGAATACCCAATGGGAAGATGTTATTGAGGGAATAAGCAGGCTTAAGGAAATATTTGATGATTCAGATGATGCTCCGGCTTTTATAACTCTTGAGGAAACAATGAGGTCTTATGCGGAGAAGAATCCTAAAGAGCTTGAAAATCAAAAAATAATATATATCAAAAAATATTTACAATATCCGTGAAACAGGAGGCGATTGAAATGGCAAAAATAACAATTCTTGAAAACTACTGCAAATCTTGCAGATTATGTATATCTGCCTGCCCTCAGGGAGTTATACAGATAGGAAGCAAGATAAACGACAAAGGCTACGAGGTAGCCGAGATGAAAGAAAATGCAGAATGTATCGGCTGCAAGATGTGCGCTGTAATGTGCCCTGAGGCAGCAATAGAAGTATATAAGTAGCGGAGGTTTTAAAAATGAGCAAATTATTCATGAAGGGAAATGAAGCGATGGCAGAAGCTGCTGTGCGTGCCGGATGTCGTTTCTTTGCAGGATATCCTATAACACCTCAGAATGAGATTCCTGAGTATATGTCAAAGCGTTTACCTGAGGTTGGGGGCGTTTTTGTTCAGGGTGAAAGTGAATTGGCTTCAATTAACATGGTTGTGGGAGCAGCTTTTGGAGGCACAAGAGCGATGACATCATCATCCGGACCGGGACTCAGCCTCAAGTCAGAGGGTCTTTCGACTTTGGCAGCTGCGGGATTTCCGGCGGTTGTGATAAATGTTATGAGAGGAGGACCGGGAACCGGTTCTATTTCCGGTGCTCAGATGGACTATTTGCAGGCTACAAAAGGCGGCGGTCACGGAGGATTCAAGGTTCTTGTTTTTGCTCCGTCTACGGTGCAGGAGGCTGTAGATCTTATATACGAAGCCTTCGACAAGTCATGGGAATATATGCATCCATGCTTGATATTGGCTGACGGATATATAGGCTCTATCATGGAACCGGTTCAGCTGCCTGAGATGAAGGAAGTTGAAAGAAAAGAATTCCCTGTATATACTACAGAATTTTTCAATAACAGGCCTAATCGCAGAGTTTGTACAACTATGATAGTAAATGAAGCCGAACAGGAAAAGTGGAATATAGTTCAGGCTGAAAGATATCAGAGAATAGCAGATAATGAAGTAAGAGTGGAAGAATATATGCTTGATGACGCAGAGTATGTGATAACAGCTTACGGAACCAGTGCAAGAGTTGCAAAAACAGCCATAAAAATTTTAAGAGAAAAGGGTATAAAAGTAGGACTTATAAGACCGATAACCGTTTGGCCGTTCCCGTATGATTCTTTGAGAAAACTTGATGAAAATAAAGTCAAAAGCATACTTTGTCTTGAACTTTCAATACCGGCGCAGCTTATAGAAGATATTAAGCTTGGCACAGAGGGAAGAATCCCTATAGAAACATATGGAAGATCTGCGGGCAACATATTTACAGCGGAAGAAGTGGCGGAACAGATTGAAAAGCTTGCAGGCGGTAAGGCATAAAATTAAGGAGGCGTTGACAGATGGAAAAAATATATTCAAGAACAGAAGTATTGCTTGATAACGGAACAGGATACTGTCCGGGTTGCCTTCATGGGGTGCTTGCCAAGATAATTGCAGAAGTTTTGGATGAAATGGATGCAAGAGAAAAGGCGGCGGCTGTACTGCCCATAGGCTGCGGAGCACTGATTTCAAATGTACTGGATACAGAAGCTATAGTTTCACTGCATGGAAGAGCACCGGCAGTAGCCACGGGATTATCAAGAACAGCAAAAGAAAAACTTGTATTTACATATCAGGGAGACGGAGATTTGGCATCCATAGGCCTTGCAGAAATAATGCATGCTGCCAACAGAGGAGAAAATTTTGCGGTTCTTTTTGTAAACAACGGTATTTTCGGCATGACAGGCGGTCAGATGGCGCCTACTACACTTATAGGACAGAAAGCAACCACAGCTCAAAGCGGCAGGACTCCAAAAGAGGGCTATCCTATGCATATGTGCGAAATCATTTCGGGGCTTAAAGCGCCTGTTTATGTTGAAAGATGTTCTCTTGATTCACCTAAACATATTTTGGCAGCTAAGAGGGCAATTAAAAAAGCCTTTGAAAATCAAATGCAAGGCAGAGGATTTTCTTTCGTAGAACTTCTTTCAAATTGTCCGACTAACTGGTCCATGTCACCGGAACAATCGATCGAATATATGAGAGAACATACTATGGTTGAATTCCCTCTTGGAGTTTATAAGGATATTGCACAAACGGAGGTGTAACTTATGGAACAGAGAATAAAAATAGCAGGAACCGGCGGTCAGGGCGTTATGGTAACAGGTAAAATATTAGGATACGCCGCAAGTGACCATGATAAGTTTGCTTCTTTTTTGCCTCAATACGGAACGCAGATGAGAGGCGGAACTGCAAGCTGCACCCTTATAGTATCTGATGAAGAAATCGGTTCCCCGATAGTCAGCATAGCAGACCTTATGATGATGTTTCAGCAGGAAGCCCTTGATAAGAATATAGATAAGCTTAAACCCGGCGGACTTTTGTTTATAAACAGCAATACATGCGAAATACCAAATCGCAGCGATATAGAAGTTGTGGCTTTGCCGGTAGATGAGCTTGCAAGAGAAATGGGTTCAAAGCAGGTGGCGAATATAATAATGCTTGGTGCATATGCAGCAAAGACAGGCATGTTTACAGTACCGGAAATAATACATACCCTTGAACATGTTTTTGAAAGCAAGCCGAAAGTCTGGGACATCAACGAGCGAGCTTTGGTAAAAGGCGCAAACCTGATATATGATGGACAGGGAGAACAAAAATGAAAAATAAAGTTGTGAGTATAGAAGAGGCAGTAAAGAATATAAAACACGGTGATACTGTAATGTTCGGAGGGTTCGGAGGATTTGGTACGCCTAATAATATAGTGCTTGAAATGGTTCGTCAAAATGTGGGAGGACTGACTGTTATAACAGAAGATTTCAGCCATGGACTCAGGAACTTTGAAATGGGGCTTATGCCGCTTCTTTCCCACAAGCTGGTTAAAAAAGCTATGCTTTGTTTTGCCGGATTGCAGCCTCTTGTAACTGAACAAGCCTTTGCAGGAGAGCTTGAAGTAGAGCTTATTCCCCAAGGGACTTTAGCTGAAAGGATGAGAGCAGGAGGGGCTGGACTCGGAGGATTTTACACTCCTGTGGGAGTAGGTACCGTTGTGGCAGAGGGAAAGGAGACAAGAGAAATAGACGGCAAGTTATACCTGCTTGAAAAACCTTTGAGAGCGAATGTCTCCATTGTTAAGGCCTATAAAGCCGATACTTTCGGAAACGCAATATTTAAGTATAACAGCATTTCCTTTAATCCGCTTGCTGCAATGGCGGGAGACATAGTTATAATGGAAGTGGAACATTTGGTTGAACCCGGAGAAATACCGCCTGACAGAGTTCAGCTGCCGGGAGTATTTATAGATTACATAGTTATTCAGGAGGAGGTAGCACCATGAAAGATGTTCGTGAATTTATTGCTAAAAATATAGCATTGATGTTAAATGACGGCGACTTTGTAAATCTTGGAATCGGCATACCTACTCTTGTAGCTAATTATATTCCTGAAGATATAGATGTAATACTTCACGGCGAGAATGGATTTGCAGGACAGGATAAAGAACTGCATTTCCCTGATATTTATAAAGATGAGGAAACCTACAGGAATTGGCTTAATTCTCATGGAGGTGAGGATACAGACCATATTTCCGGAGAAGGACATAGAGATTTAATAAATGCAGGCGCATTTTTTATAACATTGCTGCCGATAGCAAGTTGTTTTGACAGTTCCATATCATTTGCCATAGCAAGAGGCGGACACCTTGATGCTACAGTTCTCGGTGGTCTTCAGGTAGATAGCCGGGGTAATCTTGCAAACTGGATGATTCCCGGAAAAAGAATAAACGGTATGGGCGGCGCTATGGATTTGGCTTGCGGAGCAAAAAAAGTAATAGTTGCAATGGAACATTGTACTCGTGACGGAAAAGCTAAGATTCTAAAAGAGTGCGATATGCCCCTTACGGCTGTAGGATGTGTTGATACAGTTGTTACAGAGCTTTGCATAATGGACATATGTGACGGCAAAATGGTTGTAAAAGCTATGGCACCGGGCATAACGAAAGAATACTTACAGGAAAAAACAGAAGCAGAACTTACTTTCGCAGAGGAAATTTCTTTGATGGAAGAAGTATAAATTTATAGGCGTTACGATGAAAAACTGTGTTAGTTATGTCGGCAATGAATATAGTAATGGCTTTATCGTAAGATAAAATCATGAGAGGAGATGAAAAAATGGGATTTAAACAGGCAGATCGCCTTGTAGGCGTACCTATGTCAAAAACCAGAGTTATGTTGAAAAAGTGTGCAGACTTGGCGGAAGCGGGAGAAAAAGTTACTGCACTTACTATTGGCGAGCCGGACTTTGACACTCCCGAATATATAAAGGAAGCTTGCAAAAAGGCCCTTGATGACGGATGTACCAAGTACGCAGACAATATAGGAACACCTGAGCTGAGGAAAGCTATTTGCGGAAAACTACTGCGTGAAAACGGACTTTCATATACTCCTGATGAAATAATAGTTACAACAGGTGTGGCACAAGGGATGTTTGCATCTTTGCTTTCATTTTTGAATCCGGGAGATGAGGTTTTGGTACCTGACCCTGTATATCTGACATATTCTGCAATACCTCCTATCGCAGGAGCTGTTGTAAAAAAATACAGGTTACTTGAGGAAAATGAATTTCAAGTAGATATAAAGGAAATAGAGGCTGCTATAACTGATAAGACAAAGATGCTTGTTATAGTATCGCCTAATAACCCGACAGGAAGTATACTTCGCAAAAATACCCTTGAGGCTATAGCTGAAATTGCAAAGAAATACGACCTTATTGTACTTTCTGACGAGATATATGAAAGACTTACATACAGTGATGAAAATCCACATGTAAGCATTGCCTCACTTCCGGGAATGAAAGAGAGAACAATACTTCTCAACGGTTTTTCAAAGAGTATGGCAATGACAGGCTGGAGACTCGGATATATAGCAGCTCCGGTGGAATTTATGGATCCGCTGAACAGAATGTCATTTTATATGACATCGGGCAGCGTATCATTTGTTCAGAAAGCAGCAGTAACGGCGCTTGAAAATGAGGACGGCTCAGTAGAAAGAATGAGACAGGAATTTAAAAAACGCCGTGATTATCTGGTAGAAGAGATAAACAAGATGGATAAGTTCAGCTGTCTCGTGCCTGAGGGAGCTTTCTATGTGTTTATGAATATAAAAAAGACAGGCATGAAATCAGAAGAATTTTGTGATTATGCACTTGAAAAATACAGGCTGGCTTTGATTGAGGGAGATGCTTTCGGAGAATGGGGAGAGGGATATGTGAGACTGTCATATGCTACCTCAATGGAAAACCTTGAAGATGCTGTCGGAAAGTTAAAACTCATGGATAAGTAATTGAATTCCCGTTCAAAAAGCGTTAAAATAAAGAATAGCGCTGAAATTGGAGACGGGATATGAAAAAAGCTGAAAATGTACTTATAATCTGCACCGATAAAAGCATGATAGACATGTACCGCAATGTACTTGGAGACATGGAAATCGAGATAGATATAGAATATATCGGAAACCGCTTCGGTGCAGATATTCATGCGTTTTTAAATCACATAAAGGAATTTGAAAAGCAGGGTAAAGAAATCATTATAACGAGAGGTTATCTGGCAAATGAAATCCGCAGAAGTCTTGACTTCAAGGTTATAGAGATATCTATATCCGCTTTTGATGTGCTCAAAGCGCTGTACAAATATGCCGATAGGAAAGATCTTAAAGTCGCTGCGGTGGAATGTAGTGCATTTATAGAAGTAATAATGCAAGCTGCTGAGTTTCTCGACATGGAGATAACGCCATATGTCGTAGATGAATTCGGCGATTTTTACAAAGGCTTTACCGAAGCGTTGAACGACGGCGCAGATGTTATATGTGGAGGCGCCATGGGACACTATGACGATTTCTTCCTGAAGATAGATGCCGAGTACGCTTATGTCGATTCAAGTGAAAGCAGCATGAGAGACAGTCTCTTCAATGCCCTTGAGGTTTATCAACTTGTACATGAAGAAAAAAAGAAGAGAGAACTTATAGAAACACTTGTAAATGTATCAGATGTGGGAACTATAGCGGCAGATTCCGAGGGGCATATAATAGCTGCAAACAGAAAGGCTGCGGAGCTTTGTAAATTCAACTTGTCTAAGGCAGTCGGAAAAAAAATAGAAAACCTTGAATCGGCTGTAAGTTTTTCAGATATACAGGATGTGCTTAGCAAGCCGTCCGGAATATTTGAAATAATGGGAAGCAAGATATTGGTAGATAAGGTTCCGATTTCAATCGGTGACAGTGAGGCAGGCTATGTCCTCAGAATGAAAAGAACCGACCAAATCCTTATTGATGACTCCAGAGTAAGGAGCATACTTGCCCAAAAAGGGCTACAAGCAAGGTACACACTTGATGATATAAAAGGAAAAAGTGAGGTCATAAGTAGGCTGAAGAATCAGGTAGAGCATTACGCAAGGACTGACAGCACCGTGCTTATAAATGGAGAAAGCGGCAGCGGAAAAGAGCTTTTTGCTCAAGCGGTTCATAATGCCAGCATGAGAAAGCACAGACCGTTCCTTGCAATAAATTGCCCTTCGTTTCCGCCTCATCTGCTTGAAAGCGAGCTGTTTGGATATGTGTCGGGTGCGTTTACAGGCGCAAGAAAAGAAGGGAAAATAGGAGTATTTGAGTTGGCTCATACAGGCACTCTTTTTCTTGACGAAATCGGAGATATGGATTTGAGTGTTCAGTCAAAAATTTTGAGAGCCGTTCAGGAAAAAGAAATAATGAGAGTCGGTGACGACAAGATAATTTCAATAGATGTAAGAATTATTGCCGCTACAAATAAAAATCTTTTTGAGGAAGTTTTAAAAGGCAATTTCAGAGAGGATCTTTATTACAGATTGAATATACTGAACATAAATGTTCCTCCTCTTCGTGAATATAAGGAAGACATAGCAGAACTGACAGAATCGGCACTTTATGATATAAATGAAAGGCTCGGATGCAGTATAACAGGAATAAGTGACGATGTTATTAAAAGGTTAAACGATTACGACTGGTATGGCAATGTAAGAGAACTCAATAATTTTGTTGAAAAGATGATAGCCATGGTTAGGTCGGGGAAGATAACAATGGGAAAAGTCGAGGGGCTCTTTTACGAAATGGATAGGCAAATAAAGGTTTATCGTGACTTTTACAGAAACTCTGAGGAGCAGGACACTTTAACTCAGCCAATCATGACCTTAAAGGAAGCCGAAATGATTGCAATTGATAGAGCTCTTCGTGACGCCGACTACAACAAAACAAAAGCTGCAGAAATGTTAGGCATAGACAGAGGCACGCTTATGCGTAAACTTCAAAGTCGCAGCAGAGAGCAGGTTTTATGACAGGTAACAGAGAAAGAACAGAACTTGCAGAGCGCCTTGAAGCAGATGCATGTATAGACAATGAAGAACGAGAAAAATATACGGCGGAAGAAGAGGAATACTATCTTGAATGTGAGAAGAGATGGGTATTTCTTATGCTTATATCAGTGGCCGGATTTTACGGTGTATTTACTTTTTTGATGCGTGGAGGAGTTTTCTGCAATGCTCAGACAGGAAATTTTGTCTTTCTGGCAATAGCCATAGGAACATTTCAATGGAAAAAAGCGTTGTACTATCTGCTTCCCATGGGAGCGTATTTAATGGGAACAATGGTTTCGGAAATAATACCTCGGCCCGTAAAAAAGACTCACATAATCAGATGGGATACCCTGCTTGTGCTTTTGGAAATGGTGGCGGTTGTGATACTGGGCTTTATACCGGAAACAGCGCCTTATCAGATATCTCAGATAACCATAAACTTTATATGCGCAATGCAGTACAATACATTCCGGCAGGCTCAGGGAATACCTATGGCGACTACTTTCTGCACAAATCATGTCAGACAGATAGGGATTACCATAGTAAAGGCTTTAAGTAAAAAAAGTGATGAAGCAGTAAGAACAAAACTTTGGACACATATAAGAATGTTGATATTTTTTGTTATAGGTGGTGCAGCGTCGGCGGTATTATGCAATATATTTAAGGGAAAGGCCATATGGTTTACTTTGATTCCGCTTTCTATTGTGTTTTCAGGACTTTTTTATGCGGACAGAGTCACGGAACATGATAAGATAGAAGAAACCCCAAGAGGCCATTAAGTATAAACATAAGCATATGCATATGTTGACAATTAGATAGCCTTGAGTTATCATATAAATATAAATTGAATAAAGAAGTGACATCTCGGAAGCCTGTCAGAATCAGGCACTGTGTCTCAGCAACCGTATTATCAACGAACGGATTTACGCATAAATGCAACACCACTGAGAATTATTATTCTTGGGAAGGTATCCAAGTAGGTTTTAAAGATTGAGTCGGTAGACCTGTCACTTACTGAACAACGGTCTTCTGAGATGAGACGGCGGTCAATTTTTCGTATAAAAGCTGTGATTTGTATAGAAATAAATTCGGCGATTTATGGAGATTTTAACACGCAGGCACTCAGATGAGAGTGCCTTTTTATATTATAAAATTATTACAATCAAAGACTTTTCATCCTTTTGCAGGGAGCGGACAATATCTTGTCTGCTCTCTGCTTTTTTCTTTTCCCACGGTCGCTTGGGGAATTTGCGAAAACGGCTTAAAATGCTGAAAAAACAATATCTTCCTCATTGTTAATTTAAACAAGAGGTGATATAATATTAAGGTCGATAGTTAGCTTATAGGAGGATGGTTTTATAAGATGAAATACGCATACATAAACGGAATTATTCTTGATGGCTCAAAGGAAATGAAACCTGAAACCGGTAAAATAATTCTTACCGACGGAGAAAAGATAAAGGACATAATAGAGCAGGGAAGAGATATACCGCAAGAATATCAAACGGTAGATTTGGATGGTAAATATATAATGCCCGGACTTATAAATATGCATCTTCATCTTCCGGCAAATGGTAAACCGAAGAAAAAGGAAGACGACAATGTTAAGAAAGTAAAGCTCTTAACGAGCAACGCTTTTTTCAGATATATGGTGCGAAAAGTATGTGCAGGTTATGCCAAAACTCAGCTGATGAGCGGAGTGACCACAATCAGAACTATGGGAGGCGTACTGTCGGTTGATTCCGATATAAGAGATAGAATTAACGACGGCCTCATGGTAGGACCGAGAATCCTGTCATCCGACATGGCGGTGTCGGTGGAGGGCGGACATATGGCTCATTCATTGGCGTACGCAGCACATAGTGAGGAAGAAGCAAGAGTACTCGTCAGGAAAATCCTCGAAGGTAAGCCTGATGTAATAAAGCTCATGATAACAGGAGGCGTCCTCGATGCAAAGGCTAAAGGCGAACCGGGAGAACTTAAGATGCCGCCTGAATATGTAAAGGCGGCGTGTGATGAGGCACATAAAGCAGGTAAGAAAGTTGCTGCCCATGTTGAAAGTCCTGAGGGAGTAAGGGTCGCCCTTGAAAACGGAGTGGATACTATAGAGCACGGCGCAAAGCCTGATGATGAGATAATAAGACTTTTTAAAGAGACGGGAGCATGTCACATTGCAACCATATCACCGGCGCTTCCATTTGCTTTGTTTGACAGGAGTATAAGCGGAGTAAGCGAAGTGGCGCAATATAACGGAAAGATTGTATTTGACGGAATAATAGAATGTGCAAAGGCCTGCCTTGAAAACGGAATTCCTGTGGGACTGGGCACTGATACAGGCTGTCCTTACATAACCCATTACGACATGTGGAGAGAACTTAGATATTACCACAAATATTGCGGAGTTTCCAATGGATTTGCGCTGTATACCGCAACAAAACTCAATGCTGAAATTGCCGGTATAGGTGATGTTACAGGGTCTATAGAACCGGGTAAAAGCGCTGACTTTGCAGTGACATCAGAAAACCCCCTTGAGGATCTTTCAGCATTAAGAAATATAGATATGGTTGTAGCAAGAGGCAATATTATAAGAGCACCAAAGGTGAAAAAGATGGCAGAAGTTGAAAGAGAACTGGATAAATTTCTGTAAGACATGGTTTTTCGGAAAGGATTTTAGATGGAACTGTTCATTGCATTCGGTGTTTTTATTGCGGCAATGATAACCGCTGTTGTGACCGGATATTCTATGATTATAGCTTTACTTATAGGTCTTGCGGCATTTCTTGCAGTTGGGAAATATCGAGGATTCACACTTAAAAGCATGGCTGAAATGAGTAAAAAAGGGATAGTTGATTCCATAGTAGTAATAGAGGTCATGTTGGTGATAGGAGCACTTACAGCTGTTTGGAGAGCTTCGGGAACTATAACTATATTTGTATATTACGGAATGAAGATAATAATGCCGCCGATATTTTTGATTGTAACTTTCGTTTTGGCATGTCTCTTAAGCTATGCGATAGGAACTTCATTTGGCATAGCGGGAACCGTAGGAGTTATATTTATGGCTCTTGCAAGGAGCGGCGGCGTTGATCCGGTTGTGGCTGCCGGAGTTATAATGTCAGGTATTTATTTCGGGGACAGATGTTCCCCTGCCTCGTCAAGTGCCAATATGGTGGCCGGGGTGACGGAAACGAAGATTTATGATAATGTTAAGGTAATGTTTAAGACGGCACTTTTGCCGCTTATAATATCATTGGTGATTTATTCGGTGCTTTCCGTTTTGAATCCCATAAGCCATGTAGATAAAGACATGGTGTCGTCTTTTGAAAACGAATTTGTTATTTCGCCGTGGGCTTTTGTGCCTGCTGTAATAATGATTGCATTACCATTGTTCAAAGTCGGTGTACTCAAAGCAATGGCGGCAAGCATAGCAAGCGGTATTTTGGTTGCTTGCATTGTACAGAAGATGGCGATTACAGAGGTGCTGAAAATATGCTTTGTAGGTTATAAGGCAGATGGCGGCGGCATAGGTGCCATATTAAACGGCGGCGGCATAGTGTCCATGGTGGAAATAGCCGGTATACTGATAATTTCCGGTACATATTCCGGGATTTTCAATGGCACGGGAATGCTCTTGAGCTTGCAGGATAAGCTTGGCAAAGCTTGCAGCAAAATAGGAAGATTCGGGGTTATGGTCTGTATGAGCATAGGAATTTCTGCAATTTTCTGTAATCAGACTATAGGTACACTGATGTGCTGTGATTTGATGAAACAGCCGTATCTTGACGGTGGAGGCACTAAGGAAGAGTTAGCAATAGATATGGAAAATTCGGTTATTTTAATTGCATGTTTTATTCCATGGTCTATAGGGTGCAGTGTACCCCTTGCACTATTGGGTGCTGACTTTACTTCACTTCCGTTTGCGGTATTTATGTATTTAGTACCTATATGTTATTTATTTACTAAGAAAAAGTGGTTTAACAATTGATTGGAGGAATATAATTGAAGCTATTTGACAACAAGGTTCAGGAAACTAAGTATAAGGTTCTTAGAGAGGTCGCTTATCAGACATGGAAAGGCAACGATGCTTTTGCTGAGTTTAACGAAATCGCCAATAATGTGATTCCCAAGGGAGAGCCGCCTCAATCTTGCTGCATATATAAGGATAGAGCTGTTGTAGCTGAAAGAATCAGGTTGGCACTGGGAGGAAGTCAAAACAACAATCACATTGTTCAAGTAATTGACATTGCATGTGATGAATGTCCTGAAGCAGGTTATGTGGTTACGGATTTGTGCAGGGGATGTCTGGCTCATAGCTGCGTAGCCTCATGTAAAAGAGATGCTATAGTTATAGATGAGCATCAGCATGCACATATAGACAAGAGTAAATGTGTAGAGTGCGGCAGATGTGCCAAAGCATGTCAATACAGTGCCATACATAATTTTCAGAGACCTTGCGAAAGGGCATGTAAGGTAAATGCCATATCCATGGCGCCCGGCGGAGAAGCAGCTATAGATTATGACAAATGTATAAACTGCGGAGCTTGCGTGTACCATTGTCCTTTCGGTGCTACAGTTGATGTTTCCAGCATAGTAAGCGTAATAAAAGAGATAATGGATGCAGAAGCAAAAGGAGAGCCGGATAAAGTTATAGCAATAGTTGCTCCGTCTATCGCAAGTCAGTTCCTCTACGCTTCCCTCGGTCAGGTGATAACGGGAATAAGAGAACTTGGATTTGCAGAGGTCTTGGAAGTGGCTGTAGGCGCCGAAATGGTTGCATACAAAGAAGGACTTGAGCTTAAGGAAAAAGGTTTCCTTACTTCTTCATGCTGTCCTGCTTTTGTAAAATACATAGAGACTAAGCACCCTACCATGGTTGAACATATTTCTCATAATTTATCTCCTATGGCAGAGTTGGCAAAGCATATTAAAAAGAATAAGCCGGACTGCAAGATAGTATTTATCGGACCTTGCATAGCAAAAAAAGCCGAGGTTAAGAAAGAAAATGTAAGTCAGTATGTTGATTATGCCATAACCTTTGAGGAACTTCAGGCTTTGTTTGACAGCAAAAATATAGAACTTAAAAAGCTAAAATGGACTGAATGGAATCAGGCTTCTTATTACGGAAGAATATTTGCAACTACAGGAGGCGTCTCCGCTGCCGTTGAGCAGATGTTAAAGGAACTTAAAATAAAGGACTTTGAATTCAATCCTATAGTATGCGACGGTATAGATAAATGCAAAACGGCATTACTTAAGGCTTCAAAGGGAATGTTGCCGAACAACTTTATCGAGGGCATGGCATGCATAGGCGGCTGCATAGGCGGAAGCGGAAATCTTGTACGCTACGAGGATGCACCTAAAAATATGGAAGATCATATTGAAGATGCTGTTTCGATGGAAATGTTGCCTAATGTAAAAAAGAATATAAATATTTATTGATACACAAAGATAATGGTTCTATATCGAATGTTGGGGAGAACACAATTTAAACAATAATAAATGAGAAAGAGGCGGCTTATGCCGCCTCTCAGACTGTAGACAAAAGCCCGGCTCATACGAGAGCAAGGGCTTTTTCTGTAT
>CAJMLH010000015.1 GCA_905214195.1 uncultured bacterium
AAATTTGATGTCATCCTTTGTATATTCTATATTTTTTTGCATATCATAGTCATATATCTTGACATCTTTTATGAGGTCAGGTATACTGATTTCAGAAGAAGTCGTCATGAAATTACCATTCATATTGTTTGGTACTGCGACTTCTTCTTTGTTTTGTAATATCTCAGTATCCACAATGTAAAGAATATTTGAATTCTCTTTTTCCCTCGCAACTATTCTCACACGATAATCTTCTTCATTCATATGTAAAGGTGCAATGAAGTGATGAAAGCCTTTTATTTCTTTGTTCGCATTCTTGCTCTTTTGATTTCCAATAGTATCTAAATATACAGCATTTTCAAATAATTGAGGCAACGAGAGTGCAGCATTTAAATTATCAATGTAATTCTTCTCCCATGGATTAAAATTAGGCTTTGGTTTGAGAATTTTCCATATTGTTTTACTGTTAATATCCGCTTTATACCCTGTGGCCTTATTCTCATATGTACCTCTCGGGAGCTTTTTAACCTCATCCTGTAAATAGCTGAGCGCAATCTTATTGTTCTTATTTACATGTATGTATTTGTCACTGACAACATAAGGTATAGGCGTGTCTTCCGTAATGTTTTTGTTTCTCAGTGAAAATGTTGCTGTCTGGCTTGTATTGGACTGCTCTCTATCTTTTTTCTGTTCCATAAGCTCTGACAACGAAAATTTGATGTCATCCTTTGTATATTCTATATTTTTTTGCATATCATAGTCATATATCTTGACATCTTTTATGAGGTCAGGTATAGTAACAGTAGAAGATGCCTCCGTAAATTGGGAACCAATCGAAGAAGTTGCCACTTGAGGCATCTTCTTTTTCATTGGCATAACTTCTACTCTCAATACATATATGCTGTCCGAATTTTCTTTCTCTCTCGCTGTAATAAGAGCTCGATAATCTTCGCCGTTCATTTTAAGCGGCGCAATAAAGTGATGAAATCCTTTTATTTTCTTATTTAAATTTTTATCCTTTTGGTTTTTTATAGTATCTACATATAATGCATTCTTAAACAGTTCAGGCAAATTAAGTATGGCGTTTAAATTCCTTATATAGTTCGCTCCATATTCATTGAATCCCTTATGTGTGGGTTTTAATGCTTTATTTATCGTATTAGAGTTTATATCCGCTTTATACCCTGTTGCTTTATTCTCATATGTACCTCTCGGAAGTTTTTTAACCTCATCTTGTAAATAGCTGAGCGCAATCTTATTGTTCTTATTTACATGTATGTATTTGTCGCTAACAACATAAGGTATAGGCATATCTTCCGTAATGTTTTTGTTTCTCAGCGAAAATGTTGCTGTCCGGCTTGATTGTTTCTCTTCTTTTACCAGTTCCTTTGTTTCTTCTACCGGTGCAGACAAGGAGAATCTAACACTTTCCCCAAGCTTTGTTTTTCTTCTTTCATTTCCGTAGTGTTCCGCAACAGTTTTAGGAAGAATGTCAGAATGTACTTCGTTGACAATATCCAACAATTCTGATATACTTATTTTAGTAGAAGTTAGGATCTTAAAATCCTGATTGGCTCCGCCAATAGCTTCTACTATTTTTTTGCCATTAAATGAGTATAATGAGTCAAATTCAATCAACTCACTCTCTCCTGTAGTTAATGTTTCTACTACAAAATATGCAGGATAATGATTTCCCTCAATGTCTTTTCCATAACCTAATAGTACATATCCTCCCACAGCATTATCGCTTCGTGCCTCTATTTCATTAACTTTTATTGAGTTCTTTAAATATTCCCCAATATGTAATGCAATTTTCGCATTAGTCTCAAAATCCCTTACAAAACCATGTCTAATAGAATTTGTACCCACGATAACATCACTATTTACATCATCTACATGGACTACAATTCTTCCTAAAGTATCCACCCCACCAACAGACTTTGCATTTTCACGAGCTTTATCAACAATTTCTTTTCTGTTAAGATTTTTAACTTGTTCTTCACCTAAAGGAATTATATTCATATCAGGTTTTGAAATAAGTTTGTTAAACGAAAATTTGATGTCATCCTTTGTATATTCTATATTTTTTTGCATATCATAGTCATATGTCTTGACATCTTTTGTAAGGTCAGATATACTGTTTTCAAGAGATACAGTAGTCTTGCTGGTTTCGGAAGTTTCCGACCGGTCTTTGCTGTATCTCTTTTCTTTTAGTTCAAAAGATGTTGGTTCTAAGTCCTGAATGTCATAAAATAGCATTTCGTTTTTATCTGTATAGCCGATTAAAACACTTGCTTCATAATCATTTTCACCTATACGAAGATATACCTTTCCTCTTGCAAATTCCTTTATGTCATCTTTTCTATCATGCTTTATTTCTTCATTAACATAGTCCGTAGAAGCATATATTACATCTTTTATGTTTTTTGAAGTTTTTAATTTATCTGCATACATTTCAGCTTCGTTATTTCTAAGTTTGTCAGTATAGGCAGAATTTAAAAAATGACCACCACTTTTTTTAGTAACTTTTATGAATCTTCCGCTAATAGGTATACCGGGTCTAAACTTTTTAATTTCTTTTTTTACTGTCTTTATCCAATCTTCTTTAGGAACATTCTTTAAAATATCATTCTCAATAATAGCTACTACCTTATTATCTTTAGTACGACCTAAAGCATATTTAGTATTACTGTCACCCTTTGTAGTCAAATTAGAAGCTGCTTCAGCTTTTCTCGCACTTTTCTTAATTTCTCTGTACGCTTTCTCAAATCTCTGCTTAACCTGCTCAAGTTGCCTTTCTTCCTTGCTTCCTGCCGTTGCCATCTTAAAGGCGTGCTTCACATAGTCGTATATTCTTTTGAATACATTCGGTTCTTTTATGGATAAACTGTTTATAAATTGCTCATCCGTAAACAGATAATCCCCTACAAGGTCTGATGTTATTTCATTCTCTAAATTAGCATCTACTCCCTTATACAGCTTGCTTAATTCTTTATACCGGCTGTCATATTCGCCTTTTGTTGTGGCATATTCTTTCACCATCTCCTGCAAAGCTTCATATTCATTTGTTCCCTCTAAAAGATGGGTGGTTTCATGCCCTATAATGCTATTAAGCGCCTTGTCTGAATCGACATTGATTAAAACCTTTGTCGTTCCATCCTCGTTTTTTCTTACAAAACCGTTTATTGTCTTTCCTTTCGCACTATATCCGAGCTCTGTTAGCTGTTCGTTATTCGTGAATCCATACTTTGTATTTGTCTCGTTTGCAATCTTACTCGTGTAATCAAACAGAGTGTGCATTGCCCTCGTGTCATTCATTTTGGCTGCTTTGGCACTCTCTATAAGTTCCTTTGTAATATCGCTGTCCTCTTTTGTCGCTTCACGAGAAAATTCTTTACCCTTTAATGCTTCCTGTACATAACTTTCTTGTAATATTACATCCTTTTTTAAGAGTCCCTTTAACTGGGCAGCCTTTTCTCCTGTTATTCGGTTGATTTCCGCCTCAATCTCAGCTTTTTTGGTGTTGTCGGTAGTATTATCCAATCTTTCTTTTAAATCTCTTAAAGTGGCTGTTTTGTCGCCTGCAAGTACATCCTCTATTGTCCCAATGCCTATGTATCCGCTTTTTAAATCATCTATGACTTCGGTCTCTATTTTGGCGATTTCCTTTTTATCTAATTTTGAAATGGTATAATCTATCTCACCGCTTTCCAGTTTACTTATAACTGCATCTTTTATATTCTCTTTCTGCGAATTATTAAGCTTTCCGAAAGTCTTTTCTCTTTCTGCTATGATTTGGTCAACCTGCTGTTTTATGGCTCTCTCTTTTTGTATCCGGGTAGTTCTGTTCTTTATTTCCGAGTCAACCACTTTTCTTTCATTGTCCGAAAGTCCTGTATCATAATCTCTGCCTGTTTTAATGGAATTATGTGCTTTCTTTACATTAAAACCTCCGCCAAGGGCAGCTCCGCCGATAAATGACTCAAGGTAGTTGTCCATGGCTTCCTCGCTGGTTAAAAGCTCTTTCCATGTCTTTTCATCTTCATAAGAAAGTTTCTTGCCCACATTCCCTATGACTTCCGCTAAGACTTCTTCCGTTCCTTCGCCTGCCATATCCCAACCTAACTTTGTCATGGTTTTTACTGCCTTATTGGATATTCCTTGCGTAAGAGTTTGCTTGAAAGCATCGTCAAAAGCCTTTCCTTTGAATTTGATTCCCCCGAATATTTTCTCTGTAAGGACATCTGCTCCGCCCTTTATAAGACCATACCCTCCGGCTTCTGCATATGTGGCATCATTTTGAAAGGCTTCTTCTGCTGCCGTTCCGAAAGATGAAGCCCCGGTTGTAATCCACCATGGTATGCCTACCATCTGTAATCCTGCTGTTCCGGCAAGCTGACCTGCCGACTGTACCAAAGAATCCATTTTCTCACCAAAAAGCGATGCCTTTTCATCGTCTCCTTTGTTTATGAAATCATTCGCTTTAGTGAAAATATCTCCGATAGGAAGAGTTTTTACCACCCCTGCACCTAAATCGAACTCGTTCGTAATATCTCTTGCCGCAAACTTTTTTGTTTTCTCAGCAAAATCATCTGCCCCGAACAAATCAGCAGCGCCGCCTACAAGATATGTTCCCATATCAAATATGCCCTCGCCTAACTTTATAGCTCCTGTAGCTGCATCATCAAGAAAATCTTTACCTGTTCCTATTATGGTCTTGCTAATGTCTCCTATTTGATAACCATCTTCAAAGGCTCCCTTTTGAAACCATCTGCGACCATCATCTTTTTTCTCTCTTCCCGACTTGATTGCGTTCAGTGCATTTAGCTTACTCTGAACCGTTATATCTGAAGCTCCCGACCTTATCGCATCCTTATATTCCTTTTCGGCTATAGAAAGTTTTGACGGCCTTGTTTTGGAAGCAGTGTTTTTATTTAATTTTCTAAAGGAGTCTTCTATAGATACTCCCCTTTTCTCTGCTTCTATCATTTCAAGAATCGTTTCATAATATTTTCTTTTTCTCTTTGCCATATTCACTACCTCTTCTTATAGCCTCCAACTACACTGTTTACAAGGGCATCAAGCATAGCCACGCCCGTATTAATTGTTTTTGATGCCTTGTCTGCTACTTTGCTGTCGTTTTGAGCGGTTTTGTTTATTCTGCTGTTTCCACTGCTTCTGCCACTTCCGCTACCTCCGCTGCTTCTGCTTTTTGCAAGTTTTTCTCTTTCAAGCTTAAGACTTTCATTGTACTGTCGGCGTTCTTCTTCAAGCTGCTGCTGCTGAAGCTTTATGCTTTCGTTGTGCTGTCTTATCTGCTCCTCAAGTTGTTTCTTCTGCATTTCCATGCTCTCATTGTACTGCCTTACGCTTTCGGCCAATGAATTTTCTGTATTTATCTGGTTTAAAACATCCTGCCAACGGTTGTGGTACATATTCTCAATCTCTAATTTCTTATTCGCTTGCTCAATCAAGAGATTGTTTTTGTATTGGAATCCGCTTAAGGATAATTCAAGTTCCTTTTGCAGCGCCTGATATGCAATTTCAGCAAGTTTTGCATTGTTTTGGAGTTGAGCTTCTTTTATAGCATTATCGTAGTTTAAAACCGCCTTTTGGTAGCTTTCACGAGCAGTAGAAACCCTGTTCTGATATGTATTGTACATACTTACTTGACTTGATTCACTGTAGCCTGTACCGCTAAGCCCTTGCGCTGCTCTTTTCTCTGCTTCAGCTCCGTATTGATTGGATTGCTTTTGCCAGTCTATATATGCGCCTTGCTGCTCTTTCTGATATGCCTTTTCTGCTTCAGCCTTTTGCTGTTCTACCTTTTCTATGGCAAAATCTGTGTTTTCTTGCTGAATCTGTTGTTGCTTGTCGGTCCATTCTTTTGAAGCATCTATCTGGTCCTGATAAAACTTGTCGCTTTGGTTTATCATGCCATCATAAATACTATCGTTTTTATTTAAAGCTTCCTGCTTTTCATTTTCTACTTTTTGAAATCGCTCGTCTTCGTAGTTTATTGCATAATCTACTGCCATTTTGCCCCTCCTTAACGCTTAATGTACCCACCTATGTAGCACTCCAATGTAACTTTCTCAAGGCTGAATCTCGTATCCGAGAAAAATTTTAATTGTATGTCTTTGAATTTTTTCTTTTTTATTCGCCCTACAAAATAGTCATCTATTTCCTTGTATTCGCCTACGCTTTCCCACTCGCTCTTATTTGTTTTTGTAAATAGCTTTATGTCTCCTGTTGCTTCTGCAATAAAGCCTTTCTTGTTCGTCGTCTTTAAATATTGTGGATTTTCAAATTTATCAAGAGGTGTTACCCAGTAGCTTTTTACATTGCCATTACCGCTCAATGTGTATATGCCGTCAGGAGTTCCGAAGTATATTTTTTCTTTTTCTACATGAGTACATGTTATTTTCTTTTCCACTTCCCAATAGAACCAGTCATATTCATAATGGTTCTCATTTCTAAACATAGCCCTTGAATCTGCAAGATAAATCTTGTTTCCTATACATACAAGTAAATATCCGTTCCATTCTTCAAGTACCATGTCTTTGTAATCTGCTTCAGATAGTAATTTTCTGTCTACACTTGAGCTTCTGTGAGCAAGGAACTGCTCTGTAGTTATATCTCCACTAACACCCTCCATGCCTCTCGGACTGAAGAATACTATATCGTCGTTAAAATTTATTCCTGAAGCGTTACAGCCTACAGATATGTTTGAATGTGAAGACGGATAAATCTTTCCATACTCCGCATCAATTACAGGCGTGTGGTAAAATGCCGTAGTATTTGCCTGAGACGGTTCTTTGAACACCCATAGCGCATTGTTTCCTGCAACTATACTTTTAATCTCTGACATATCCATTCCCTCGGTATAATAATCGAGGTCGCTGCAATATGCAGGATTGGACAAGCTGCTGTGAAACAGTGTATTAGGATAGTCTTGATTTCCACTAAAAAACACCCTGTTATCAAACACTTGTAACAAGGTGCATTTATTGATTCTGTCCCTATATCCTACTATTGTCTTTCTGAATTTTATTTCAACATTATCTCTCCCATCTGTCATAGGCGCCGGAGGCGGTGTTTCAAATATTATCTTTCCCTCTACCGGATTCATGCTGAACATAGTAACCTTTTGGTCATTTACCAAGACTTCCGGTGCATAATCTGAATCTATATTTTTTGTATCTAAATAATATTCCTTGCTTTTACTATCTCCTATAAAGGTGTTTTTTCGCAGGCTTGTAAGCATATTTACATCCTCATATATGCTGCCGCCGCCTGATGGTTTTCTTCCTATGGAAGTTGTCGGGACATATCCTATAACCTCATGTATGCTGTCGCCGTCATATTCCAGATAATTTAATCCGTCTTTAAAGTACCATATATCATCAAAGATAAAGCTTTGGCTTCTTGCCGGTTTAAGCCCTGTATAAAGTACACTCTGTTCTTCCCCTGTTATTTTGTAAAGCGTTGTTCCGCTGTGTACAAGCATCATCTCTTCAAGACCTGTTTTGTAGAAGAATATACCCCATACAGGCTCTGTAAACTTCTTGTACAGTTCCATTGACGGGCGTGTTCTTATGCTTTCTGTTTCTTTGTAGTCTTTCCACATGTTTAAGCTGTCGGGGCTTCTCATTAAGTTAATCTCTTCACCTCTGAAATCCACTCCTCTAAACCCTTTATATGCTCTCGTTATTAAATCACCGCTCGCCATTATATTTCAGCTCCTTCAATGTATATAAATCCGGTCTGGTATCTCGGATCTATTCTCTGCATCATACTTTCGTATCTCTGAGCATATATGTTGCCGTATGAATTTGAAACATCACTTTTGAGAATATCTGCCGCAACCCCATACGGCATTATCTCAAGGACATCGTCGGCAAGTTCAAATGTATATGCATTGTCATCTGTATTATCTCCTATCCTCTCCGGGTATTTATAATAATACAGTTTAGCAGTACCCTCTTTGTAAAAATCTACTATTGTCCCGAATATATCTATGTCTCCCTCTTCTCCGCCCTCGGGCAAAAACTTAATTGCCTCGAGCTGATAGAAGTCGGGCAGTTCTCTTAAATCATATGTTGTTTTCTCTTTTGATATTTTTACAGCCTTTTGAGCAGGTATTCTCTTTATTCTCGCAAGTTCAAACTGTATCTGGTTTATAACATCATTGAGTTTGCTTTCTATATCGGGGTCGTCAGTAAGCTTGCTGTTATTGCTGCTCACTTCTTCTATCAGTCTCAAAACTTTCTTTTTCATCTCTATCAGCTTCATTCTTTCCCTCCAGTATCCCATAAAGCCTTATAGCCTCATCTGTTTTGCACATCTTATATTCCGGTATGGTAAATCCTACCCCCTCGATATATATGAGTAGCTGTCCTTTTTCTATTTCTACCTCTTGATACGATTTTTCTTTTATTGTCTTGCCGTTTTTCCTTGTGTATTCTCTTTCAAGCTCCGTGATTAAAACATCGCTTTCTATGGTCTGCTTCACCTTTAAATCATAACCATCATCCATATCATGGTCCTCACAAAGTTTTATATCCTCTCCGTCATGTATGTATCCACCATAAAAGGCTATATTTGGTGTTATAACATACTTATCCAAACGCTTTAATTCCCTCATAGTTTCTCCTTTCATTACTCCGGGAGTTGCACCCGGTCTTTACTCTTGTAATGACAAAAGGAGGCTTAAAGCCTCCCTACTTAATAAATTACTGCTACTTTTATGTCTGCACTTGCAGGAATAAGTTTCACCTTACCCTTGTTATCTGCATATCTTGCAGATTCGATTCTTATCTGTGCAAGGCTTCCTGCTGCCATCGAAAGCTCTGTGTCCGATGAGGCAGCGGCATAGCTTCCGTTTATCGGTTTCTTAAGTGTTAGCTTTCCTGCTCCGCTTCCGCTGTTTTGCGCTATCACTACAACATATTCCTCTGTAGTCTTAGGCATTGTAAACTCAAAGCCCTCTGCCGGAGCAGTAGCAGCTATGGGTGTAAATGCGCTTATTTTATTTAAAGCACCTTTTTCAGGTGTCAATACTGTTACAGCCATTTTTTACCTCCTTAGTGTACTTTTATTACATACAGTTCTTTAGGTCTTACAACCTTTGCTCCGTATACATGCAGACCTTTGATTATGTCCGCAAAGCCTTTTTCCTTTCTTGCAGTTTCAACCTTGTCAATTTGTCCCGCAAAGGCGATTGCTTTCTTGGTCCTTACCATTTCATAATCGTCTGTACCGTCATTGTAAAGGTTGTTCGACATTCTCAGGTATGTATTCGCATACTTTCCGAGTGCTCCTCTCTTTATGAACTCCACATTCTCTGTAAACAGTTCTGCAAGTTCTGTTCTTAACCCTACTATGTGTTCGGGATTAAGGTCTGCCGCAAGCTCTGTTTTCTGAGAAACATTATTTCCATAAAGTTTTATATGTGCCTCATTGATAGGGTCGAGCATGCTTGTCAGGGCGCTTATGTCAGTAGATTCGCTCACCATGTCAGAGTTAGCATCTTTTGCTTTGGTTCCGACAAAGGCATCCGCAGATTCGGCTAATGCCGTCTTTGCTTCATTAAACTGTGTTTCAAGATATCCCTTTATCGACTGTGCTCTGTCTACATCATCTACTTCAAATGCAAACGCATCAGCCTGCGTGATATCAAGATACTGCGAGTTATCGCCAAGGTTCTCTATTGTTAAGTCTTTACCCGGTACATACTGCTGTATAGACGGTCTCACAGCTCCTACTATCTTAAGTCTTGAGCCGAGTTTCAGCTCACCCTCGTACTGGTAATCGCACCAGTTTGCAAGGATTAAATCTTTGTGTAATTCTGTCTGGCAATACTTCGACCAGAACATCGGCTTGAAATTTCCTGCCACTTCTAATCTCTCCTTTCAAGTTACCAATTACTCATGGAGTTTCTGACTGCTTCAAATATTTTAGGGTTGTCAAGGTCTTTTTCTGTAAGCTTGTCTACTTCTTCAGGTGTGTAATATGTCTTTACTTCCTGCGCAGCACCATTTTTCATGCTTCCCATCTTTTCTATGTGCCGTGTTTTTTCATGAGTTTTGGTATATAAGTCATAAACTTCTTTGATAGGTGTATCTTGATTGAACTTTGAAGCAAAGTCTTTAAAGTCATCACTATCTATGACTTCGTTCTTCACTCCCATGCCTCTCAGTTCTTCTCTTGCACCTTCCGCCTGTCTATATTTCGCAAGACTCGAAAACACAAGCTTTTCTCTTGCTGTCATGTTCTTTACGCCTTTTTCAGCCAAGCGGTCTACTTCGTCAATTACATCTTCCATTCCGGAATCTATAATTTTCTGAGCCTCACTGTCCGCAAGAACTTTGAGATCCTCTTCACTGTATGTGTTCTGATTGGTTTCCGGAATCTTTATTCCTTTCTCCTTATAGAACTCAGTAAGATTGTCTGCCGCCTCAGCTATGTTGTTTGTGCCGAGTCCTGCATTTAAAATATTTTCTGCTTTCTTATACGGCGCAAGCTTCTCCTCATACTCTCTCTTGAGTTTATCTCTTTGTCTTGCCATCTTTCTGGCAAGCAGCTCATCCACTCTCGCATTGAGTTCAGACTCAGTATATACTTTTTCCTCTTTTTCCTCTTCGGCGGCTTCGGCTTCACCTTCAACCATTTCTTCTACAGTCGGTTCATCTGTGTTTTCAATGTCTTCTGACATCAGGTTTTCTTTTTCAAATTCCATAAGTCCCTCCTATTTTTTGTTGAGTGTTTGACTTCACTTCCCATACAGTTTTATGTCTTAAATGCTTGGACAAAACATAAAGCCTTATTCAGGCTCTTGTTCACTATTATTTGCTGCTATCTCCGCCATTTGCGAAGCTTGTGCATCAGGGTCTTGCATAAGGAACTGCTGCGCCCTCTGCTGCATAAGCATTGCCTGTGCGTTCATTGCTGCTATCTTCTGTTGTTCTATCTCCCAATTTTCTATAACTTCTTCAAGTTTCTGCTTTGGCATGACGGAATCATCATCCAGTGTTTTTGTGTATAGCTTAAGTTCCGGCATTCTCTGGCTGTTAAACAACCCAGCCGTTAAGAGATTCTCCATTGATTGCTCTTGTGCATATCTGTCAAAGGCTCCTTTAGGCGTTATATCTACCTTAACAGAAGCTTTAAGTTCTTCAAGAGTAGTCCTTTGTACCTCTACCACTTCTACGCTTTTCTCTCCTGTCTCAGGGTCTTCTGTCTCTTCTTCAAGAGAAATACTGTCATTATACACAGTCAACATATCAAGCCATATTCTTGCAAGCTCCTCAATAAACGCTTTCAAGTACTGCAAGTGTTCAGTAAGCGGCTGCTGTGATGCTTGCTGTACTGCAAGTATTGCTCTTCCCGATGCACTTTCAGGATTCACATCACCTGTTGCTATCTCTCCTGCTCCGGCAAGCTCTCTTGTCGTTGTGATAAGCTCTTGCTGAAGCTTTTCCACATCTGACGACATCTGCGCAGGATTAAGGTATGACAATATCTTTCCCACATCCTCTATGGTACTTCCGCCTTTAGTCTTTATGATTCCTCCTACTTGTCCTATTGCGCTTGGGTTTGCTATTTTATCCGTGTTCGCCACCTTTTGAGGATATGCAGTGTTCTTTACGGTTAAGGCTCTTCTCATGGCCGTTTTGTTAGTCTCAAGCTGATTCGGTATGAGCTGCCTTACTTCTCCCTCGCCTCTTGCTGAGCCTTTCTTATCCTCCCATATAAAGTGTGCCACAGGATAATATGTAAGGCCCGTATCTGTGTCTTTCTTTAGGTCAACATATCTTGTTGCTTGTGCGAAATGCACAGTTCCCTTTTCTTTGTACAGCTTTGTTACAACTGTACACATGTTATCTTTTTCATACTTTGCGGATTCCCCGGCTTCTTCTATGTTGTCCATATCTCCGATTATGTGCTCAAGTTCTTTATCCGGTACACCTAAGTATTCAGCCGCAGTTCTGACTTCCGAAACCGGTTTTCTCTGCTTGATAAGTATGTATGGCTGCGACTGTATGTTCGGGTAGTTTTCGTTGCCGTAATATATATCGTTTTTGTTTATAACCTCGTTTATCGGCATTCCAATTTCATCAGAATACCTTACATACATGATTCCCTCATCATTTATTGCAGCATCCTTTACTATTTGTCTGAGTTTTATGTCCATATAGTCATGTTCCCATATCTTTGCTGCCCTTTTATTCAGAAGCTCACATATCTTTACTGCTACCTTTCGGAATGTCTTACTCTCAACATTCTCACTTGAATAGTTGATAGCATATAAGTTGCTCAGTATTACTCCTGTCTTGTATTTAACCACCGGTCGTATGAAGTTGTATTGGATTTTCTCGACTCCTTGGACTTTTAGTCCGTACCATTGATCGCCGTTATACATGCGATAATTAACATCTGTATCTCCATACATACCTATCAAACGGCAATAGCTGACGGATTTATCATACAGAGCCCATATATCCGTTTCTTTTATTTCTGTTATGTCCAATGTTCCCCCTCCTTTCTCTTGTATTTAAAAGGAGCAGCACATGGCTGCCCCTTGGTTCATTAAACTAAAAACTTGTTTATAAAATACTGCTGCCCCTTTCCGGTTACTTTTGGCGTCTTGTTTACAGTGCTGTGGCCGTCTGAATGACTTATAACTGTTTCTTTTATCTCAAACAACCCTTTCTCCATTGCACTTTGTGTCGGCATATTGTAGTCTGTGCCGTTTCTTTTTATAAGATAGCCGTTGTCTCTAAGCCATGTAAACAGTCTGTTTTGACCGATTTCTACGCCGTTTTGGCGAAGCATCTTCGCAAGCTCTCCTATTAAGATTGATGTCTTTGAAGTCGCTACAGCATCGGCAAATATTTCTTTCGGTTTCATTCGTTCAATTTCTTTATCCCTCTCTTTTATCTTGTTCTGTGCTACCAAAAGAGCTTTTGACAGCAGCTCATCATCCGACAATTTTTCTTGGTCTTTTATGTATCCTCCGTGCTTACGGATTGACGGGAGGACTTCCGCTGTAACCCATTTCTTAAACTGTTTCGCCTGAGGAAGCTTGCTACCGAGAATCAAACTGTATAAGCCGGATTCGTTGATGATTGTTACTCCTCTGTTGTTAATTTCAGAAGTACCGTTTCGGTAGTTCTGCCTATCCTCTTCATCCACATGACGGTTAATATCTCGACTACCGTTTTGATATCCGAGGATGTCGGCTACATCCTTCCCAACGAGCCATGGCTCTCCGTTTATTTCTATCGCTCTGACTTCTCCGAACTGTTCATTTCTGAATATTTGCAAATTATTCATTGCATACCTCCATTTTTTCTGATTCTTCGCACTCTATGACAAGGTCATATATCTGACTGTTAATGTTGTTTAAAATCGGAACTATCCTCTGCTGCATGTTTTCTGTCAAGTTCTCTATGTTTCTCCCTTTTAATATTTTTCTTAAAAATTCTTCTTCCTTTTCAAAATAGTTTATTGCAATGTCAAGCATTGCATTTATTTCCCATAAGCGTGCTCCTATGTCGTAATAGTCCATATAAACTTGTTCTTTTGTATACTTTTTCATAAATTAAAAACCTCCATTTGCAAATTTTAGATTTGCCAAATAGAGGTTTGCATGTATAATATTTACAAACCTATATTTTGGGTCTGGAGTTTCGTTTGTGCTTGGTCGTGCGGCGGAACTCCTACTTTTTTTGTCCTATGCCTGTACCGGTTTGACTACCATATGAAATTACACTACTCTCAAACTAAACGTCTTTTTGTCCTATGCCTGTACCGTCATAATTCTCTATGTTTTCAAGCATAGTCTGTGTTTTTTCTCTTTCTTTTACCAGTTCTTTCTCTTCTCTGTATTCCCTTACGGCTCTTATTGGGCTTGGGACATTTATGTCCTTACCACTCGCCGATAGCTGCCCTATCTTAGCCCCTATAAACAGACATATGATATTAGACAGACTCACTACCGCTATTATCGCAATCGTCATTCTCGCCACCTGCTTCAGCTTCATTTTCTTCTTGCTTTTCCGCTTCAGCTTCATTTTCTTCTTGCTTTTCCGCTTCAGCTTCATTTTCTTCTTGCTTTTCCGCTTCAGCTTTTGCCTCTTCTTTCTGTGCTTTTTTAGCGTAGAACTTCTTCGCTTGTGCCAATGTCTTTACTTTCGACACATCTACGCCCTCTCTTTCCTGCCTTATCTTCCAAAGTCTAAGCAGCCTTTCTTCTTTCAAGTTCATCTCTTCTCCTTCCTTAAACGATTACTATTTCTTCTCCGTAATCGTAATTCTCTTCTTTTTTCTCAAAATCGAACTGATACTCAGGTCTTACCCTTATTTCGTCTTTGTCGAATGTCACTTGACCTTTAATCTCATGCGCTATTGAAAGTCCCATCATTTGGTCGTCGTGCCGTCCCTCAGGTGCTTCTATCTTGCCCTTTTCGTTTTTTACTATGGTCAAAAGTTCTTTTAGAGTATCTTCGTCATTTATGCGTTCTACATGCTCTCTCACTATCTCAACAAGCCTTGATATTATCGTCGGTCTTGTAAGAACCGTAGTCTTAAAGCCGAATCGTTTTTCCATTTTCCCTGTAAAATAATCTTGCGCTTCTCTTACATATTGGTTGTTGTAACCAAGCCTTTGAAGTTCTCTTATCGGATAAGTATCAAAGTTTGCCTCTATGCCTATTAACGCATTTTTGTAATATTTGCCAAGACAATACATTTGCCTTGTATATTGGTCTGCATCAAACCGATGCTTTAACACCGCAGCCTGCTCGCCTGTCTTTGCATTTAATACATGTCCCGTAAACCAGTCGCTTCCATCTCCTGCTGTGTCTCCACCTATGCAGTATTTTGTTATCTCAGGCGAATTAGGTACTTGATATATTTTTATGTATCCGTTGCGGTCATTTACCCATCTTATCCGGCTAATCTTTATTCCATCATAGTCATAGTCAAAATATCCTGTCTTGATAGGCTTTTTAACGGTCTGTAATCTTGCTGTCAGCTTTTCCGTATCAAATACAGTATCTCCTGATAACAAAAAAGCCTCTTCCGGTGTACATGGATATTCTTGCCGGATTAGGCGTTTATCTATTATTTCTTCGTATTTCCTGAAGTACCATCTTGCTGCTTCAGGTTCTATTTTCTTAACATTTAAAAGCCACCTCAATCTTTCATATATCCACCCATCCTTTTCTTCAATATCTTTTATGAATCTCTCTTTTTCTTTCTCATTGGGAAACTCAAGTCTGTATTCAGGCGTTCTCCACCATTCGTAAAAACAGTTTATATGTGCTCCCGATTCCCACATGGCTTGGTAGTCATTGTATCCATTAGCAGTAGACTCGTATACTTTTATGCAGTTCTTTGTAAATGCCTGTCCGAGTCCTGCTTGTATAGGTGCAATTCCTTGTTGCCAGAAAGCGCACTCCGAACCATGAAAAAAGCTTATAGTTCTTGAACGGCCTACATCCTTTGTGGCTGTGTCTACTTCCCAACTTGAATTTAATTTCTCAAAAAGCAGTTGCCGCCTGTTGTTAAATTTTTCAGTAGGCTTTAACACCTCCGGAAGCTGCATATACGGAAACTTCGCCTTATTTTGAAAAATAGCCTCTGAGTTGTCCGATACATCTGCAAGGGTAAACCCTTGGAAGTTCTTGTTTAGTATACTCATTGCAAGCTGATATGCCGTGACAAGTGTCGTAAAACCCTGTTGCCTGCCTTTTAGAATCAATATTGATATATCAGGTCTCATCCCGCTGTTAAACTCTTCTATGGCTTTATTCAATACCGACAAGAAATCCTTTTGCACTTCGTTAAAGAAAAAAGGCATAGTTATCTGCTCTTTATCAACTACTACAAATTCAAGCTCTATGAGTTTTTCAGGTCTTGCCTTTATCTCTTCTCTTAAAACCTCATTCTTAATTATCTCATCTGCTATAGCACTCTTTAGTTTTTTGTCGTAGTCTATGCTTTTTGTCTCTTCCCATTTTTCTTTTCTTCGCTTAATCAGAAAATCTGCTCCGTAACTCATATCAAGTCCTCAAGCTTGTATGACACACCCATAGTTCCCTCTATGGACTGTTTTTCTCTCCATTCATCCGAAAGTCTGTTCGTCAGATAGAAAGTAATCGCCTTTGTGTCTGCCGGTATGTGCACTTCGTCTATCGCTTCTCTGAGAATTTCTCTTGTGCATTTTCTGCCAAAATCATCAAAATATTCCTCTTTGCACTTAACATTCTTTCTAACTTCCGCATTATATCCATTCGCTTTTCTGAAAAGTGAATTTTCTATTTCCGCATCAGCTAAATCTTTGCTTACTCTGAGCGCTTCCATCAACTTAGGCTCGTCTTCTTTGTATCTTCTGAATGTGGAATAAGCCACACCTAATTTCTTCGCAATACTTTCTTCTGTCGCCCCTTTACGGCTCCATGCTTTTATGGCTTCTATGTATGGCTCGACATGTGTTTCGTATTTATTTTTTCTCGGCATAATCAATTCCCCTTTCATTGCCTTTTATTGCCGACCGCCTTTATTAGCCTTTATCTATAAAAAAAGAGACTTGATTCAGTCTCTTTTTGAAATATTTTATTTTCCTATGCTATTATAATACACTAAAAAGTTTTCCCGTGTGTTGCAACTTTTGTTTTCTATGTTTACATGAAAGTTAATAAATATTTTTTCTATGACCTATATTAACAATATAAATTAGAATTGTTTCATCGTTAATTTCAGCCATGATTCGGTAATCTCCGACTCTGTATCTCCACATACCGGAATAATTGCCCGTCAATGGTTTCCCGTGCTTTCTTGGATCATCACATCCATCAAGATTTTTTCTAATCCAAGCCAAGAGCATTTTAGAAATACTCTTATCAAATTTTTTCAATGTTTTTACAGCTTTATTTGTTAGTACAACCTTATACATTATCTCAGTCCTAACTCTTTCTCTGCCTCTTCAAGTGTATATACCTTGGAATTTTCTTTGAAGTCTTCTTTAGCTTCTCTAAACAGTTCAAGGTCGAGCTCATCTTCTATTTTTTCTAATACGCTTTGTCTCATAAGCTCTGAAACTGTAATTCCGTGCATATCGGCATAGCTGCGAATTAGTTCGTTTTCCGCTTGGTTAAGTCTAATTGAAACAGTCATATTTATCTCTCCTTTCGTAATACATTGTATTACAATATTCTAAAATTGTCAACACTCCCCCATCCAAAACAGAATTTTTTACACAAAAGATAATTGTCTCGCTGCTTCATATACAAATTTTGACTTATAACGACCGTATGTAGTTCTATCTGCATCATGCGGAAAAGGTGCACCGTATACGATGTTTTGCCAAACACCTTTTATGTATTCTTTGGGTATTTCTTCTTTTGCTGCTTCAATTGCCTTTAGGCGGTCATGATATTTCTCTAATCTGGCCGCAGTGGTTCCTGTCGGATCTCCTATCTTCGTTCCTTTCGGTTGACCATCTATATTTATCGCACTGCCTGTTAGCATGTCCTCATACTCTTCTTTAAGTCTCTCATAATCTCTTATGGCATAAAGAGTCTGCCTGTATAAGTTATATGGCAGTATCCATGGATTGTTTTTACTTCTTTGATAATCTCTCGCCACTTCCTTCTCCTTTTTCGTACCGAAAAATCCTATAGAATCAAATCCTCTATAGTTTCTTGCACTTCCTTATACGCCTCTCTCAGCGCTTTGACATAATTCACTTTTTCACCCTTGGCGGTTATGCCCGGCCGCCACTTCTTAATTCTTGGTGTCTCATTTGTAGAGACCATTATGTACTCTCTGCATATACTTCCGGTTATCTCGTTTTCATAAATTTGAACGCTGTCCTCGTCAATCTGATAACCTTTCAGCGGTTTCGGCTCTGCTTCAATATCCCCTCTGTTCACCTCTACCTCTACTCCCTCAGGGATTACTATGTTCCTACTCGTTGTATATCTCTTTTTCGATATGTCACCATCTTCCATATACAGCTTAGCTGCCTGTTTAAGCAAATAACTTGCCAAATCTGCATAATTGGGATAATCCCAAAGCGGCTTATGAAATATTCTGCCATGCGGCCAGCTTTCTTTTATGATTCTCATGGGAATATTATTGCAAACTATGTGATGATGAAGTCTTGTCCCTCTTCTTTCTGTAACTGCAACTCGTTTAAAATCTATCCCCTCTTTTTTGCATTTCCTCTGAACGCTCCTGAAGAAATTTCTTAAATATGCGGCAGCTTTTTCTTTTTCCGGTTCATTTTCGTATGTAAGCAATAGCAAAAGGTCGCCGGGCTTAAAATTGGCATTGAGAATTAAGGTCAGCTTAAAGATTGAGTATCGTAAATTATTCTGCCATACCTTTTCACTGGTAGGCTGAGACTTAGGAGCTCTCTTTTTTCCTTTTTCAACTATCCTCTTCATTCGTTCTCTGTATATTATTGTTTCTCCTGCGATATATTTCTCTCTTATATACATGACCCTTGTCCTATTGTTAATAACCTTAGCAAGTTTTAATGCCCCTACCGGGCGCCCTTTTTCTTCCTATAGCTTTGCCGGACACTTTCCGTGCCCGGCTTTTTTAAATTTCTTCATGTTCGTTTAATATTCTTTTCAGAGCTTTTATCTCTTCGTACGACATTCCGCTTCTTTTCATCGGCTCTCCGTCTTTTCCGAAATCTCTTATTTCATATACAGGAGCTTTTCCGAACCACTCGGCTTTTATCAGCTTCTTTTCGCTCCCTCTCGGAGTTACTCCTATGGTTCCTAAATCTTCTATTATTTTAAGGTTTTCCATTCTTCTTCCTCCGTTTTAACAACTAAAACTTTAATGATTTTTCTTTCAGCTTCACCAATCATGGTTGTCCCAAACATCGGAATACAAACTATATCTATTCCTCTTGCCGCTAAGTATCCTCTTGCTGTTGCCGCAGCCTTTATCATCTGGTTTACCGCTCCTGCTCCTATTGCAGTTATTTCCGTCTTATTTTCTTCCTCAACTGTATGCGCTATAGCTCCTGCTACTGCTTTTACGCTTGATTGTGCCGATACTTTTAATGTTTTCATTTTATTACCTCCGGTTTCAATAGTTTTTCCCTCTCGATAACCTATCTTTCTTCTCTTTTATGTAATATACATAGGAAGAGTCCATCTCCCTGTTTTTTGCTCTCCGCTCCCGTTCTTCAAAATGTCTTTTTTCGTACTCTTGCCACTTCTCGCAGATTCTTTTGCACTCTGCTGAACGGTTCGGGCAGTTTCTGTCACAAACTATTTCTTTCATATCTTTATTACTTCCTTTCGAGGAGCGAAACCGCCATACAACCACAGTACTTGTTTTTTTAAATCTCTGCTGTTTCGCTCCTTTATTGGTGCAAGTTCCGGTCCTATTACTACCTTTTCCCTTATTGAGCTTACCGGTTCTTGCAGAAAGGGTCTTCGCCCACTCATCGGCAGGCTCGCCTTTTTTAAACCTTAAGGTTTTGGGATGGGACTTTGGGCGCCCATCATACCCTATATATAAAGAGAGGTACTAAGATGTATCTTTTGAACTTTCATTTTCAGGAGGCATACTCTCTTTATATCTGTTTATTTATGTAACTAAGTGCCTTATACTTTCCGTATGTAAGACCTCTTTTTCTTGCTTCTTCGTTTATTGCCGCAAGCCTGTCCTTTTCCTTAACAGGCTGAGGCTCTTTCTTCTTTTCTTCTCTCTTTTGACGGCTTGTTATTGCCTGCCTCTTTCTACGGCAGCTTTCCGAACATGTATAAGCATGATATCTGTTGCTGTAAAATATCTTTCCGCAGATAACGCATGTGTGTTCATGCTTCATTTTTTCTTATCTCCTCCGCTAAAGTCATCACGCTTTCTGCGTATTCGCTTCTTACTCCAACCTGCTTATTGAAGTCCGCAGCCTTTTTCCCTGCGTTATATGCAGTAACTGCCCATTCTGTATCTTGCTCTCTTAAGAGTTCTGCCAGTATGTCGATTCCTACTGTTACATTTTCTTTTGGTTCTAAAAGGTTTGTAACTCCAAGCCTATCCATCCTTGATTGATGATGCTGCGGCTGTATCTGCATAAGTCCTATACTGTCTCCGTCGTCTCCGATAATGTTATGTTGGTAATTTGATTCTTGCCCGATAATTGCAAGAACTAAAGGCATGTCCACGCCGTAGCTGTCGCACAGCTGCTTAATATATAATTGCAGTTCCGGTTCTAATGGCACATCGTACATCCTTTCAAGTTCCGGCATTGCTGCTGTCTCTTCACTCATTCCTGCCGCCTCATCTGTTATCGGCGGTCTCGAAAAGCCGAATATGACAAGCGCAATTATGCCGATTATTACAAGCATCCATAAACTTGTTGCAACTTCTTTTATGTACCAGAGGAAGCTTTTTTCTCTAATTTCCAGCTTTTTCATTTTTTCTTTCCTTTCTGAACGAGTTGTATAATTCCCCAAATTCTTTATCTAACTCCTCTATGCGCTTTTTGAGCATAGCGGCCGCTCCATGCCAATTCCTCTTGAGCGCACGCCGTCTTTCGTCTTGAAGCCACTTTTTTTCAAGAGGTATCTCGTTTATTCTCTTAGCTCTTTCTTCCGCAGTCATCAGCTCCACCCATATATCGTATCAATGATTGCCCTTGCGTTCGCTCCGTTACTGTTACCGGTAGCAAGTATCGTCTTTACTCCGCCGCCTGCAAAGGTTATGGTTATTATTTCATCGTCTGTTTCTTTGTCGTATATGTAATCTATCCCCTCAAGGTCGTTTCTTTCCCTGTCAAGAAAAAGCGTCATTTCAAGGTTTTTTACGAATACATATTTCTTTCGTTCTAATAGCTCCCTCATAAGTAACTCCTCCCTATAAGCATAATGAATGATTCTCTTGCCTGTTCCTCTGTCGCTCCCCTTTTGATTAGCGTTCTTTCGTATTTTGTTTGATAGGCTTTTCGCCATATCCTGTTTTGTCGCTGCGCCCACTCCGTTATATTGTCCTGAATCTCCCTGTGGTGAGCCGGGCACAAATCTACCTGAAATCCGTTATCTATGCTTATCTGTCTGTTGGGACCACCGAACACCTCGTGTCTTTCAGCGTATGGAGTGCCGCAGTAATAGCAGCAGCGTTCGGCCTTATCTTTATATCCGTTCATTTTCTTTCTTTTAGGCTTGTCCACAGGCTTTGGAATGGGACAGTTTTTGTAGTAATCATTTAATATTGAATTATTCACAGTCAGCCTCTCCTTTCCGCACATATCCAGCAGCGGCAAACGCTCTTCTTGTAAGCTCTTTTTTGATTTCCTCCAGTTCTTCTTCTTTATAATCGGAAATAGGCTTGTTGTTTATGTAGATTTCTATTTTCATATTTCCCTCCGCTACAGTTTATGTGGTTTACTGTTTGTACTATAACTTGTTGTCTTTTTTCTTTATGTTTGATAAGATGTCCTCGAAAGGAGTTTCTTATGTTTTTGAAATTTAGAATAATGCGTAAACTGTCATTTGAAAATTTCATCTTTTTTGATGACCTATATAGTTCATTTTTCTTCGTTAGCGAAAAATCCCTATGTTTAGCTTTAAAGATGCTTGATTTAAAAGGTTACATAGAAATCGATGACTACAACCGAGTTAAACTTCTCAAAGAGACTTCCTACTATTCTTATCGTGTCGATATTCGTAAATCTTTCTTTGAAATTACAGTTTCTATATCAGCCATCACAGTAGCGTTAATAGAACTAATTATGTTTTTTCGTAATCTTTAATAAAATATCATTGGAGGGAGTATAGCCATTAGCACTGTGAGAAAAATCGTTACCGGTGTTGGTAGCTTCGAACAATCATCTGCTGCTATGCAAACTCCCGTCATTAAAACAGATAATAAATAAATAATTAGCATCACTTCTTTCAATGTGTTTCCTCCATTGCTCTCTTAGTTTCTATAGTGTCAATAGTGCTGCAAGTAATGAAATAATTCCAAGTACAGAAGCAACTCCACTTATCCAAAGAGGCGCATCCGGAAATCTTAATCTAAAGCATAGTCTTTTCCCCGGATAATCTTTTTTAAAATTTTTTCTTTCTTGTCTTGTCAGTTCATACTCTGTCCATACAACTTGTATTTTTGTCATGGTTTTCTTTCATCTTTTTGCATTTCTCTTTTATTTGATATATCATCCTATTTATTCCACCATTCGCACTATCGTTACTAATATTTATATTCCATAAGTGGGTTTGTGAGGTATAAACAAGAAAAACGATTCAAGATCATCTCTTTTATTCTCCAGTTGTTGACCCTTATTGTCGCCATTGCCACTCTCTACTTTACAATCAAGTAGTTCTGCGATTTTTTGCCGCAACATTTCATTCTCTGCCGCAAAATATGCTGCTGTTTTTCTTGCTTCTTCAAGTTGGACCATAAGACTTTCTTCTCTAATCATAAATTGTCTTTCTAATCTCATATCTACTCCTCCAGAAAATACTCAAGTGGTGTATTTTTATTGATATTTGTTTTTATGTACTCTCTTTCGACCTTTGTCTCTCTTCTTTTTCTTTCTTGGCTTAAAATTTCGTTTGCCTGTGAAATGGCTGTTACTATTTGGCATTGTCATTGGTGCTCCTCTATCCATTACAGTTTATGTGATTTACTGTTTGTACTATAACTTGTTGCGTTTTTATGAATTTCTAATTGATATTCCCTTTCGCTCTGCTTCAGCTGTAACATATTTCTCAGTTCCCCAACAGCTCATCAAGCGTACAACCGAGCTTATTTGAAAGTTCTTTTGCCATAAGTACATTGGGTATCAAAAGACCGCATTCAACTCTTGCTATCATGCTGCGGCTATACCCTGTAGCCTCCGCCAGCTCCTCTTGTGTCAAATTTTTGCGTTGTCTCATTTCTTTGATGTTTTCGGCAATGCTCATGTTTTCACCTCCGGTCTTATATGTGTTATATTGCGAAGCTGTCAAGGGCAGGTTCGCAATTTTCTGTTTACAGAATAACAGAAAATTTTTTTGCTCCCCGTTTGCTTATCTACTTTTTGTAGAGTAGCAAGGTAAAAAAATATAGTCTTGTGGCATGTTATAAATTCTTGAGAGCATGTCCATTTCAGGAATACCGGGAATATTTTTTCCTTTTTCCCAATTTATAATTGTTTGTTTTGATACTCCTAACTTTTTAGCTATATCTTCTTGTGTATACCCTGCGTTTACTCTTGCTGCCGCTAATGTTATTTGGAATGGCACTTTACCCAACTTCTCACCTCCTCTCGTTTCCCCGTCGAGCCGTTAGGACAGCTTTCAATGCTATAACTTCTTTTTTGTCCATATTACTTCTATCACAAGATACAGTAATACCAATGACTGTAATACATCTACTATTGCGGTAACCATTTTTCTACCTCCTATCAGATTTTATATATTGACAATGAGCATTTTACACATTATTATTTAACCACGGGGAGGTTTCCCTCCCCTGTTCTTACTCTATCAGCTTATCAACTAAGTTGATTAACGCTGTTATGAGAGAAACTATGGTGGTTGCGAGGGCGAGCTTTTCAGCTCGTTCTTCGCTTTTTTTGTGTTTCTTGCTCATCTGCTCTTATCTCCTTTACTCTTGATGATTTAATTATAACTCTACTTTTTGTAGATGTCAATACTTTTTGTAAACTTTTTTTATTTTTCGTATTGTGTTTTTCTACTTCTTGTATTATACTCTGAATAAAAAGGAGGAATTATAATGTACGAAGATGAATATAAGCGTATTTTTTCTAAGAATTTAAATAAATATATGGAAATTAACGGTAAAAACCAAATAGATATAATTAACGATTTAGGATTTAACAAATCGGCTGTTTCAACTTGGTGTAATGGTACACGATTACCGAGAATGGATAAGGTTGATGCTTTAGCGAGATATTTCAACATAAATCGTTCCGACTTAATAGAAGAACATGATGATTATTCAAATAAATCTTTTAAGCCTAACCGTATCCCAGTTCTTGGCAGCGTGCCTGCCGGTGTCCCTATAGAAGCTATCGAAGATGTTCTTGACTGGGAAGATATTCCTATGGATTGGCTCAGAGGCGGAAAAGAATATTTTGCATTAAAAGTTCAAGGTGATTCCATGTTCCCTAAATATATTGAGGGAGATACAATTATCGTCAGAAAAGAATGTGACTGCGAAAGCGGCCAAGACTGCATTGTTTATGTCAACGGTTATGACGCAACCCTGAAAAAAGTAATTAAGAAAAAAGACTGCATTATATTGCAGCCGTTAAATCCATCATATGACCCAAAGGTATATAATTACAACGATGAGTTCAATCCTATTTCAATAGCAGGTGTAGTCGTTGAAATAAGAAGAACGGTTTGATTGTTTGTTCTTGTCAATTTAATTATAGAGTTGAAATTAACATAATTTCAAAAAAGTATTGTTTTTTTCTTCAATACCGCATATACGCATGGAAATGATTTTGAGGGCTTTATATGTCAGAATTATACTTAGATGCTCAAAGATACATAAATGAGCGCTTAGACGACCAAATTAACTGGTACTCAAACAAGAGTACCACCGCTCAGCGCAAATATAAATCAGTTCAAGTAGTAGAATTCTTTCTCGCTGCTTCAACTCCAATTTTAGGCACCCTTGCTTTCGTTACTGAATACGGAACTTTATTCACACTCCTTATGGGCATATTTGGTGCTATTATTGCAATCTTGGAGTCTATATGCACTATGAACAAATACCATGAGAATTGGATTCAATATCGATACATATCCGAGCTTCTTAAGCACGAAAAGTATTTGTTCATAACAAAAGCGCCCCCTTATGATGAGGACGCCGCTTTTTCACTATTAGTTCAGCGAGTTGAAAGGACTATTTCTTCAGAAAATGTCAATTGGGTAGGTATAAACAATGATGATGGCCAAAGTAAAAATCACTCTTTGACCAGTTCGTAAGTCTTTTGAAATACATCTGGCTTACAAGGATATTGTTCTCCCCTTATTCCCGTTATAATCCAGTCACCGGGTGCTGCTCTTAACGGTCCTTCCAGTGTTTGGATTATCATTTCACGATTGGTTTGATACGCTTCAATTACAATAGGTTTTTTCACAAATTTTTGAGTTTTTGGCATTTCATTCTCCTTTCGTGCAGTGTATTTCTATTGAAATTATAACATTTTAGGAGGTAAAAAACAATGTATTATCGAGACAAACGATATAATCTATTTATAAGCCACGCATGGAAATACGATTACCAATATCAAACAGTTGTCAACTGGCTTATGAATTCGGATTTAAAATATTATAACTATAGTGTCCCAAAAGAAGATCCTCTCCACTCGGGCAGAAAATCACAGTTAAAAACGGATTTAACAAATCAAATCCGACCTGCTTCTTGTATCATCATCATTGCTGGTATGTATGATGTATATAGCGAATGGATTCAGTACGAGATAAACGAAGCCGTTCGAATGGGTAAATACATAATAGGAATTCGTCCTTGGGGTTCAGAAAGAATGCCTAAAATAGTCGAAGATAATGCAGACAAAATGGTTGGTTGGAATTCTGCTTCACTTATTAGTGCAATTAAAGAACTTTAAGTTTTATTTTTTCGGTAACGGCTCAAAAGAGGTTCGCCATGAATACAAAAGATACAGTACTGCAACTTTGCAACAAATATAGCACTCGAAACCCTTATAAGCTTGTTAAAGAACTCGGTATTATTCTTCAATATGGCGAAGATATGGGTAATGTCAGAGGATTCTATTTATATGCGAATAGGATTAAATTGATTTGTCTTGGGAATGATATGCCGGAACCAATGGAGCGCTTCGTTCTTGCTCATGAAATAGGACACTGCATAATGCATAAGCAGTCAAGCGCCCCTTTCTTACAGAGCACTCTTATAACTACAGATAAGTATGAACTTGAAGCTAATAAGTTTGCTGCTGAACTTATAATAGATGATGATGAATTAAAAGAATACCCATACTTCACTGTAGACCAATGGTCTATGTATTATGGATTGCCAAGAGAAATTATAGAGTTGAAATTAACATAATTTCAAAAAAGTATTGTTTTTTTCTTCAATACCGCATATACGCATATAATAATAGCAACTAATTTAATGACTGGCTGATGTTTTAGCCAACCCAAGGGGGTCTTAAGCTTGTTGCTTAGGATCCCTTGGTGCTTAGAGGAGTAATTTTATGGACAATATTGTAAACAAAAATATGAAAGTCTTTGAGGATATAAAGCATATAGACGAAAATGGTATGGAATTTTGGTACGCAAGAGAGTTGCAAACGATTCTTGGGTACACAAAATGGGATAACTTTAAAAAGGTAATAAGTAAAGCTATGGTGTCTTGTGAAAATGCTGGAATTTCAACATCGGATTGCTTTACCGACATCGGGAAGCCAATAATTTCGGGAAAAGGAAAGGTTGAGTACATAGAAGACTATATGCTGACTCGTTACGCCTGTTATTTAATAGCCCAAAACGGCGACCCTCGCAAATCCGTTATTTCACTCGCCCAAACATACTTTGCGGTGCAGACACGCAGGCAGGAACTCCAAGATAATTTTGAACAATTATCAGAAGACCAACGCAGGTTGGCAATTAGGCAAGAATTAAAGAGCCATAATGTTTCACTTGCCGAAGCCGCTAAGAGTGCCGGTGTAGAATCTCCGCAAGATTACGCTATTTTTCAAAACAAAGGTTATCAAGGTCTATATGGCGGTCTTGGAGCAAAGGAAATTCATCAGCGTAAAGGGCTTAAAAAGAGTCAGAAGATACTCGACCATATGGGTAGTACAGAACTTGCAGCAAACCTTTTCCGTGCAACGCAAACTGATGAAAAATTAAGACGAGAAAATATACAAGGGAAAGAAGCCGCTAATCAAACTCATTATGATGTGGGCAAAAAGGTCAGAGAGACTATCCAAGAACTTGGTGGTACAATGCCTGAGAACCTTCCTACGCCTAAAAAAGGTATCAAACAATTGGAACGACTTGAGCAAAAAAAATTAAAAGACAAGTAGCCATCCCTGAAAGGCTTCAAGGTATTTTACACCCGAACTTCCATAATCTATACAGAAAGGACACCGATGCAATGAAAGTGGGAGCTGCATACATAAGAGTTTCATCCGACGACCAAACTGAATACAGTCCCGATTCTCAGGTTAAGGAAATTAAAAATTATGCTGCAAGGCATGATATTTTCCTGCCGCCTGAGAATATTTTTATTGATGCCGGTATAAGCGGGCGAAAAGCCAATAAAAGGCCTGAGTTTCAGAGAATGGTATCCGCCGCAAAAAACAAGCCTAAACCCTTTGATGTCATCTTAGTCTGGAAGTTCTCACGATTTGCAAGGAATCAAGAGGAAAGTATACTGTACAAATCGCTCCTGAAGCGTGAATGTGGTATAGAGGTGACTTCCATCACGGAGGAAACCGGAGATAACATGTTCGGCTCGTTGATTGAACGAATCATTGAATGGATGGATGAGTTCTATTCAATCAGACTTGGTGAAGAGGTTCGTGCCAAAATGACATTTGTTGCGGAACAAGGCAAAATGCAGACTACTGCTTCATTCGGATATTCCAAGAAACCCGATGAGGATTTGGTGATTCTCCCCGATGAGGCAAACTGGGTGAGGTTCATGGCGGAGCAGTTCCTAAGTAAAAAGAGTCTCAGAAGCATTGCCAATAATCTGAATGCTAATGGAATTCGTACACACAGAGGCAATAAATTTGAAGCACGCACTGTCGAATACATACTTAAAAATATGACCAATGCAGGTGCAGTTCACTGGACACCCGACCAAGCAGCACATGACAGCAGACACCCCTATTCCGATAATACAATAATCGTTAAAGATGTTCTGCCGGCTATATACAGCTTTGAACAATATGAGGAAATTATGAAAGAGTTTGACAGAAGAACAAAATCAAGAACTAAATATGCCAAGTCCGATACTGTCAAGAAACACTGGCTTTCGGGATATCTTAAATGTTCCAATTGCGGTGCTACTTTGATATACAGCAAGGCACACAATGGATTCCAGTGTTACAAATACGGCAAATCACTTTGTACCGTATCCCATTATGTATCTGCTTCAAAGATAGAAACTGCTGTTATAGAAGCATTATCCGAAGTCACCATCACGGACACTTTTATTAAGGCTATAACTAAGCCTACAGCAAAAGATTCCATTGATTATACAAAAGACATAGAGCGGCTTGAAAATATGCTTGTAAGAGCAAAAAAAGCATATGTAGAGGGCATTGACTCCATCGAAGAGTATGCTGTCAATAAAGAACGCATCAGCAAAGAAATATCACAACTTAAGCAAAAAGAATCAGAACAGACAGTAGAATACCCTCCTAAAACAGATGTTGTTAATAAATTTAAGACTATAATCGACCTTATCAAGTCTGATGCAGACAATGATGCTAAACGAGCCGCATTCGGCGAAATCGTTGAAAAAGTAATATATTCCAAGCCTGAAGAGTCAGTGAAAATATTTTTTTATCTGTAATCATACGCATTTGACATATGGAGGTCCGCATGGCGAGCTTGGTGCTTCACTGCGTTATCTTTCTCAACGCTGCTCAATGCCTTATAGAGAAGTAGCAGGTATTTTAAATGATGTGGGTACAGAAGAACTGGCTCACCTTGAAATGGTATGTACCATAGTGCACCAGCTTACACGCAACATGACTATCGAACAAATAAAAGCTGCCGGAATGGAAGATTATTTTGTAGATCATACGGCAGGTGTATATCCTCAATTTGCTTCCGGCGTTCCTTTTACTGCGGCAACTTTCTCAGTCAGTGGGGATGCCATAGCAGACATCCAGGAAGACATGGCTGCGGAACAAAAAGCCCGCTTGACTTATGATAATATCTTAAGACTTGCTGATGACCCTGATGTAATAGACCCTATAAGATTCCTTCGAGAGAGGGAAATCGTCCACTATCAGCGTTTCGGTGAAGGGCTCAGAATCATTCAGGATAAGCTTGACAGTAAAAACTTTTATGCAATAAATCCTGAGTTTGATATAAAAAGATAAATTGATTTTAAATTGACTCCACAGCAATCGAACATCTTTATGCATCCGGACTGTTCCGACACAGTCCGGATGTTTCTGATATAAACCAAAAAGCAGCATAATTTTTTCTCTATCAAAAAAACTGCTGCTTTATAATATTTTACTAAGGCTTGCAATTCCCACACGGTTCAAAGCCCATGTCTATCAAGTTGCTGCGTGTGGTTTTTGTTTCCTCCCTATTTTCAGGCTTGATTTTACTTACACTGTTACAATCCGGCAAATGAAATTTTTTGCTGCTGACATTCAATATATAAAGTATATCTCCTTGTTCCATCAAAGTACTTTCCTGAGCCTTATCGCTTGATTCCTGCAATGCTTCTTCAGCTATACTGCTTTCCCCTGTAGCATAATCTATCTTTATACCGGGCTGAACATTATATACAAACACATTAAAGCATATTCCATCGCCTGAATCTTCAACGGAATATGCTTCCATTACTACTCCGTTCGCAACAAGATTATCTCCCTCATATACAGGTGTAACGCGATAAAGCACATGATTCCCCGTACTCTTTACATAATCTGCGACTTCGTCCTCAAAAGGAAGCATTCCCTCCACATTCATATACCTTGTTCCTGTAATAAGATTTTTTTCATTTGCATTTTCTCCCGCAAGCTGAAAACCTATCAAGTGACATCTGTTATATAAATACTTATCTTTAATAATTTCATCATATCTCACCGTATGCCAACCGCTTGGCTTGACTTGCCCTATGCTTTCTCTGTCTTCATCAGGCATCAGTTCCGTACCTATCATTGCGTATGCCATACCGTAGCGGCCAAGCTCATCAAGATCGCTGTAAATTTCAAACGGCTCACTTTTCATATCATCATCATCAAATTCCGGAACATTGCCATTTATTTCTACATATGGCTTACCACAATACTCAGGCAAATCCGCTGTATTTTCATAAACAGTTTTCACTTCATTGCTCAAACTGTTTTCTGTCCCGCAGCCCACTGAAAATAACATCAAGGCTATGAGCATAATTGCAACAACTATTTTTGAATTTTTCTTCATTCAAGTCACCCCTTTTAAAATACTATCACCACATTATACATCAATATCAAATTCTTTTCAAAAGCAAAAAGACCCCTTTAAATCTAAAGTGGATCTTCTTGCATGTGTGATTGATGTATTAAAACTAATTGTTCCATATGCGTTTTCATATTTCTTCGTTGTCGGTGTATAATAGTATATATGGCAACGCCTATGAAATCAGAGGACTTTCTTAAGAAAACTTTTAGTTCTCTCATGGACAGGGTTTTCAAAAATTTGCTCAGCACTTCCGCTTTCCACTATCTCACCATCCGCCATAAAGATTATATCGTCTGCAACTTCTTTTGCAAAGCCCATTTCATGAGTTACTATTAACATAGTCATACCCTCTTCGGCTAATTTCTTCATTACATCAAGAACTTCTCCGACCATCTCAGGATCAAGTGCAGATGTTGGTTCATCAAAGAGAATTATTTCAGGATCCATCGCCAAAGCTCTTGCTATAGCAACTCTCTGCTTTTGTCCACCCGAAAGATTTCTTGGATAGGCTGATGCCTTTTCTTCAAGACCTACAAGTCTAAGGAGTTCTTTGGCTTTTTTCTCCGCCTCTGCTTTATCCATTCCCTTAACATGAACAGGGGCTACCGTTATATTATCAAGAACGCTCAAATGGCTGAATAAATTAAAATTCTGAAAAACCATAGCCATTTTAGTTCTCATCTGCTGCAAATTCTCATCATTAACAGAAACTCCGTCAATTTCAATTGTCCCTTTGTCAGGAGTCTCAAGCATATTGAGGCATCTGAGCATTGTACTTTTGCCCGAACCGGAGGGTCCTATAATACACAAAACTTCTCCATCGTTTACAGTTATATCTACGCCTTTCACAGCATGAAAATCGCCAAAACTTTTATGTATACCTGTAGCTTTTATCATATCTATTCGCCCTCCTTGTTCAAATGCTTTTCAAGTGCCGACACACCCTTTGAAAGAGGGAATGTCAATGCGAGGTAAACAACTGCCGCTCCTATGTATGCCGGGAAAGTAGCCAGTGTTGCTGAGTTCCAAAGCTGTGCGCTTCTAAGAATTTCTACTATTCCTACAAAAGATAAAACTGCTGTTTCCTTTATGAGGGTCACGAATTCATTTCCAAAAGAAGGAATGACAATCCTGAAAGCCTGAGGAAGCACAATCAGTCTGTTTATCTGTCCTTTACTCATACCCAGTGAATTAGCCGCTTCTACTTGGCCGGGATCTACGGCCTGAATTCCGCCTCTGATTACTTCTGCCATATATGCAGCACTGTTAAGACCGCATACCAGCATTGAGGGGATTAACAAATCGGGCCATTTAAACATTACCCCGTGCTGCTGAAGCAAATATGGTATTCCAAATGCCATAATCAGAGCCTGTACTATCATAGGTGTGCCTCTGACTACTTCTATATACACTTTTGATATTATTCTTATTATCTTATTTTCCGACTGTTTCATCAGTGCAAATACCAAGCCGACTACAGCCCCTACTATTACTGCAAACAGACTTACTCCTATAGTTTTAGGCGCTCCTTTGAGCGCAATCAATATTCCTTGTAAATACAATTCCATCGCTTTTATTCCTTTAAACTTTACTTTTTATGACAACAACATAATTATACATAATTTTGTATAAAAACGCAACCCCTTTATAAAAATTTTCAAAAAATAAATACAGAGTCTTTTCGACTCCGTATTTTTTATAAATAATCACACACCGTACTCTCAAACGCTATATAAGACAAATAAAAATAATTCCGGTATAAAAATAATGTCTGAAATCGTCCTTCGCATTTAGTACACTAATACTATATCACACTATTTTATATTTATCAAGTTAAGAGTTTATCAATCTCACAAAAATTATACCCCTCTTTTTTCCAGCACTGTATAAGTTCTTTTAGTATTTTGCAATTTGTCTTTGAAGTGCTGTGTAAAAGAACTACTGCTCCGGGATGAATTCTTTCATTAAGCTTATTCAATGCTTCCTCTCTTGTGGGCTGCTTGTCTTCATACCAGTCTACATATGCAAGACTCCAAAACAATGTTTTATATCCCATCTCATGGGCTTGCTTAAGATTTTCTTCACTGTATTTTCCCTGCGGCGGTCTGTAAAGTTTCTTCATTTCACGGCCTGTGGTATTTGCATAAATTTCTTCCAGCTCTTTAAGTTCTTTCTCAAATGCTCCTTTTTCTGCAATAGCCGCCATATCAGGATGATGCATTGTGTGATTACCCACAGTGTGTCCCTCGTCTGCCATTCGTTTAACTAACTCAGGATTTTCTTCTATATAGTTTCCTACAAGAAAAAATGTTGCAGGTACTTTTTCTTCTTTCAGTACATTCAAGATTTCTTCCGTATATCCGTTTTCATATCCTGCATCAAAGGTTAAATATATATTCTTGTCCTCAGCGCCTTTCTCATCAATATAATATGCCTCGTACTCTTTCAGATAATCCGCCGAAGCATTGCCTGTCGGCGCTTCTCCCTCTTGTTGAAAGGACAATCCCCAATTACATTCCTGAAAACTTTCTGCTGCCACCTGTGACGCACTTTTGTCATCTGATGTCGAATCACTGTTTGATGACATCGGTTTTCCACTGCCTCCGATTACTCCGAAAATAAATGCCCACATGCTCATCCCTGCAAAAGCTGCTGCCGCAAAGCCGAAAATTGTTTTCTTGTTCATATAAAAATCACCTCATAGTATTTTATGAGGTGATGTAAGACTTTATTATATTTTCTTGTTTTTTACTCTGCCTACTACACAAATTATCATAACCGCTCCAACCCCTGTTATAACAGATGATATCAAAAGAAGCTGAGTTGCACCGCTGATATCAAGAATTTTGCCTCCAAGAAGTGTTGCGAATATAGTACCTACTGTGGTCATAATTGTATAAAGAGATTGCCCCTTGACGGCTTCACCTTTATCCATTATCTCATCTATAAAGCACACCATGGCAGGCAGGAATATTCCAAATGCCGTCGGCTGGAACAACTGAGCAACATAAAGCATAGTAACACTATCGGCTATGTATGCGCAAAAAATCTTAAGAGTAAAACTTATAGCTCCAACTTTAAGCAGTGTTTTACACGAAATTTTGCTGTGTATTGCATCAAACAGAAACATAGCCGGTATCTCAAGCATTGCCATTATAGACAATATCAGCCCCATGTCTCCGCTGTCTCCTCCGACATTTTCAACCATTTGAAGCATAAAATTGTTAAATACCGCATTACTGAAAAACAGTCCCGCAACGCCTATACTGACTACTACAAACAGCTTATTCCGCTTTATGAATCTGCCGAAATTTATGTCTTGTGTGTCTGCATCTGCAACATCCTCAATCCGGTCGGTCTTTTCTTTTTCATCATTATCATAAAATGATTTTGCTGCATTTTCTGCATCTCTTACAGCACATGCCTTTTTAAAATGCCTGCTTACAAATATCAAAGTAACAAGCAGCATGAGCAGCACTATTTCTCCCGTAATCGGCAATATCTGCGTTCCTGCTTTTGCAGTCAGAGTTCCAAGGAACGAGCACAAAACAGAATAGAATAACGAACCCATCGCCCTGTTTATTCCGAATTTAATTTTATGACCGCTCTCCTCTAACTTAAATGCCAACGAGTTAAAAAGCGGTTGAAGTGCAGTATCCCATGCTACCAACATAACAAACACGACCGACAAAGCAATATTTGCTTTATGCATTATGAAGCTAAGTAAAGTAAGCACCATAAGCACTACTGTTATAATCTGAGTAAGACTTATCAGCGAAATTTTCTTTGACCTGTCTGCAATATCTGCCAATATCGGCTGCAAAAATACTGCGACTACGCTTCCTGCCGCCAGTATTACGCCTATATCCGAATTACTGTACCCTCTGTCCAGCATAAATGCAGAGGCAAAACTCGAAATTATGGCATATGTCATCCAATAAGCAGCATGTATACTGCCATATTCTATATTCAATATTCTTTTCATTTAATTTTGACTGTCCTTCCGTACTTACAGAAATTTTCTCAGGTATTTTAAGGTTCTAACCATCTGGGATACATAACTGTTTTCGTTATCATACCATGCCACTACCCTTACTTCATATATCTTAGTTCCGCATCTTTGAGCCAAAGTCTGAGTAGCGTCGAAAAGCGAGCCGTATTCCATGCCGATTATATCCCCTGAAACCAGTTCTTCCTCTGTATATCCGAAAGATTCATTTGCAGCTGCTCTCATTGCTGCGTTGATACCCTCAACACTTACACTTTCTGTTTCATCTTTAAGCGTTGCATCGAGAATTGTAATTGAGCCTGAAGGTACGGGAACTCTCTGTGCAGAGCCTATAAGTTTGCCGTCAAGTTCAGGAATTACAAGGCCTATCGCTTTAGCCGCACCTGTACTGTTTGGAACTATATTTATTGCTCCTGCTCTTGCTCTTCTCAAATCTCCCTTTCTGTGAGGTCCGTCCAAGAGCATCTGGTCGCCTGTATATGCATGAATTGTAGTCATAAATCCCGTGCGGATTTCTCTGTACTCGTTCAATGCTTTAGCCATAGGTGCAAGACAGTTTGTTGTACATGATGCTGCCGATATAACATCATCATCAGCCGTAAGAGTTTCATGATTTGTACCATAGACTATCGTAGGCAAGTCATTTCCTGCCGGAGCAGAAATCAAAACTTTTTTTGCACCGGCCTTGATGTGGGCAGAAGCTTTTTCTTTTGAAGCGAAAAAGCCCGTACACTCAAGAACGATATCGATATTCATATCTTTCCACGGAAGCTTCTCAGGATCTTTTTCTGAAAGTATCTTGATTTCTTTTCCGTCAACAATGATGGAGTTATCGCTGTTTTCAACAGTGTGTCCCTTGTATCCTCCCTGAACGCTGTCATACTTAAGCAGGTGAGCAAGCATCTTAGGTTCTGTCAAATCGTTGATAGCTACTATTTCCATTGTATCATCTGCAAATATCTGTCTAAATGCCAGTCGTCCTATTCTTCCAAATCCATTTATTGCAATTTTAGTCATAATAACCCTCCTTTATATAAATACATTATACCCATTAAATTCAGTTTTACAAATCAAGATTTTATTGTTACACATAAATCCGCCATCATAAACTCATATAAATGTAAACTTATTTATCTTTTAAGAAGCGCTGCCACTTCTATTGCTCCCGTCCATGGAAACATATCTACAGGCGTTGCCTCGCAAAAACCGTATCCCTTTTCTGAAAGGCGTTTTATATCCCTTGATAATGTTGCAGGATCACATGATATATATATTATCTTTTCAGGAGAAAGCTCAGCTACAGCATCAAGCAATCTCTCATCACAACCTGCTCTCGGCGGATCCAAAATAACTACATCAGCTTTATCTACACCAATGCCCTTATCATCATAATTGCCTTTCATAAGCTTAGGCAGCTCCTCTTCTGCCTTGCCGCAAATATACCTTGCATTGACAATTCCGTTTATAACCGCATTCCTGTTGGCATCTATAACAGCCTCTTTCACCGATTCTATTCCTATGACACGGCCTTTTCCGCCTTGTTTTCTCATATAATCTGCAAAAAACAGCCCTATGGTTCCCACTCCGCAATACAAATCAAGCACCGTTTCTTCCCCTGTCAGAGCTGCATATTCTATGGCTTTTCCATACAACATCTCCATCTGCACCGGATTTACTTGGTAAAAAGATTTAGGAGAAATTTCAAATTCAAGTCCTCCGACGAATTCAGTAATAACAGGTCTTCCTGCCAAAGTAATCCACTCGCCGCCTGCCGGTCCGCCTTTCTTTTGAATATTCAAAATCACGCTTTCAAGATTAAAGCCGTATGTTTCACTGCTGCCATTCTCATCCGAACCGATTTCATATATTGCCTCATCCAGCATCCTTACAAGCTTTTCTGCATTGGGAATCCCTTTTCCGTTAATAGCAAATATAACCATAACCTGTCCGCTTCCGAAAGCTGTACGAACAGTCATGCTCTTCATAAGCCCCTTATCCCAGCGCTCATCATATGAAGTTATATTGTCCTCTTCCATGAATCGTCTTACAGCTTCCGCCGCCGCCATAGCCGGTTCAGACTGTAAAAGACAATCTCCGCAATCAATTACTTCATGGCTCTTGGCTCTGTAAAAGCCCACCCTTGGCTCATGAACAGGATTTACAATTCCGCCTTTTTTTGTAATAAGACCTCCTGTGCTTATCGGCATAACAGCCTTATTTCTGTAATAGAAAGGAGATTCCATTCCTATCGTATCCTTTATATCAGGATACTTGATACCGCCGAGGCGTATAATCTTGTCAGTAACCTGCTTTTTCTTAAGCATAAGTTGTGATTCGTAATTCAATTCCTGATAAATACACCCACCGCACCTTTCATTATACGGACACAAAACTTCTATCCTGTCATTTGATTTTTTTATATATTCCTTTACTTGTCCAAAGGCATAATTTTTCTTTACTTTGGTTATTTCCGCTTCAACCACATCACCTACCACGGTATCTTTTACAAATACCGCCATTCCGTCAGCTCTTCCTATTCCACGACCCTCGGTCGAAATATCCTCTATTGTAAGCCTAACTACATCATTTCTGTTCATATCTTTTATAATCCTCCGGAGTATTTATATTTATAAGTTTTTCATCCGGTACAAAAACTGTTTTGCACCCGGTTTTCTTAAGTATATCTTTCATCTTATATATTCCGTCTTCAAGAGCTTTTCTCACAATCGGCCCGGCACACTTGGGATATATACCTATAAGCGGTTCTATACCTCTTGTGCTTTCTGCCACAACAGGTCTCATCATCCCTTGCGGCATATCGCAATATGCTTCAATCAGCTTTTCAGCTACAGAAAAATCTGCAAACGGTGCATCACACGGCACAACCATAAGCCCCTTACTTCTGCAAAATGAAAGTGCCGTAGCTATACCTGCCGCCGGTCCTTTCCCTGCCACGGAATCTTCATCCGGCAATACCCTCACCCCGGCAATTTCCACTTTAATCGGCGCCGACAAAATACGCTCATCATAATCGCCCATATTTTTCAAAAGCCTTGAAATAAAGGTTTCTTCTCCCATTTTAAGTGTTCCTTTGTCAATACCCATCCTTTGAGACTTTCCGCCGGCCAGAATCAGCAATCCTATGGAATTTTTGCAAAAAATATCTTTCTTCATAAATACTTTTTATCCATTTTGTTATATAATCACAGTGTAACAGATTTCAGAGGTGACTACAATGCAGAAATTAGGTTTTTACTATAATATGAATACCTGCGTAGCATGCGGAGCATGTCAGGTAGCATGTAAAGATGCTCACAATTTAAGAGCAGGCGAATTTTTCCGAAGAGTAACAGTTCTCCCTCAAGGGCCTTTTTCGGGAAGCTGCAATCATTGCGAAGATGCATCCTGTATTAAAGTATGCCCTACAGGTGCAATGTACAAAGATGATGACGGCACAACTCAGCATGACGACGGCAAATGTATAGGATGCGGAGCATGTATGTGGAACTGCCCTTACGGTGCAATATCTTTCAGCAAATCAAAAGGTGTTACTCAAAAATGCAATACATGCAAAGAGCGGCGCAGTCTTGGTCTTGAACCGGCCTGTGTCACAGCATGCCCGACCCTTAGCATAGAGTTCGGGCCTATTGATGAGCCTATGGCAGATTTATCTTTTCTGCCTGATCCAAACAAAACCAAACCCTGTCTTTGTATAAATCCATCGTTTAAAGAGGTGAAATGCCATGAATAACAAATATGTGATAATCGGCTCCGGCATTGCCGGCCTCTCTGCTGCAAAGGCTATTCGTGAAGCCGATGGGACTGCTGTTATAGACATATTTACAGCAGAAAACAATCTGCCATATTCACGACCTATGCTTACTAAATCTCCTTTTATGAATTTTGATCCGGCAAATTGGACAATTTACACAAATTCTTGGTTTGAAAGCAATAATATATCATTTCATCCCGCAACCCGTATAGTTGGTGCAGACATCAACAAAAAGACAGTATTTTGCGACTCCAATGCGTATCCTTACGATAAACTCATCGTCGCATGCGGCGCAGAAAGCTTTGTTCCTCCCATTCCGGGAGCGCAGTCTGAGGGAGTATTTACAATAAGGCGCAGTGAGGACATCTTTCGTATAAAAAAAGCCTGCAAAGATTCTAAAAGCGCTGTAGTCATAGGGGGAGGCGTCATAGGTCTGGAGGCGGCATCAGAGCTGTCTCGATACGGTCAAAAGGTGACTGTCCTTGAATCCATGCCTTACCTTATGACAAAACAGATAGATGAAGAGATTTCGGATATTATATGCCGAACTCTTTCTGACATAGATATACATACAGGAGTCAAAATATCTTCCATAGAAAAATCCAATGATTGCAATTCCGGCCTCAGAGTCAATCTTGCCGATGGCCGCAGTTTTTCATGCGATTTAATTATAATGGCATGCGGTGTAAGGGCCGCAACCTCTGCCTTGCCTGACTCTCTCAGAATCACAGGAGCCGTCGATATAGATGAATATTGCAGAACATCAGACGAAAATATCTATGCGGCAGGAGATTGCACCCGTTTAAACGGTATGAACTACGCACTATGGTCATGCGCCATGGCTCAAGGCAGAACGGCCGGTCTTAATGCAGCTGCTGATTTATGCAAAACACAGCGAATTCCAATACCGAAAGTCGATACCTCTCTAATTATCAACACCCCTAACCTAAGTTTGTTTGCCTTGGGCGACATGGGAAAAAATCCCGAAAAATCCTACGAAATAAAAAGATTCTCTTCGGATGAAACCGACAACCGATTCTTTATCAACCCTGTCACAGGCAAACATTTTGAAAAACTGTATTTTTCAAAAGGAAAACTTGTAGGTGCCGCTATAGTAGGTAATTTATCCAACATGCAAAAGTTTAAAGAAATAATTCTAAACGAGGGATAAAAAATGATTGAAAAAAAATACATAAACTTTCACGGACTCCATATGCTTTTCAAAAGCTGTGATGATTTTAACCGCTTCTGTGGCCGCAGCATAATGGATTATCAACAATACAGTGATTTATTCTACGGAACTGACAGTTCTGTTTACATACCGCTTTGGGCCTCCGTGGCAAAAACAGACGATGATATACTTCTCAACCATGTTACTCTTGATGTTATCAAATTCTACAAAGCCTACGGTTACTCCCCCATATACATGGACGGAAATCCGGCAGACTTTATAGGGGAGCAATTCCGCTTTTTAGAGTATATTTCGGCATGCGGTCTCAATGGCACCATGGGAAAGAAAGAATGTTCAGATACAATAGAACAATTTGAACAAAAATTCCTGACAGACACGGTTCACATGGTTATTACAGCCCTCAGCAAATACGACGCACCCTCGTTTGTAATAACTCTGCTCGAAAAAGCATTATCGGGCGATTACTACGAATGGCTTTCCGATTCTGATTTTATTAAAGCCCATAATCTTAAAGAGAGCGACCACGATTTAGCTTTTATAAAATCTTTTGACAGTTACAATATTAAGAAGAAGCCGTCTTTACCGGTTGAACATCCGAAAAAAATCAGCATAGCAAGTTCCTGTGACTGCGGCAGCAAATGTAAGATGATTGCTACAGTTTGCGAGGGCTGTCTGCTTCAAATCGAACCGGATTCTCACGGAACACCTATCCGCTTTTCAGGCTGCCCCAGAGGCAGAGCTTATGGCAGAACCTACCTGACTTCCAAGAGACTTCGTTATCCAATGGAGCGCATAGGCAATAGAGGTGATGGTAAATTCAAAAGAATATCATGGGAAGAGGCCGCAGAAAAAATTGCTTTTGCTACCATGTCAAGCCGTGAAAAATACGGCCCCGGCTCTCGTTTCGTTATAAATGCAGCAGGAGTCTGCGGTGCAGTCAGAGGCGACAGATTTATGAAAAATCTCCTTGCTCTTGACGGGGGTTATCTTGACTACTACAACTTTTACAGCGCCGCCTGCGCAGTTTATATCACCCCGTATATATACGGAAAAGTTCTTGCGGGAAATCACGAATCAACATATATTGACTCAAAGCTCATAATTATGTGGGGTTTTAATCCGGCAACATGTCACTACGGACTTAATACAAAAGATTATTTTATGAAAGCCAAGGAAAAAGGCGCAAAAATAATAGTAATAGACCCAAGAATGAGTGATACTGTCATGACTATGGCAGACCGCTGGATACCTATACGCCCTTCCTCCGACACTGCCCTTATAGATGCAATGGCATATACCATATGGCAGGAAAACCTGCAAGATCAAGACTTCATGGATAAATTCTGCATAGGATTCGATGAAGATCATATGCCTGATGGTATTCCTTATGGCGAAAGCTACAAAAGCCATGTTTTCGGAGTAAAAGACGGCATTCCCAAAACACCCGAATGGGCGGAAAAGATAACAGGAATTCCTGCTCAGACCATAAAAGATCTGGCGATAGAATATTCTACCACAAAACCTGCCGCTCTTCTTCCCGGCTTTGCTCCCCAACGAACTATGGTAGGCGAACAAGCTTGCAGAGGATTCGTCGCCCTTGCATGTATGACCGGTAATGTTGGGGTAAGTGGCGGCAGCAGCGGTGTTCCATACCTTAAAGAAGGTCACGAAGCTCCGGGAATGAGCCTGCTTGATAACCCTTATCCCGGTAAAATCCCTGTGTTTCAATGGACAAGGGCTATCGACCGCCCCGAAACAATCGACACAAAACAAAGAGGACTTAAGGGAGTTTGCCGTCTTGATTCGGGAATCAAGGTTATATACAGTCTTGCCAGCGGAATAGTTATAAACCAACATTCAAATATAAATGATACCAAGCGCATACTCCGGACACCGGGAAAACTTGACTTTCTGGTGCTGTCTGATTTGTTCATGACGCCAAGTGCAAAATTTGCCGATATTTTGCTTCCCGGTATATCTTTCTTTGAAATGGATAACATTCCTTCTCCGTGGGCTGACGATGATTATCTTTTGTACAACCATCAAATAACCGCCCCCTTATTCGGAGGAAAATTTGAATACGACTGGATACGCCGTGTTGCCGAACTTATGAATCTTAAAGACTCCTTTGACAACGGACTTGATGGTATCGACCAATGGCTTCGCCATGTTTACGAACAATGTCGTCAAACCGAAACAGAACTTCCGCCGTTTAATCAATTCAAAGAAAAATCGTACCATATATATTCCGAGCACAAACCGTTAGTGAACTTTTACGATAATATCCACGGCGGCGTGCCTTTTAACACACCGTCGGGAAAAATAGAAATTTTCTCAAAAACACTTTATGACATGAATCGTCCCGAAGATATACCCGGCTCACCCGGACACATATACTGTGCCGAAGGACCTGAGGACCCTCTGAAAAGTAAATATCCTCTCCAGCTTATAGCTTATCACACAAAGAGAAGATGTCATTCACAGCATGATGATAATCCTCTGCTTGAGGAGCTTGACCCTACGGCTCTATGGATAAACCCTGACGATGCAGCGTGCCGCTGTATTTCAGACGGCGATACTGTAGAGGTTTTTAACGACAGAGGCGTAATCAGAATTGCCGCAAAAGTCACTGAGCGTATATCTGCCGGCACTGTAGCAATAAGCGAGGGCGGTTGGTATAACCCGGCAGGCGATAATGCTGACATGGGAGGATGTATAAATACTCTTACCATGAGCGACAAGGCTACCCCTATCGCCAACGGAAATCCTCAGCATACGAATCTTGCAGATGTAAGGAAGATTCTGTAATTGTATACGAAACACCGCAAATCGTACGAAAAATGCCGTTCTCTTGAAAGAACGGCATTTCAGACTGTAGACAAAAGCCCGGCTCAACATAAGAGTGAGTCTGGGTTTTTCT